>CAZVYC010000160.1:0-12412 GCA_964631425.1 uncultured Rhodospirillales bacterium
CGGCCGGGCGTCGGCCCGTTCCACGGTCTACAGTTCCGACGCGCTCGCGGAATTGCGCCGCGCCGAAGCCCGGAAAGCCGCGCTGGCGCTGGGGGTCGCACCGGATGAGCTTATCTTCCTGAATTTTCGCGACGGCGAAGCCGAGCGCCACGTCGACGGCATTGCCGCCGCGCTCCTGGCGCAGATCGAGGATTTCGCGCCCGCCAATATCTTCGCCTGTCACCAAGCGGACGGCCATGCCGATCATCTCGCCGTCGCGGCGGCCGACGAGCGTCTCCTGGAAACAGGAGCGAACACCTGACCAGTAAATGACTACCCGATCTGGTTTTGGCCGCATTTCGCACTGAAATACCTGGTCCGGCCGCGAATGCTGATGCGGCTGCGCCACGTCGATGCGCGCCCAGGCCTCGCCCGCAAGAAAGCGGCGATGGCCGAGTACCGTTCACAATCGGAGAATCTGACCGGCGAGAAAGACTGGTTCGTCCTGCCGCCTGCCTATCTGGTCAGGTTCTTCCGGCCGTACGAGCTCTTCATCGAGCGAGCCCAGCCCGCGGCACGATCCGCGCCCATCACCGAAGCTCCGCCTCGACCCGAAGCGGGTGAATTTCTGCCTGGAGCGCCTCATCCCGTCGATGAAGGCCGGCAAACGCCTCTCCGTGCTGGGCATCGTCTGCGACCATAACCTGCGCGTTGCGTCGCGCCGCGTGACCTCCTACTCTCCGACCATCGGATTCTTCAATCCACAGGTGGTTCCGTGGCCGGCAGCGTCAACAAAGTCATCCTTATCGGCAATCTCGGCCGCGACCCGGAGGTTCGCTCGATGCAGAGCGGCGGCAAGGTCTGCAACCTGTCGGTTGCCACTTCGGAAAGCTGGAAGGATCGCGCCTCGGGCGAACGCAAGGAACGCACCGAGTGGCACCGCGTCGTGATCTTCAACGAGAACCTGATTCAAATCGCCGAGCGCTATCTGAAGAAGGGCTCGAAGGTCTATCTTGAAGGACAGATCGAGACCCGCAAATGGTCCGACCAGTCCGGCCAAGAGCGCTTTTCGACCGAAGTGGTGCTGCGGCCCTATCGCGGGGAGCTGACCCTGCTCGACAGCCGCGAGGGCGGCGGCGCGGGTTATGGAGCCACCAGCGGTTACGGCGGCGGAGACTTCGCCGAGGCGCCGGCGCGCGATGTCGGTCGTCCCGCGGGCGGAGCGGGCGGCATGGGTGGCGGCGGGCCTGCCTTCGGCCCCGGCCCAGATCTGGACGACGAAATTCCGTTCTGATTGTCCGTCCGGGTCCTGTCCGCTAGTACACCCTGCGATCCGACGATCGCGGGGCCTTGATCTTACGACTAGGCCTGGAACGACGATATGGTGAGATTAGTGGCCCGGCCGGACCTTACGGCCGCTTCGAAGCCGGAGCCCGGCACGGCAGCGCCCAGATACCGGATCGAAAGCGCCGTCCTCTGCGTCGATTTCGACGGCACTCTGACGCCAACCGATTCGCTTCACGAATGTTTGGTCCTCGCTCTCAGGCTCCGACCGGCAACGATCTTCCGAATGCCATTCTGGCTGCTGCGCGGCCGTGCCCACGTCAAGGAGCGGCTAAACGCCATCGCCGCCGAGGAATTACGCGCCGATCTCTTCCCGCGGCGGCAGGAAGTGCTCGACCTGATCAAGGACGCCCGCACGCAAGGCTGCAAGGTCGAGCTCGTCTCCGCGGCGCACTATGATCTTCTCAAACAGTCCGGCAACGACTTGGGTTTCGAGGCGATCTTCGGCAGCCGTGACGGCGTCAACCTCAAGGGTCGCGCCAAGGCCGACTTCCTCGCCAGCCGGCATCCGGACGGCTTCGCCTATGTCGGCGACAGTGCAGCCGATCTGCATGTCTGGCAGGCAGCCCGCGAGCGGTTCGGCGTCGCCCTTTCACCCAGAGTGCGGCGGCGCGCCCAGGCCGCCGGCTTCGAAATCGAGGAGGTGGCGTCCCGTCGGCGCTGGCTTCCCGCGCTCATCCGCGGGATGCGACCGCATCAATGGGCCAAGAATCTGCTAGTCTTCGTCTCGCTGGGCTTGGCCGTGCACAACATCGATGCCCACGTGCTGATCAAGTTCCTCGCGACCTTCGCCGCCTTCTGCCTGCTGACGAGCGGGACCTATCTGATCAACGACCTGACCGACCTGGCATCGGACCGGCAACATCCGAGCAAGCGCCGCCGGCCGCTGGCGAGCTGCACGTTGCCGATCGCTGCCGCGATCCCGGCCGCGATCCTGATGATCGCGACCGCGCTCGCCGGCGCCTTCATCGCGAACACCATGATCGGCGCCACACTTGCCGTCTATCTCGCGCTGACGCTCGCCTATTCGTTCGGCGTCAAGCGTCTGACCATCGTCGATGTGATCACGGTGGCGGCCCTGTTCACGGCGCGGATCGTCGCCGGTGCGTTTGCCTACGACACGCCGGTATCGCGCTGGATCGTCGTGTTTTCCTTCTTCTTCTTCGGTAGCCTCGCGCTCATGAAACGGACGGTTGAAACCGGGTCCCTGGCAGTGCGGGGCGGTAGCGAGGTGGCAGGCCGGGGCTATCTCGCACGCGATTATCCCTTCCTGATGGCGATGGGCATCGCGTTTGGCGTCGGCGCGCTGATCGTTTTCTCGCTCTACGTCTCCGATGTGATCACCAGTCCTGCGCAGTACCACAGCCCGGATGCGCTGTGGGTCGCCGTCGGCGCGCTGGGCTTCTGGATAATGCGGATGTGGCTCATGACGACACGCGGTCAGATGAACGATGACCCGATCCTCTTCGCCGTCCGCGACCGAACGAGTGTCGGCCTCGGGCTGTTGGTCTTCCTCGTCGCGCTGCTTGCCCAGATTGTCTAGGCTGGCTAAATGACGGCCACCCGTCGCCAAGCCTGAGCCAAATGACGAATTCCTACGGAAAGCTGTTCATTACCGGGGCCGCCGGCCTGATCGGGCAGAACCTCATTGTCCGGCTCAAGCAGCGGGGCGCCACCGATATCGTCGCCGTCGACAAGCATCCCGTCAACACTGCCGTCTTGCGGCGGCTGCATCCCGACATCACCGTGATCGAAGCTGATCTCGCGGTCGACGATGGCTGGCAGCATCATCTTGCCGGCACCGACAGCCTGGTGATCGCGCATGCGCAGATCGGCGGCTCCGACCCATCGGCGTTCGAGCGCAACAACGTGCTGGCGACCGATCGGCTGATGGATGCCGCCAAGACGGTCGGAATCCGGCACGCCGTGCACTTGTCGTCGTCGGTTGTCAATTCTGCCGCGGTCGACTGGTACACCGAGACCAAGAAGGCGCAGGAGCGGATCGTGCTCGACTCCGGCATCCCGACCATCATCCTGCGCCCAACCCTGATGTTCGGCTGGTTCGACCGCAAGCACCTGGGCTGGCTGGCTCGCTTCATGAAACGTGCGCCACTCTTTCCTGTGCCGGGCGCCGGACGGTTCCAGCGCCAGCCGCTCTATGCCGGCAATTTCTGCGACATCATCATCGCCTGCATCGACCGCAAGCTGTCGACTGGCGCCTACAACATCTCCGGCCTGGAGACGCTCGACTATGTCGAGATGATCCGCATGGTGCGCGACGCGGTCGGCGCGCGCACGCCAATCGTGCATATCCCGTACTGGTTGTTCTGGACGTTACTTTGGGTCTATGCCCGGTTCGACCGCGACCCGCCTTTCACGACGCGGCAGCTCGAGGCGCTGGTCACGCCCGACATTTTCGAGGTCATCGACTGGCCGGGACTCTTCGGCGTCCGTCCGATGAAGCTGCGCGACGCACTGATGGAAACCTATCAGCCCTCGCGCTATTCAGAAATCGTGCTGGATTTCTAGATGGCAAAGGTTTCGGTCATCGGCGCCGGCGTGATGGGGCTTGCCGCAGCGTACCACGCGCTGAAGGGGGGCCATGATGTCGACCTGTTCGAAGCCGGCCCGGAAGCCGGCGGCATGGCCGCGCATTTCCGGCTGGGCGACCTGTCGATCGAACGCTACTACCATTTCGTCTGCAAGACGGATTTCGCGACCTTCGCCTTGCTGGACGAGCTTGGCATCGGCGACCGGATGCGGTGGATCGCCACCTCGATGGGCTATTTCATCGATGGCCGGCTGCATCGCTGGGGCGATCCGATTTCGCTGCTGCGCTTCCCGGCGCTCGGCCTGATTTCAAAGATCCGATACGGGCTGCTCGTCTTCGTCTCGGCGCGCCGTGACCGCTGGGATGCGCTGGAGCATGAAAGCGCTGATCGTTGGATCACCCGATGGTGCGGCAAGGCCGTCTATGACCGGCTGTGGCGGCCGCTCTTCGCCTACAAGTTCTACGAATATGCCGAGAATATCTCGGCTTCCTGGATCTGGACCCGGATCAAGCGGACCGGGCGCTCGCGCCGGTCTCTGATGCAGGAGGAGTTGGGCTACATCGAGGGCGGCTCAGAGACGCTGGTCCGGGCGCTGGTGGCGGCGATCGAGGCCCAGGGCGGCCGCATCCATCTGGGCACGCCGGTCCGCCAGGTTCTGGTGCGCGACGGCAAGGTTTCGGGCGTGCGCCTGTCCGACCGGGAGATTGCCGCCGACGCAGTGATTTCGACAGCCCCGACACCCGTGGTGCCGGACATGGTGCCTGACCTGCCGCCCGCCTTGCTCAAGCAATACCGCGCCATTCACAACATCGGCGTAGTCTGCGTCGTGCTGCGGCTCAAGCGTTCGGTCAGTCCGCATTTCTGGGTTAACATCGTCGGTGGCCGGCATGAGGTGCCCGGCATCATCGAGTTCTCCAACCTGCGTCGCGCGACCGAGGATGCCGTGGTTTACGTGCCCTATTACATGCCGGTCAGCAACGCGAAATGGCGCTGGACCGACGATGAGTTCCTGGCGGACGCGCTCGGCTGCATCGCCGAGGTCAACCCGGCGGTGACCCGGGCAGACCTCGTCGCCCACCATGTCGGGCGGCTGCGCCATGCCCAGCCGATCTGCCCGCCCGGCTTCGCCGCAACGCTGCCGCCGGTCGAAACCCCGATCGCCGGGCTGCAGATTGCCGACACCTGCTTCTATTATCCCGAGGACCGCGGCGTGTCCGAGAGCGTCCGCTTCGGGAAGATGATGGCCGAGCGGGTATGACGCGATGAGCCGGCAATTCGCGGCTTTTGTCGTGGTAGGCGGCTTCGCAGCGGCGGTGAATGTCGTATCGCGGTGGCTGTTAAGCTCGCTGATGTCCTTTGAACTGGCCGTCGTGGTAGCGTTCTTTTGCGGGTTGACGACCGGATTTCTGCTGAACCGTGTCTTCGTGTTCAAGGCGGTGGGCGGAGCCCGAGCGCGGCAGGCGGTGCGATTCACGCTGGTGAACCTCCTCGCGCTCGCGCAGGTCTGGATCATCGGGGTGGGATTGGCCCGCGTCGTGTTCCCCCGGCTAGAATTCACATGGCACGCGGACACCGTGGCTCATCTGATCGGCGTTCTCTCCCCCGTTGCCACCAGCTATTTCGCGCACAAGCATTTTTCATTCGCCCCGGCGCTATGAGCCAGTTCCTGAGCGAAGTTCAGGGAGTCATCCACGCGGACTGGAAAAAGAAGCTCAATTTCCATCTACTAGGATATATGTCGGCGGGAGTACTGTTGATCTTTGCAGTTTCCGTTATAGCCTCCGACATCGTCGCGATCTGGCGCTACTCAAGGTCTATTATATTTTTCGACCAGTGGGTCGATCTAAGATACTACAAAGGTATATATCAGGGACATCTGAGCTTATTGGACCTGTTCGATCAACATAATGAACATAGAATATTTTTCCCTCGCCTGATCATGTATTTGGATTACTATCTTGGGCATGGCATTGGCGCCATTAATATCTCATCGATATTTCTCATGCAGGCATTGCATTTGAGCCTGCTGACATGGACCTACAGCAAGACCAATCCGAGCAAGGTTCTCCTGGTCGCCGCCACCGCCTTCGGCGCGATGCTCATGTTCTCGCTCGGGCAGCAGCAGAACCTGTTTTGGGGCTTTCAGGTGTCGTTCGTCGCGATTGGGTTTGCCAGCTCGATGAGCTTCGCGACTTTTACGGTTGCGCTCGGCCGTCTGAACACGGGAAGACCCTACTGGGCTCTGATTGCCGCTGCCTACCTGCTGGCGGCCGTGGCGACCTTTACGTTGGCCAATGGGGTCCTCACGGCCGTCATTCTGATCCTTATCGCATTGGTGATGAGGGCGCCGGCGACAATTATCGCGACAACGGTGATCGAGTTCGCGGGACTGACGGTCGCCTATTTTGCGAACTTTCGTCCAATATCCTTTCATACGCCGTACGGATACGCTTTGTCGCATCCGTTCAGCTTTCTGGATTATCTGTTCACTTATCTGGGAAACCCCGTCGCACCCCTGTCACGCGCATTCGCCTTGGGGCAACCGCTCGGCTTCGAGCTCGTAAACGTGGTGGGATCGATCGGGCTGGCTAGCGCATTGGCGGCGGCCGCATTCGTCCTGCGGCGACGAGACCCGCCGCGGATCATCTTGGTGGCGGTCATGTTTTTTGCTCTCGGTACCGCCATACTCACAGCGCTCGGCAGGGCAAGTCTCGGCCAGGATCAGTCGATAGCCGACCGGTATCTGACGCCGGTCTCGATATTCTGGCTAGCACAATTCCTCTTCTGGACATCGCTCTTGCCAAGGTCCGCCGAACACCGTCTGGCATCCCGAACTGGCGTGGCAATCATTACCGCGCTGTTCGTGGGGGCGGTACTGATCGCGCATGCTGAAGGCTGGTCCAAGGCGAAGGCGCACGCAAAGGGACTCGATTACGCAAGAGCCGCGCTGCTGAGCCAAGTGAACGCTCCAGAGGCGGTCAAATACCTCTTCCCGGACCCTGGACGGGTCCTGGAGAGCATCCCGTTCCTGCGCGAACACGACCTTTCGATTTTCCACTCTCGTGATGCGCATGCTCTGAGCCGGCCGGTGGAGGAGGCGTTTTCCGTCGTACCTCCCGGAATGTGCAGCGGATATCTGGATCGGGTCAGCCCAAATCCTTCGGCGGGCGTCATCGCGCCTGATATGGAAGCCAGTGGATGGGCCTGGAACAACGTCAGGCACAAGGCGGTGGAACGGATCGTCATCACGGATGCCGACGGCCGGGTGGTCGGCTTCGGCTCGGGGGGATATGTCCGCGACGACGTTCATCTGCCGAAAACGAAAATTCAAGCCGTCGGCTGGCAGGGGTTTCTGCGCGCCGATTCAGAGCGCGAACCCTTTGTAGCTTATGCTGAAATGGGCGGCGACAAGCTTTGCCGGCTGAAGCAAAGCGCAGTACCTTGAAGACACTGAGACGGGGCCTTTTCCAATGCTGGATCACGCAGCGCTGTACCGCGACCGCTTTTCGAAAGTCGAACGCCAGCGAAAAGATGAAATCTGGCAGGTGCTTTGTTCGCAATATTTCCAGCGCTTCATCCATCCCGCACAGGACACCGTCCTCGACATCGCGTGCGGGCTCGGGGAATTCTCGCGTCACATCAAAGCGCACCGCAAGATCGCAATCGACCTTAACACTGAATCAGCGAAACTTCTGCCCGCGGATGTGGAATTCCACCTCGTCTCGGCGGACGCCATCACCCCGGTGGCCGATGGATCGGTTGATGTATGTTTCAGTAGCAATTTCCTTGAGCATTTACCGTCCAAATCGGCGGTAGACACTGTGCTGCGCGAGATTCTGCGCGTACTGCGACCTGGCGGGATATACGTTGCGCTGCAACCAAATTATCGTTTTTGTTCAGATGTTTACTGGGATTTCTACGACCATCACACCGCATTGTCCGACCGGTCGTGCCGAGAAGCTTTCGTCCAGGCCGGGTTCACGATAAAGCAGCTCACGCCGAAATTCCTGCCATTTACGACAAAGACGAAGTTGCCCACGCACCCTCTTTTTGTACGAATGTACCTGAAGTTTCCATTGGCTTGGCAGGTTTTGGGCAAGCAGTTTTTGATCGTTGGCCAAAAGCCGTCTGCGCGATAATGAATGCCGGTCCGGTACGGGATGTGTATCGCCTGCACGCGACGTGCGCTCCCGGGCGGATAGTGACAGCGCACGCCGCGGCCGAGGCTTTGCCATGATCCTCTCCGGATGGGGCCGCTTCCCCAAGGTCGAATGTGAGCGCCTGACGATACGGGATGAGGCTGAAGCCGTAGCCGCCGTGGCTACACGGGCCAGCCTGATCGCCCGCGGCAACGGCCGCTCCTACGGCGACGCCGCACTCAACCCAGCTTGCGTGCTGGATACGCGCCTGAGTAATCGCATCCTCGCCTTCGATCCGCCGACCGGCCGCATAACCTGTGAGGCAGGCCTGCTGCTCGGTGACCTGCTCGACTTCGCGGTGCCGCGCGGCTTCTTCGCCCCGGTGACCCCCGGCACCAAATTCGTCACCATCGGCGGCATGATCGCCGCCGATATCCACGGCAAGAACCACCACGGTGCCGGCACGTTCGGCCGCCATGTCGAGGAGCTGGCGCTGCTCTGCGCCGACGGCACCGTCCGCCGGTGCTCCCGCACCAAGAACAAGGACCTGTTCCACGGCACTTGCGGCGGCATGGGCCTCACCGGCGTCATTCTCAACGCCAGCTTCCAGCTCATCAGGATCGAGACGCCGCTCATTCGGCAAGAGACGCTCAGGGCCGCCGACCTCGGCGAAGCCATGGCGCTGTTCGAAGCCTCCACCGGCTGGACCTACACGGTCGCCTGGATCGATTGCATGGCCCGGGGAAAGGCGCTCGGCCGTGCGCTGGTCTATCGCGGCGAGCATGCGACCGCGGATGAGGTGCCCAAGGCCGCGCTCGCCGTTCCGGTCCGCGGGGGAAAGCGGGTGCCATTCGACTTTCCATCCTGGGCGCTCAACCGGCTCAGCGTTTCGGCCTTCAATGCGCTCTATTACCGCCGCGGTCGGACAGGAACCGCCTATGTCGATTATGATCGCTATTTCTATCCGCTGGACGCGATCCAGGACTGGAATCGCATCTATGGCCGCCCGGGCTTCGTCCAATATCAGTGCGTGCTGCCGAAGGATCGCAGCCTGCCTGGCCTCGAACAGCTGCTGAAGCGCATCGCCGATGCCGGCCGCGGCTCGTTCCTGGCCGTGCTGAAGCTTTTCGGCCCGGTCGGAGACGGCTTCCTGTCCTTCCCGATGGAGGGCTATACGCTGGCGCTCGATTTCCCCGCCGACAGCGGGACCTTCAACCTGCTGCTGGAACTCGATCGCATCGTTGCCGACCATGGCGGACGGCTTTATCTTGCCAAGGACGCGCGCGGCGGGCCAGCGATGCTCCGCCGGGGCTATCCGAAGCTCGATCGGTTCCGGTCCGTACGCGCGAGCATCGATCCAGCCGGCAAGTTCGCCTCCCTCCAATCGCAACGGTTAGGCTTGTGAGCCCTTCCCCCGTTCTCATCCTGGGCGCCCGTTCCGACATCGGCCGCGCGCTCGCCCGCGCTTACGCAGCGACCGGCCGCCCGCTCATCCTGGCCGCCCGGAATGCCGAACGACTTGCGGACGACGCCAACGATATGCGTATCCGCCACGAGGTCGACGTGCGGATCTTCGAATGCGACGTGCTCGAGGTCGCCCGCCACCGGTTTTTCCTCGATTCGCTCGTTCCGTTTCCCGGCACGGTCGTGAGCG
This sequence comes from uncultured Rhodospirillales bacterium, assembly GCA_964631425.1. GTDB lineage: Bacteria > Pseudomonadota > Alphaproteobacteria > BOG-932 > Roseiterribacteraceae > BOG-932. The sequence goes on from CAZVYC010000160.1 coordinate 9,669, forward strand.
TGGTCGGGCTGCTGGGCGACCAGATCGCGGCACGCCACGATCCGGGCACCGCCGAACGCATCATGCGCACCAACTATCTCGACCTCGCCCTATTGCTCGGCGAGATCGCCAATCGCATGGAAGCGCGCGGCAGCGGGGTTATCATCGGGATCAGTTCGGTCGCCGGCGAACGCGGACGGGCCACCAATTATGTCTATGGCTCGGCTAAAGCCGGCTTCACCGCTTTCCTGTCCGGCCTGAGGAACCGCTTCGGCAACACCGCGATCCGGGTGATCACCGTGAAGCCCGGCTTCGTCGACACCAGCATGACCGAGGGCATGAAGCTGCCGCCGTTGCTGATCTCCCAGCCCGACGCGGTCGCCCGCGCCGTCCTCGCCGCCGAGGCGGGAAAGCGCGACGTCGTCTACGTGAAGCCGATTTGGCGGCTGATCATGCTCGTTATCAAGCTGCTGCCCGAATCGATTTTCAAGAGGCTGAAACTCTAGCCGCTTTCGCAGCGCGACACTGCAGTCTTTGTTGCCGCTTTGTTCGCCTCCTGCTATAATGCACAAATCTTAGAAAAATCCCGCAGGACCGCAGTCGATGCTCTATCTTCTCATTCCGGCCGCGCAGATTTTTTTCATCATCCATGTCTTTCGCACCGGCCGCCCGTTCTACTGGTTCTATATCATCATGTTCATCCCGATGTTCGGGATCCTCGCGTATGTCGTCATGGAGCTGCTGCCGGGCGCCAGCCGATCTCCAGAGGGGCAGAAGGCGATGGGCAACGCCAAGCGCCTGATCGACCCTGAGGGCAACTACCGCAAGCTTGCCGCCCAGCTCGACATGGCGCCCACGGTCGCGAACATGCGTGCGCTGGCCGACGAATGCGTGACCCTGGGCCGGCTGGACGAGGCGGAGAAGCTTTATCACGATTCGCTGCACGGTTTTCACGCAACCGATCCGTATCTGATGCTTGGCTTGGCACGGATCCGCTTTCAGCGCGGCGACGCGGCCGGCTGCATGGAAACGCTGGGCGGGATCCGTGCCGCCAATCCCGGTTTCCAGAACGCCGACGCTCATATGCTCTATGCCCGGTCACTTGAAACGCTCGGTAACAATGACGCGGCGCTGAGCGAGTACAATTCGCTGGCCCGCTATTTCGGCGGAGAAGAGCCGCGGGTCAGGCGCGGCCTCTTGTTGCAGCGGCTAGGAGACGTAGATGAAGCGCGGCGGGAATTCGCCGAGGTCAAGCGCTCGGTCGAGCGCTCGCCGTCCTTCTACCGCCGCAATCAGCAACAATGGTACAGATTGGCCCGCCAGAACCTGAATGCTTGACCGGGAGGACCACGGTGGAAGGATCGCAGGAAAGCATGGAAAAGCCGGATCTCGTCGCAGTGGCGCTTCGCCATGCCGCGGCCGAGGGCGCGTTCGACCTCGACGAAACCATGGCCACGCTGGAGGGAGAGCCTGTTTACGAGCTGTTCCCGATCGGCCTCAGGATGGTCGGCATGGATATGGCACGGCGCTATTACGAGCATTATTTCGCCAATGTCGCGCCACGCATCGTGCAATGGGCGCTGCTGGCCGAGTGGATCAACGATCTCGGCGTGCTGCAGGAGTATTCGCTGACCTATCGCCGTGACAACGGCCGGGAAAAGACCTTCCGGATCCTCGGCATCCTGACTTTCGGAGAGAAGCTCCTGTCCGGCGAGCGCCTCTATGCCGAGGACGAGCTGCTGAAGATCATGTTCGCCCCGGTCTGGGCGGAATTGCAGCCCGTCCTCTGACCCGTTCGACTGGCCGGCAGCCACTGTCGCCACCCGCTCCTGGGTGGTCTGCGAAACACTGCATTCCAATTTTTGGTGCGCCTGCGAAATACCGGGAACCTGCTTCATTGCTGGATCGTTGTGGTTAGTTGGCGGATTGTCGCTACGGTATCGAGCGAGGCCTTTCCAATTGCCCTTTACGGTTCTGATCGTCGAAGACGAATTCTTCATCCGTTACACAATCGCGGAATTCCTGCGTGAAGAAGGCTATCACATTCTCGAGGCGGAGAATGCCGAGGCGGCGCTCTCCGCCTTTCGCGGCGGCACGCACGTCGATGTCATGTTCACGGATATCCGGATGCCGGGCGAGATGGACGGCCTCGGACTCGCAGATGAAGTCCGGAGCCGATGGCCCCACACCAAAATCATCATGACGTCGGGTTACGCCCCCGAACTGCTGACGGCGCGTCGCGCTGCCGCGAGGGGAGAGGTGCTTTCCAAGCCCTATCGCCCGCATGCGGTCCTGGCGACAATTCGCGCCCTTCTCGGCTCTTGCGCGATCGGCGGCGGAATATCGGGCGCCGGTCAGACCCGGATTTCCCAGGGATCGTTGTGACGCTGCGCCCCGGGTGGTAAACCCGGTGGGATGATCCCGATTCCCCGGATATGACGTGACTGATCAGAATGGCGCCGGCCCCTCGGGCGCCGGCCAGACTCCCCGCAGCGACATCACCCCGGTCGCGATCGAAGAGGAGATGAAGCGCTCCTACCTCGATTACGCGATGAGCGTGATCGTGGCGCGCGCGCTTCCTGATGTGCGCGACGGATTGAAGCCAGTCCATCGCCGCATCCTCTATGCGATGAACGAGGCCGGCTTCACCTCCGGCAAGCCCTACCGCAAGTCGGCGGCAGTGGTCGGCGACGTGATGGGTAAATATCACCCGCACGGTGACGCCTCGATCTACGACGCCATGGTCCGCATGGCGCAGGAATTCT
>CAZVYC010000161.1:0-9951 GCA_964631425.1 uncultured Rhodospirillales bacterium
CTGCTCTGCCGGATCGATACGCTGGACGAGATCGACTATTACAAGAACGGCGGCATCCTGCAGTACGTGCTGCGCAACATGCTGAAGGCGGCATAAGCGCCGGTGCAGCCGCGCCGGCCGAATCCGGGGCCACCGCGGAGGTTCGGAGTTCGGCTCGCCATCATTCTGGGGACGGTGGCGGCGATTTTCGCCGTCGCCGCCACCCTGTCGCCTCGGCAGCTCAGCGATTGGGACTGGGGCAACGCTGTCCCGCTCGTGGCGATCCTCGTCTTCATGGTCGCGCGCCTGTCGGTTTCGCCGCGGGCGCTGGGCACGATGGGCAAGCAAGCACTGACGCTGCTGGCGTTCGGCGCGGCGCTGACCCTCGGCTATGCCTATCGGGACGACCTGTCGGACATCTGGGGCCGTATGATGGGCACGGTGGTGCCGGGCCACGGCGTAGAGGTCGCCCCCGGCATTCTGCGGTTCCAGGCCGGTGAGGACGGGCAGTTCTTCATCGACGCAAAGGTCGACGGCGTCGGCGTGCATTTCCTGGTCGACACCGGCGCCAGCGGCATCGCGCTGTCGCAGCGGGATGCGGGGCGTCTGGGCTTCGACGCGCATGAGTTGGACTATACGACGATCTTTTCCACCGCCAACGGCACGACGCGTGGCGCGCCGGTGACCTTGGACAAGATCGAGATCGGCCCGCTGGAAGCCGATCACGTGCGCGCCTGGGTAAACGAGGGGCAGCTCGATGAGTCGCTCTTGGGCATGAGCTATCTGCGCACGCTCGGCCGAATCGAGATTCGCGGAGACACGCTGATCGTCGAGAGCGCGTCGGGCAAAGACTAGAGAGCTACTTGGCCCTCGATGGCCTCGGGCTCGAATTCGATGCCTTCATAAAATTCGACCAAAGGAACTTCGATGCCGATCTCCGGCATGCGCAGAACAGCGTCAGCACCGAGCAGATGCCCGACCCAGTCGTCGGTCGTACGCTCGAAGACAGTCGCTCCAATTTCCTCCTGTAACAGAACGACATACCGTCGAACCGATGGAATGTTGGCGTATTCTCGGTTTTTCGTCGTCATGTCGATTCGAGCGGTGCTGTCGCTCAGAACTTCGAAGATCACGACTGGATCGCGCACCAGTTTAGTTCGACGCGGGACTGGCGAGCACACGACAAATCCATCCGGATAACGGATACTGGAACCGGTCTCTATCTTCAGGTCGTTACCGTAAAATTGGCGAGGCCGGCCACGCAGTCTGCCACCGACCGCGACCGCCACATTGCGTTGGATGGCCGAGTGCGCCGCCGTTCCGCCCGTCATTGCGACGATCTGGATCCCATCGAATTCGTAGCGCAGCTCCTGCTGTTCCTCCCATTCGAGGAATTCGGCGAGCGTCATGGGCTTGCGCAAAGCGGCGGTCATGCGACTAACCTACCACGAATGAGCGGGGTTTCGCGAGCCGGCCTTCCATTGCCGGCGCGCTATCGCCCGCGGAATGCATTCCCTAAGAACTCGACCAGCCGCTCCCAATGGAACTCCGCCGCGGCCTTGTCATAGGCGGGGCTATCGACGACGGCGTAGCCGTGGTGGGCGGTGTAATGGTCCGTGGTGTACCGGACCTGCGCGGCATTGAGCGCTGCCTCGAGCGTTTCGATCATCTCGGGCGTCATCGAGGCGTCGTCCGCCGCATGGCCGAAATAGAGTGGGGCGCGGATGTCCTTCGCCCTCAAGTGCGGGCTGTCAGGCGCGTCGGTGGCGAGGCGGCCGCCGTGGAATGACGCGGCGGCGATGATGCGGTTGGGGAAATCGGCTGCCGCGCGCACGGCGACCGCGCCGCCCATGCAGTAGCCGACCTCAGCCGTGAGCGGCTGCGCGATTTCGGGGATCGAGGCGAGATAATGGAGGAAGGCGGCGTGGTCACTGCGGCAGCCCTCGACAGTGACGGCAGCGAACAGCTCGGCCACGCGGGCCCGGCCGGCCTCGCTCTGGGTCGAGACGGCGGGGTCCCAGACCGGTGCCGGCCCCACGCGGTAGAACAGATTGGGCATCAGCACCGTGTAACCATGCGAAGCCAGCCGGCGGGCCATTTCCTTGAAGACCGGCCGCGACCCACGGATGTCAGAAATATAGATGACCGCCGGGTGAGGCCCGCCCTGATCCGGGTAGACCAGAAAGCTGTCCACCGTCCCGTCTTGGGTCTGAATATCGATCTGCGCTTCCGGCATCCGCCATCTCCATCCACTGCGAAAGGACCAAGAACGACATCGAACCCCTACCAGCTTGTGTATCCCCGAGGATATCCGCATATGCCAATCTGCACGGAGGGAACCATGCGGGTTCAAGTCACGAAATGGGGCAACAGCCTAGGCTTGCGAGTCCCCAGGGGATTAGCGCGAGAACTCGGTCTTGTGGAAGGCTTGAGTGTCGAGTTCGCGGCAGTGGGTCGTCGCATCGTCATTACACCGGTCAGGCCGCGCTACAATCGCCGGACGCCTTCTGGCGCGCGCGAAGCTGGCGCTAACGCTGGGCATCGAAGTTTGATGCCGCCTGCCATTGCCGCGGCGCACACGTCCCCCTATGTTCCGCCGCCATGACCGATAGCTTGACGCCCATCGCCCGAATTCGCAACTTCGCGATCATCGCGCATATCGACCATGGCAAGTCGACCCTGGCCGACCGGCTGATCGAGACCTGCGGCGGCCTCGACAAGCGCGAGATGAAGGCGCAGGTGCTCGATTCGATGGATATCGAGCGCGAGCGCGGCATCACGATCAAGGCGCAGACGGTCCGCCTTGCCTATACAGCCAAGGACGGGCTCGATTATCAGTTCAACCTGATGGATACGCCCGGCCATGTCGACTTCGCCTATGAAGTCAGCCGGTCGCTGGCCGCCTGTGAAGGCTCGCTGCTGGTCGTGGACGCCACGCAGGGAGTCGAGGCGCAGACGCTGGCCAATGTCTATCAGGCCATCGACAACAATCACGAGATCGTGCCGGTCATCAACAAGGTCGATCTGCCGGCCGCGGACGTCGAGCGGGTGAAGGAGCAAATCGAGGAGGTGATCGGGCTGGACGCCTCGAACGCGGTGCCGATCTCGGCCAAGACCGGCGTCGGCATTCCCGAGCTGTTGGAAGCGATCGTAACGAGGCTGCCGCCGCCGCGATCGGGCGATCCCGAGGCGCCCTTGAAAGCGTTACTGGTCGACAGCTGGTACGACGCCTATCTGGGGGTCGTCATCCTGGTGCGTGTATTCGACGGCACGATCCGCACCGGCCAGAAGGTCCGGTTCATGGCGACTGGCGCCACCCGCGACATCGATCGGGTCGGCATGTTCACGCCCAAACGCGTGGTGATCGACCAGTTGGGCCCGGGCGAAATGGGCTTCATCACCGCCGGCATCAAGGATATCGCCGAGACCAAGGTCGGCGACACCATCACCGAGGAGCGCCGGCTGGCAGCCGAGCCCCTGGCCGGGTTCAAGCCCTCGGTGCCGGTGGTGTTCTGCTCGCTGTTCCCGGTCGATGCCGCGGATTTCGAGCATCTGCGTGATTCGCTGGGCAAACTCGCGCTCAACGATGCCAGCTTCCATTACGAGGCCGAAAGCTCGCAGGCGCTGGGCTTCGGCTTCCGTTGCGGGTTCCTGGGCCTGTTGCACATGGAGATCATCCAGGAACGGCTGGAGCGGGAATTCAACCTCGACCTGATCGCGACCGCGCCGTCGGTGGTCTATCGCGTGCATCAGACCGATGGCCAGGTGCTCGAGCTGCACAACCCGGCCGACATGCCCGACCCGGTCAAGATCGAGTTGATCGAGGAACCCTGGATCAAGGCGACCATCCTGCTGCCCGACGAGTACCTGGGCGGAATCCTGCAGCTGTGCCAGGAGCGCCGGGGGCAACAGATCGAGCTGACTTATGTGGGCGCGCGGGCGATGCTGGTCTATCGGCTGCCGCTGAACGAGGTAGTGTTCGATTTCTATGACCGGCTGAAATCGATCAGCCGCGGTTATGCCAGCTTCGACTACCAGCTGGACGGGTATGAGGAAGGTGACTTGGTCAAGATGCAGATCCTGGTCAACAACGACCCGGTCGACGCGCTGGCCATGGTCGTGCACAGGAGCCAGGCCGAGCGGCGTGGGCGGCAGTTGTGCGAGAGGCTGAAGGAACTGATCCCGAAGCAGCTCTTCAAGATCGCGATCCAGGCCGCGATCGGTGGCCGGGTGATCGCGCGCGAGACAGTCTCGGCATTGCGCAAGGACGTCACGGCCAAATGCTATGGCGGCGACATCAGCCGCAAGCGGAAGCTGCTCGAAAAGCAGAAGGAGGGTAAGAAGCGGATGCGCCAGTTCGGCGAGGTGGAGATTCCACAATCCGCCTTTATCGCCGCCTTACGTATGGGTGACGCGGACTGATTCTCGGCCGGAACGCCCCGCCGGCCCTGATTGCCAAAGAACGGATTTAGTGATGCGTATCGATGCCATTGCAATCGGCGACAACCCGCCGGACGACGTCAATGTCGTGATCGAAGTCCAGATCGGCGGCGAGCCGATCAAGTACGAGATGGACAAGGAAGCCGGGACGCTGTTCGTCGATCGCTTCCTCTATACCCCGATGCGATACCCCGGCAATTACGGGTTCGTGCCGCACACGCTTTCAGACGACGGTGATCCGATCGACGTGCTGATCGCCAATACGCGGCCGCTCATTCCCGGTGCCTATATCAATGTGCGGCCGGTCGGCGTGCTGAAGATGCAGGATGATGGCGGGCGGGACGAAAAGATCATCGCGGTGCCGTCGCCCAAGCTGACCAAGCGCTATGTCGGCATCGTGAATTATACCGATCTGCCGCAGATCACGGTGGAGCAGATCCAGCATTTCTTCGAGCATTATAAGGACCTGGAACCCGGGAAATGGGTGAAGCTCATGGGGTGGGGCGATGCCGCCGAGGCGCGGCAACTGATCATCGACGCGATCGAACGGGCCAAAGCGTAACTACTGGATTTTGCCATTAAGCCGCCGCGGGCCGCTGACGAACTTGCTGCCGCGCTCGAAGAAGCGCAGCGGACGGTCCGCTTCCTTGGTGATGCCGATGCGCACGCTGACGCCGATCTCGCCGGCGGGGCGGGGGATTCGGCCGAGCCAGAGCGGTCCCTCCTCGGTGAGATCGATGCCGTCGAGCCCGAGCGTGATTTCCATCGCCTGGGCCAGCTTGCCGGGACCGCGTGCCAGATCGGTCAACTGATCCGTCCCGCGGCGCGCCTGCATCAGTCCGATGCCGTCGAGCGGCTCGACGGCACGGATCAGGACGCCCGTGCCGATCCCCGCCTCGCCGGCTGAGACATTCAACATGCGGTGCATGCCATACGACACGTAGACATAGGCGTGCCCCCGCTGCAGGAAGAGCGAGCGGTTGCGCGGTGTCATGCCGCGAAAGGCGTGGCACGCGGCATCGCCCGGCACATAGGCCTCGGTTTCCACGATGCGGCCGCTCATTCGTCCGTCGGGCAAATCGCGCACGACGATTTTGCCGACCAGGTATCGCGCCAACGATTCGGTGTCGATCGGCAGCTCGGCGCGGGTCAGGCGAACCAGTGTCAGTATCGTTACCTCAGAGCCGCGGCGATATTGCCGCCATCAACCGTGGTCACGCCGGCGGTGGTCTTGAGCGCCAACGCCTGGTGCAGGAAAGCCTGGGCCACATCCTCCGCGGTCACTTCGCGGCCGAGCAGGTTGCCGGCCATGTAGTCCTTCTCGCTCAAGCCGCGCGCGGCCGAGCGCTGGGCAATCATTTCGCTGGTCAGGAGCCCGCTGCGGATACGGTCTGCGTTGACGGCGTTGGAGCGGATTCCCGCCTTCCCGTAATCGACGGCATATTGCCGCGCGAGAAAGAGGGTCGCGGCCTTGGGCAGGCCATAGGGGCCGAAGTCGGGTCCCGGATTGATCGCCTGCTTCGAGACATTGAACAGGAGGCAGCCGCCGGTGCCTTGCGCAAGCATGATCGCGACAGCCGCCTGCGCCGCGCGCTGATGAGCGAAGAAATTGAGTTCAAAGCTTTGCCGCAGCACCGCTTCGTCCACTGCCCCGATCCGCCCTTGCCAGGCGGCGCCGGCATTCGAAACGAGGATGTCGAGGCCGCCGAAGATCTCGACGACCCGGTCGAAGGCGGCGCGGACGGAGGCCGGATCGGTGAGATCGCACGCTAGACCGAGCGCGCCGCCGCCGATGGCCTTCGCGGCGGGCGCCGCCGCGCCATCCAGGTCGAGAAGAGCCACTTCGGCCCCGTTCTCCTTGAACAGGCGGGCCGTCGCGGCGCCGATCGCGCCCGCACCACCGGTGATGACGGCGACTTGGCCGGCCAGCGGTCGTTCCTTGACCGAGCCAAGCTTCGCTTGCTCGAGCGACCAGTATTCCATCTCGAAGAGGTCGGCCTCGGGCAGCGATTCGAACCGGCCAATCGCCTCGGCATCGGTGATCGTAGCGACCGTGCTTTCGGCGATGTCGGCCGCGATCGCAGCGTCCTTCTTGCTGCGTCCGAGCCCAAAGAGGCCGAGGCCGGGTGCCAGAATGACACGTGGCAGGGGATCGAGGGGCTTCTTGGGCGGATCGCGGCCTTCATTGTTGCGGGCGAAATAAGCGCGGTAATCGTCGATGAAAAGCTGCACGGCAGCACGCGCGGCTGCACGGAATCCGTCCAATCCTTCGGCGGGAGCGATGGGCGCGATCAGCGGGTAATTCTTGGTGCGGATCGTGTGATCGGGTGTCACGACGCCTTGGGTCGCGTAGCGCGAAAGCTCGTTTCCGTTCACATAGGCGAGGATTTCGGGCGATGTGCGGAAGTCAAGGATCAGACGCCGCCAATCGTCGCCTTCGGCCAAGGCGCAGGCGCCGCGCAGAATTGGCCCGACCTGAGCCAAGGGGGCCATCTTGGCCGGTGACGCAGCGGGGATGAACACGCCTTTGCGCCGGCGCTGAAGGCGGGCCTCGGCCAGCGAGACCATTTCGATCATGCGCTCATAGGCTTCGCGCGCCGTCACGCCGAAGGTGACGATGCCGTGCCTGAGCAGGATCAAGCCTTCGACGGAGGGGTCCTGTTCATAGATTTGGGCGGCTTTGCGCGCGAGCGTGAAGCCCGGCATGATGTAGGGCACTTGTCCCATCCGCCGGCCATATACATCGGCGCAGATCGCCGCCGCATCCGGCTGGTCCGCCAGGCTCAGCACCGCGGTCGAATGGGTGTGATCGACGAATTTATGCGGCAGGAAGGCGTGGAGCAGCGTCTCGACGGAGGGATTGGGCGCGCCGGGATCGATGAGATAGGCGCGCTGATGCCGGACCATGTCCTCGTCCGACAGTATCTCGCGAGCGCGGAGCTTCAGGAGCGGGGCCATGCGGACGGCGGGGAGGCCCTGGGGCTCGATATTGCCGAGATCCCAGCCGCTGCCTTTGACGCACAGGACGTCGGTGTCTTCACCGGACAGATCGACAACACGGGTCTTGACCGATGTATTGCCACCGCCATGCAGGACAAGCCGCGGATCCTGGCCAAGCAGGCGGGATGTATAGACACGGAGCGCCAAATCCGTGCCGACGCCTTTGGCGATGTAATGGCTGGTCAGAGACGCGGCTGCGCTGTCGTTCCAACGGCTTTCCATATTGCTCGGCTTCCGGCGTTCCAGGTGAAATCGATGGTCTGGATTATGCGAAGGCCGGGCGGGGGGCAAGCCGATCTGACGGGTGCATGAAATAACCGCAATTCCCGTGCTATACGAGCGCGCGATTCGCAACGATGGGGACGGGATATGAGCCAGACAGCTGTATTCGCTCTTCTCTGCGCCACTGCGGTAGCGACGCTGGCCAGTCCCAGCTTCGCCGATGTGATGGTACGCATTGCGCCGCCCGCCCCGATCATCGAGGCGCCGCCACCACCGCCGCCGACCCCGGGCTCTGTTTGGCGCCGCGGATGTTGGCGTTGGGACGGGGTTCGGTATGTATGGGTGCCCGGCGGGTACGTGGTGGTTCCGCGCCGTCACGCCGTCTGGGTGGAAGGCCGTTGGGTCCCCAGCCCCCGCGGCTGGGTGTGGCGGGAAGGGCATTGGCGGTAGTCCGCCAGCCCGTGTCGGCCATGTTTCCTGCGCTGGGTTGGCGGCGACAACACCCCCTGAGGCCCGCCAGGACCCTATTCTCGGGCTCGCTTGGACTGGATTCCTGCCAGCCAAGCTGGTAATCCCCGGTGATGGCCAAGGACCCGAACGAGCTGCCCGTTTCGGCGCCCGAGACGGCGGTCGACGCCTTCCTGCGTCAGGTTGCAGCGGCGCCCACGCCCGTGAAGTCGGGCGATGTCGGGCGGCTGATCTTCGCGATCGACGCCACCGCCAGCCGGCAGCCGACCTGGGATCGTGCCTGCCAGATCCAGGCTGAGATGTTTTCAGAAACCGCGTCGCTGGGCGGGCTGGCGATCCAAATGTGCTATTTTCGCGGATTCGACGAGTTCCGCGCCACGACATGGTTGACCGATTCGCGGGCCCTGATCGGGCGGATGAGCGCGGTCGTCTGCATGGCCGGCACCACCCAGATCACCCGTATGCTGCGCCACGCAATCGCAGAGGCTGGCCAGGGCCGGGTCAATGCGCTGGTTCATATCGGCGATGCCATGGAGGAAAGCGCAAATGTGCTGGCCGAATTGTGCGGGAAGCTCGGCGTGTTGGGCGTTCCGGCGTTCGTGTTTCAGGAGGGCGACGAGCCCAACGCGCAACGCAGCTTCCGTCAAATGGCTCAATTGACTCACGGCGCCTACATGAGCTTCGACGCGGCGAGTGCCAGAGCGCTGCGCGATCTGTTGAAGGCGGTGGCCGTCTATGCGGCCGGTGGACGCAAGGCGTTGGCGGATTACGCCAAGCGGTCAGGCGGCGACGTGCTGCGTCTGACGCAGCAACTGAAGTAGAGCGGGCTGACGCTATTGCCCCGGGTTGTGCTGTTTCTGGTCCTGCTCTTACTGGTCGGCGGGGGCTGGCTGTTCCTAAAGACGGACGCGAAGATACTGGCCCGAGCGCTCCGCTATACGGCGGTGATCGCGCTGGTTCTGCTGGGCATCATCCTCGCGATCAGCGGACGTGCGTTCTTAGACGTGCCGGTCGGCGCCCTGATCTTTTGGCTGGCCCGCGGATGGTTTGCGCGCGGGTTTCCGGGGGTGAGCAGGTTGAAAGCCTGGCTGGACGGGAAGCCACACCAGGCCGGGGCCTCGACGGTCGAGACCCGTTGGCTGCGCATGTCGCTCGATCAGGCGACGGGTGCGCTAGACGGCACGGTTCTCGCGGGCCGTTTCCAGGGTGCGCGTTTGAGCCAGCTCAGCCTTGATCAACTCCGTGAGCTATTGGCCGAATGCGTCGCGACCGACGCGCAATCGGCGCGGCTCATTGAAGCCTATCTCGATCGTACGCATGGCGACTGGCGAGAACGAACAAGAGCGGGTCGCGACGATGCCGCGCATGGGCCGGCGAAAAGCGGCGCGATGACCCCAGCAGAGGCATGGCAGGTACTGGGGCTGGCCCCCGGCTCCAGCCGGGATGCGATCCGAGAGGCGCACCGCAATCTGATGATGAAGGTGCATCCCGACCACGGCGGCAGCACCTATCTGGCGCGCCAGATCAACGCCGCTCGGGATGTGCTGCTGGAGGATTGACGGCGGCAAGTGCCGCGCCATTGCTGCGACCGCCGCGTACACCTTGATGACCTCAGATGCTTTAGTCGGCTACGCTCTCTTCTTGATCAAGGGACGGCTTGGCCGGTGTCCTTTGACCGGCCGCATGGAGCTTCGATCCGCATCCTCGGCCCTGGCTTTGACCGTTGCCGGGTATTTGTCGAGCAGCATGTCGTGCATGACATCAAAGACCCGTACGCCGGCTTCAACCTCCCTCGGCGCGAGCCACGGCGCGGCCTGCAGAGTGGCGGTGGCGTCGGAAATC
>CAZVYC010000161.1:9961-12393 GCA_964631425.1 uncultured Rhodospirillales bacterium
ATCCCCTGCTGCCAGCGGGCGTTCATCGTGCCCCGGCTGAACTCATAGTCCTTCGCCGCGCCCTGAGGCGCGAAGGGACGATAGATGAGCTGAACGATATCCATTTCCGTGACGCAGCCGAAAGCGTGAAGCCGTTTGGCCTGTTCCGTCGCCAGGATCTCTGGCGGCAACAATTTCTCCAGCTCGTTGATCGCATGACGCACCTCATGCTTTTGCTGAAAGGCGTCCGTATTGACCCGTGTCCGGCTCGAATAACGTATGTCATTCTCCCGTTCGTAGACCTCTTCGAGATTGGTCGGGAGTTGTCCGAAGGCTTGGAATACGTCGACCTGAAAGGTGAGACGGCTTCGCCGCGGATAATAGTCGAGCACGTATTGCAGCGGCGTGTTCGAGACCAGCCCGCCGTCCCAGTAGTACTCGCCGTCGATCTCGACGGGAGGGAAGCCCGGCGGCAGCGCGCCGCTCGCCATGACGTGCTCGGGGCGAATGGTGATTTCCTCGCTATCGAAATAAGCGAAGCGGCCGGTACACACATTTACCGCCCCGACGCTGAAGCGTATCTCCTCGGCGCCATTTATGCGGTCGAAGTCCACCAGCTGTTCCAGCGTGCTCTTGAGCGCTTTTGTGTCGTAATAACTGATGGGCTTTTGTGAAAGCCAATCTAGCGCCCGGTGCGGGGCGAAAAACCCGGGCTGACCGAACATCAGGGCTGAATGCGCGCTGAGTTTTTGTTGCAAGGCCGCCAACGATCCCGTAAGGCCGGAAGGCCACCACGCAGTCGGCGCGGTAATACCTTCCCAAAACCTGCGGAGCCGCTCAACCCGTTTTTCCGGCGCATTCCCGGCGATGATCGCCGCGTTGATCGCGCCGATCGAAATGCCGGCTATCCAGTCGGGGAGATATTCGGAAGATGCCAGCGCCTCGTACACACCAGCCTGGTAGCTGCCGAGCGCACCGCCGCCCTGCAAGACGAGGCCAACCCGCTTGTCATAAGAAGCCGGCCGTGCCGGCGGCTTGCGATTCGTCATCTGTGTATCCCGGAGAAGAGCAACCGCCCGTGCATTTGGCCAATTCACTGAATAACCCGGCCGAGCACGCTCGCTTATGGCCGCTAATATAAGTTCATTCGGCCGAGCTGAAAAGTTACCTTCCGCTGATCGCCTCGAACACTGCGCCTTCCCAAGGGCATGATTTTCCATAATTGATTTATGCGCGCTTCTCACGCCAAGGCGTTGTCAGCTTATTTTCTTGACTGCTGTGGATTGTAGAGCGTCCAAGTCAGATAAGTGACTCGGCAGGGGTCGTGTCCTCATGTACTCTCGCTCTGGTTACTTAACTACAGTGTCCCTCGGCCGAAAGGTGGTTCTTGTCGATCGGCGAACGACCTTGCTCGGCGTCTTCAGATCAAGCCGCCCGCCAGGAGAATTGACTTAACTTATTGAAATAATGGTGCCGGCTGAGGGATTTGAAGCCGCAACCCTTCAGCCGCCAAGACCTAACTGTCTGAAACGCCTTTGAATAATCTCGGCGATGCCTTGCTGTGTGTCACAGTTTGGTGTGCAACACAATCGGATCGGACATCGGCGAACATCCGATCTACGAGCTGTTGAAGGATTCGGAGCCGCTGCCCGCTCTCAAGCAGTATTTTGATTGTTAAAATAGGGAAATATGTTAGCTCTTTAGCTAAGTGGGCGCGCAATGCGCCCTAAAACGGGCTGATGAACGCCATCGCCAAGGCGTGAATGAAGTGTGACATGCCTCAAAATCATGGGTTTCGATGGCGCCGCCTCGGTGCGAGCCGAGCGAACAGCGAAGCGGTGCATTTTTCGGTATGATTAGCCTAGTTCCAATAAGGGCCATCACTCTCATACCCTCCGCTGATACGCCGCCGGCGACTGCGAGCCGCCCGACATTTGCAACCTGCGATAACCACACCGATTACGCTTTGAAGCGTGATCTCTCATCGTCACCGGTTCGGGCCAGCGAGTTTGTTTGTTCGTCGATCGCGACGCTTGCAAGGATTCCTGTGCCCCCTTTCGAGTTCATCGAAGATTTTGACGGGAAGATCGTTTTTGGTAGCGAGATCCTCGGAACCACGATCAATGATAACCGAGCGCTTTTCGAGGACGGCCCGCTCACGGTCGACCAGATTGCTCAGCTCTCCGAGATATTCGTATTCGATCTTTTCGTTAAAAATGGCGACCGACACGGCAATAACTACATCGTGAGGACGCAAAATAGGAGGGATCGGATCCTAGCGTACGACTTTAGCGAGGCCTTGTTTCACCACTGGCCCGACATCGCGCTCCCGTTGCCGAGCGGCTGCAGTACGATCCAGGGAATGCGCTTCCTCCGAACAAAATATGGCTTTGATT
Organism: uncultured Rhodospirillales bacterium; assembly: GCA_964631425.1. GTDB lineage: Bacteria > Pseudomonadota > Alphaproteobacteria > BOG-932 > Roseiterribacteraceae > BOG-932. Next base: position 12,337 of record CAZVYC010000161.1, read on the forward strand.
TTTCCGCCGCTGAAAAGATCCTAGATAGCCTTCAGGCGGTGCCTGGCAGTGCTATCG
>CAZVYC010000162.1:0-12337 GCA_964631425.1 uncultured Rhodospirillales bacterium
GGTCTGCATCTGCTGGGCCTGCTTCATCAATTGGCCGATATTCTTCACGGCTCGTCTCCGCTTTCGCTCAGTGGGTCGCCGGATTCGGCGGGATACGTCTGGTCGTCCGCATCCTCGGCGGAAGCGGCGATTTGGGCAAGGTCGCGCACGTCGGTAATGACCGCGCCGGGAAAGGCCTCCAGCAGCGCCTGGACCACGGGGCTTGCGCGCGCGGAGTCGATCGCGGCGTCGCGGTGCGCCTGGTCGGCCTCGGCCAGGGTCGGTTGGCCGGGCGCGGCCGAGACGCCGATCATCCAGCGCCGGCCGGTCCATTCGTGCAGCAGCGTGCCCACCCGGTTCGCCAGATTGGCCGGCGCTGCGGGCAGGGGGTTGAACTCGACGATTCCCGGCTCGAACCGCACCAGCCTGACGCTGCTCGCCAGATGATATTCCAGCAGCCCTTCCTTTTTCTGCGCGAACAGCCCAACCAGCTCGCGATAGCTGCGCGGCTCGGGGTGGGATAGGGCCGGCGCGGCCGCCTGCGCCGCGGGACGGGCCGCAGCCGCGGGCTGGCTCATCGCCAGCGCAGGCCCGCCGCCCATGCCCATTCCGGCGCCCATTCCGCCGCGCGGCCCGGGATCGCTCCGGCTGGCGGCAGGAGCGGGGGCGCTGCGCCCGGTCTCGGCCGGGCCGTTCCCTTCCAGCCGCCGCACCAGCTCGCCGGGCGACGGCAGGTCCGCTGCGTAAACCAGCCGCAGCACCACCATCTCCGCCGCGGCGTGCGGGTCCGGCGCCACCTGCACCTCGCCCAGCCCCTTGAGCAGCAGCTGCCACGTCCGGGTCAGCACCGGCATGCCGAGCTTCTCTGCAAGCACGCTGGCGCGCTTCAGCTCCAGGTCGGTCGCACGCTGGCCGGCCGCGCCGGGCGCCAGCCTCAGCCGCGTCAGGAAATGCGTCAGGTCGAGCAGGTCTTCCAGGATCGTCGCCGGGTCCGCCCCGGCGGCGTGCAGCCGGGCCAGGATGTCCAGCGTACCCTTGGCGTCGCCGCCAAGCGCCGCCTCAAACAGGTCCAGCACGATGGCGCGGTCGGCCAAGCCCAGCATATCGCGCACCTGTTCCGCGGTCACCGTGCCGCCGGCGAGCGCGATCGCCTGATCCAAGAGCGACAGCCCGTCCCGCGCCGAACCGTCCGCCGCGCGCGCGATCAGCGCCATCGCCGCGGGCTCGACCGCGACCGATTCCGCCACCGCGATGCGGCCGAAATGCTCGATCAGCACGTCGGCGTCGATGCGCTTCAGGTCAAAGCGCTGGCAGCGCGACAGCACGGTGATCGGCACCTTGCGGATCTCGGTAGTCGCGAAGATGAACTTCACATGCGGCGGCGGCTCTTCCAGAGTCTTCAACAGCGCGTTGAACGCCTGCTTGGACAGCATGTGCACTTCGTCGACGATGTAGACCTTGTATCGCGCCGCCCCAGCGGCATAGCGCACGCCCTCGATCAGCTCACGGACGTCGTCGATTCCGGTGCGCGATGCCGCGTCCATCTCCATCACGTCGACATGCCGGTCGGCGGCGATGGCTACGCAATTGTCGCAGACCCCGCAGGGCGTGATCGTCGGCCAACCCTTCCCGTCCGGCCCGACGCAGTTGAGTGCGCGGGCGATGATCCGCGCCGTGGTGGTCTTGCCCACGCCGCGCACGCCGGTCAGCATGAAGGCGTGGGCGATGCGGTTCTGCGCGAAGGCGTGGGTCAAGGTGCGGACCAGCGCGTCCTGGCCGATCAGCTCGGCGAAGGTCGCGGGGCGGTATTTGCGCGCCAGCACCCGATAGGGCGTGGTCGATTCGCTGGCGGGCGGCGCGCCAGGGAACAGGCCGCCGAGGTCGGTATCGCTCAAGCGCCCTCCCGGGCAGGACCATAACGGAATTGGGGTGGGAGGTTGGAACGACGACCCGGGCCGAAACTCGTTACGGCTGCTTCCTCTCGGACCTGACCGGGTTGGCGAGGAGCCCGTCCATCGCCAACCTCCCGCGCCATCATATCAGTCCTAGGGGGGCGCTGGGCAAGGGGCAGCGCCTTTGGCAGCGCCGATCAGTGTCAAGATCTCGCCGCTCGCCAACGCCGTAACCGGCAATCCGTCCGTTACGAAGCGTAAGCGTACCGCGTCGGCGCGCCGCCATGGCTGCGTTTTCGGAATGACCCGGCCGCGAACTGGGTTATCATTGCCGAAAACCGCCAATCGGGGCCTGTATGACATTCGGCGAGATTCGACGGAAAACCCGAGGCTCATTCCCGGCCGGCGCCATGCTGGCCCTTCTTCTCGTCGGTCTCGCTTTCGCGGTGCGCCTCGCAGCCGGCAACCTGCTGCACAGCTTCCCCTTCATGACGTTCTTTCCGGCTGTCGCGGTTGCGACCTACATGGGCGACCGGCGCGGCGGCTGGATCGGGGTCGGCGCGTCTCTCCTCGTCGTCTGGTACTCCCTGCTGGAACCGGTCGGCAGCTTTCGGATAACCGATATCCGCGATTCTGCCAGCTTGATCGTATTCCTCGCCATCGCCGGTATCGTGGTCGAAATCACTGCCTCGCTGAATCGGTCGGCCGACGCGGCGCACCGCATTGCCGACGAGAACCAGATGCTCTTCCTGGAGCTGAAGCACCGCGTCGCCAACAACCTGCAGATGCTGGCAGCGTTGCTCGCCCTTCATCAGGGGCAGGTGAGGGACGGAACGGCGCGCCGCGTGATCGGCAGCGCGATCGAGCGTATTCATTTGCTGGGCGAGCTCCATCGCCATATCTACCAGCCTGGCTCCAGCAAGGTCGAAATCCGCCGGTTCCTGGAGGAAATCTGCGAGATCCTGCAGTCCTCGCTCGGCCAGAACCCGATCGTCTGCAAGGTTCGCGCCGACAGGAGCTTCCCGCCGGACGAGATCGTCCCGCTCGGCATGATCCTGCACGAACTGGTGGCGAACGCGCTTGAGCATGGCGCGGCCACGGTGCCCGATGGTCACGTCACCGTCACTTTCGACACCGATGCTGCCGGGCAGGGCATTCTGACGGTTGAGGATAACGGGCCGGGACTGCCGCCCGACTTCGATCCGACCCGTTCCAAGCGCCTCGGCATGAAGCTGGTCAGGTCCTTCGCCGAGCAGCTGGGCGCGACGCTCGAATGGCGCGGGCGCGCGGGCGGGGGCACGCTGGCGCTGCTGCGGCTGCCGCCGCCCGGCTTCAGCGAAACTTGACAGCGGCTTGCTCACCCGAAGAAGCCGCCGATCTCCGCCGCCGCCCCGGCCGGGTCTTCCATATGTGGAAAATGGCCGACGCCCGGCATCGCCGAGAAATCAAGCGCGGCGAAGTACTCGCCCAGCCGGTCGCCCCATTCCGCCTTGATCACCGGATCGCCCTCGCCCCACCGCACGCGCGTGCGCACCCCGATCGGCGGCACCGGCGGGGTCTTGCCTTGCATGATCGCGATCCGCGCGCCGTGGACCGACCGATACCAGTTGAACCCGCCCTGAAGGTTGCCGCGGCTCATGAAATTGTCGACCCAAGCCTCCAGGACGCCGTCGAACGCGTCCTTCCGCACCGACCAGTGCCTGAGGAAATGCGAGATATAGGTTAGGCAGGCTTCGCGTGACGACCCCACCAGCTCGGCCGCCCAGGGCTGCACGTGGAATGACTGATACCAGATCTCCTTCAGATGCTCCGGCTGCGCCCAGCGATTGCCGAGGCCGGGATAAGGACAATCGAAGAAGAACAGGCCGCTTAGACGCTCCGGATGCTTGCGCGCAAAGCCCTGCGCCACATAGGCGCCGACATCGTGCGACACGATCCCGATCCGGCCGAGCCCCAGCGCCGCGCACAGCCCTTCCAGATCGGTGAGGTGGACATCCGGCCCGACCTGGTCCGATGGCGCCGGGTCGGGATGCCCGCTCTCGCCAAAGCCGCGCAAGTCCGGCGCGATCAGGTCGAACCGGCTGGCCAGCCGCTCCATAACCGGCTTCCAGGTCAGCCAGAATTCCGGCCAGCCATGCAGCAGGATCAGGCTCGGGCCCGCGCCCGTTCGCGCGAAGTGGATCGGGACGCCGTTGATCGGCAGCGTGCGCGATACAATCTCCATGATGTCTCCCTCCCGTGACGTTCGCCTATGCCTGACAGATTGCAGGTCCGGGTGCTACGTTCGGGGTAATTCCAGGCACCCCGAAGAGAGCCACATGAACGACGCCCGGTCCCCGCGCAGCTCGTCCCGGCCCAATCCGCTGTCGAATCCCGCGTTCGACCGCGCCGCCAAGCGCCGGCTCGATCCCGAGTGGCTTGAGGCCGCGCTGCGGTCGCCCGAAACCCGGGTGGCGCTCGCCTGGCGCTCCAAGATGCTGATCGCTGCCGAGGGCGAGGCTCGCCGGGCGGCAACGCTCCCGGGCGATGCGCTTGACCACGTCGGTGAGGCAGTGTTCCTCGGCATGGCGGACGGCAGCCCGCATTTCGCCGTGGACGTCTCCGCCTTCGAGGCCGAGGAGGTCGAGGTCCGCTTCGCGCCGCACGGCGTATTCGAAGACCTGCGCATGATCGGCCTGCTGCTGCCCGGCGACGATGCGGCGCTGCTCGCCTATGCCAAGGGCATGCTCTATTGGCACGAGCGCCACCGCTTCTGCGGCGTCTGCGGGCACCCCACCCGCGCAAGCGACGGCGGCCATCGCCGCCTCTGCACCAACGAGGCCTGCAAAACCGAGCAGTTTCCGCGCAGCGACCCTGCCGTCATCATGCTGATCGAGCATGAGGACAAATGCCTGCTTGCCCGCGGCGCCCGTTTCCCGGCCAATTTCGTCTCGGTGCTGGCCGGCTTCGTCGAGCCCGGCGAGAGCCTGGAAGACACCGTTGCGCGCGAAGTGTTCGAGGAATGCGGCGTCAGTGTCACCGACATCGCCTATGCCTCGTCGCAGCCATGGCCGTTTCCGTCCTCCCTCATGCTGGGTTTCCGCGCCCGTGCCCTCGACCCGGCGCTCACGCTCGATCCGGCCGAAATCCTCGAAGCCGGCTGGTACACCCGCGACCAGGTCCGCACCCTGGCCGACGGCGGCCCGCTGCGCATCCCGCCCAAATTCTCCATCTCCCGCCGCCTGATCGACGACTGGGTGGAGGAGGGGTAGCGCCGTTGCCCCACTGTGACAACTCAGCTGCAGCCAGGAGCCCTCCATGAAACTCGACAGCTATATCACCCTCGGCCGTTCCGGCCTCCGCGTCAGCCCGTTCTGCCTCGGCGCCATGACGTTCGGCACCGAGGTGAACTGGGGCGCCGACGAAGCGACCGCCCGCGCCCTCTTCAACCTCTATGTCGACAAGGGCGGCAATTTCGTCGACACCGCCGACGGCTACACCGGCGGCACCAGCGAGAAATTCGTCGGCAAGTTCATCGCCGAGCGTGGCTTGCGCGACCGGATCGTGCTGGCCACCAAGTTCACCTTCAACCAGCAGCCGGGCAATCCCAACGCCGGCGGCAACGGCCGCAAGAACATCCATCGCGCCGTCGAGGCCTCGCTCCGCCGCCTCGACACCGACTATATCGACCTCTACTGGCTGCACGCCTGGGACATGCTGACCCCGGTCGAGGAGGTGCTGGCGACCATCGACACCCTGGTCCGCGCCGGCAAGGTCCGTCATTTCGGGCTGTCCGATATCCCGGCCTGGTACGCTGCCCGCGCCCAGACCATCACCGAGCTCAGGGGCACGGAGCGCGTCGCCGCCTTCCAGCTCGAATACTCGCTCGCCGAGCGCAACATCGAGCGCGAGCATATCCCGCTCGCCCGCGAGCTCGGCATCGCCGTCTGCCCCTGGAGTCCGCTCGCCGGCGGCTTCCTCTCCGGCAAGTACCGTTCCGGCCAGGGCGGCGGCCGGCTCGAGGCGGTGAAGGGCACCCCGTTCGACCGCTTCGATACTGAGTGCAACCGCAAGATCGTCGAGGTCCTGGTGGCGGTCGCGGACGAGATCGGCCGCTCGCCGGCCGAGGTGGCGCTGAACTGGGTGGCCCACCGGCCGGGCGTCACCTCCACCATCCTCGGCGCCTCAAAGCTGGACCAGCTGACCGCCAACCTCGCCGCGCTCGATTTCGACATTCCCGCCGCGCTCACCGCCCGCCTCGACCAGGCCAGCCAGATCGACATCATCAATCCCTACCGCTTCTTCGAGCCCCAACTCCAGTCAATGATCACCGGCGGCACCGAAATCCGCCGCTGGATGCCGTAATCTATGAAGTGAAACACCACGGCACCAAGACACCAAGACAGTTTTACTGCTGAGGTCGCGGAGGAAATTAGTCGTTTTTTCTGTATCCTCCGCGCTCCTCCGCGACCTCAGCGGTTAAGTTCAAAACCTTGGTGTCTTGGTGCCTTGGTGTTTCACTTTCATCGCATCACGACTGCCGCCGCGCGGGGTCGCCCGGGAAGGTGCCGAGTTCGATCACCGATTGCGCGAAGAACCGCAGCTCGTCGAACGCGTGCTGCATGCCGGGGGTGTCCGGGTCGCCCTCGACCTCGGCGTAGAACTGCGTCGCGCTGAACGAGCCGTTGACCATATAGCTTTCCAGCTTGGTCATGTTGATGCCGTTGGTCGCGAACCCGCCCAGCACCTTGTAGAGCGCGGCCGGGATGTTGCGGACCGCGAACACGAACGCCGTCACCGCGACCGGGCAGTCGGCAGGCAGCGTCCCCGTCTCGCGGGACATGACCAGAAAGCGCGTGGTGTTGTGCGCCGCGTCCTCGATATTCTCCAGCAGGATGTCGAGGCCGTAGATGTCCGCCGCCAGCGCCGACGCGATCGCCGCCCGCGCCGGATCACCCGCCCGTGCCACCTCGGCAGCAGCACCCGCCGTGTCGAAGAAGGTGACGGGCGCGATACCCAGCCGGCGCAGCGTCTCGCGTGTCTGCCCCAGCGCCTGGACATGCGACAGCGCCTCGCGCACCTGGTCGGTCGTGGCGCCCTTCAAGCCCAGCAAGCAGTGATGCACCGGCTGGAAATGCTCGCCCACGATCTTGAGGCCGCCTGTCGGCAGCAGATGGTGGATGTCGGCCACGCGCCCGGCCTGCGAGTTCTCGACCGGAATCATCGCCCGCTCCGCCTGGCCCTCGCGCACCGCCGCGAACACGTCCTCGAAAGCGGTGCAAGGCAGCGTCGGCACGCCCGGGAACACCTGGCGGCAGGCCAGGTCGGAATTCGCGCCCGGCGCCCCCTGGAAGGCGATCGGTCCCTTGCCCCGGAAGGCGATTGGTGTGTCGGTCATCGTTGCTCCAAAATCGCGCGCGCCCGTTCGAAGTCGGCCTCGGTATCCACCCCCAGCGGCACCGTGTCGACGATCGCCACCTGTATCCTGAGCCCCAGCCCCAGCGCGCGCAGCTGCTCCAGCCGCTCCCGCTTCTCCAGCACCGAAGGCGGCGCCGCGACGAAGTCTTCCAGTGCGGTCCGGCGATAGGCATAGAGCCCGATATGGTGATAGAGCGCGCCCTCGCCGGCGGGCGCCGCCAGGCGGGTGAAATAGAGCGCCCGTCCGTGCCGCGGGCCGAGCGGCTCGAACACCGCTTTCACCACGTTCGGATTGTCCCGTTCCTCCGCCGCCGCCAGCGCCACGGGCGTCGCGACGTCGACGTCCGGATCGGCCAGCAGGCGGAACGGTGCGCGGATCGTCTCCGGGTCCAGCACCGGCAGGTCGCCTTGCAGGTTGATCACCGAATCGTGCCGCCGCTCCGGGTCGATCGCCGCCAGCGCCTCGGCGATGCGGTCCGACCCGGATTCGTGGCTGAGCCCGGTCATCGCCGTCCGCCCACCCACCGCGGTGACGGCGTCGGCGATCGCCGGATCGGGCGTCGCCACCACCACCGGGCCCACATGGGCTTCGATCGCACGGCGCCAGACATGCACGATCATCGGCTCGCCCGCGATCGCCCTCAAAGGCTTGCCGGGCAGGCGGGTCGCCGCCATCCTGGCGGGGATCAGCACGATAGGGTTGGTCGGGGCGCGGTCGGGCGGTTTCATCGTCAGAGTTCGTAAGCCGGATCGCGATGCTGTCAAGTTGGGCTCGGGGAAGTCAGGCTCTGCGACATTCGGTCCGGCGGCGCCTGACGCTTCTTGCGGCGATTGGTCCGTTAAAAGCCTTTCGCCTTCGCGTCCGCTTTGGCTATAGAGGCGGGTGGCCGGGGCGCGCCGCCCCCGCTGTGCTTCTTCGTGTCGGCTGCCCAGGCCGACCTTCACGCTTCGGACGGACCGCTGATGGAAAGCAATAAATTCTTCGCCGCGATTCTGTCGGCCGGCATCCTTGCGATGATCTCGATCATCGTCTCGGGCATGCTGGTCCAGCCGGTTGAGCTCAAGAAGCCGGCTTACCCGATCGAAGGCGTGGCGGAGGCTCCGGCTGGCGGCGCGCCAAAGCCGGCCGAGGTCGAACCGGTATCGCCGCTCCTCGCCAAGGCCGATGTCGAGCACGGCGCACAGATCGCCCGGCAATGCCAGGCCTGCCACAACTTCGCCGAGGGCGGTCCCAATATGGTGGGCCCGAACCTGTGGGGCGTCCTGGGCGGCCCACATGCGCACAAGTCCGACTATGCCTATTCCGACGCGATGAAGAAGTTCCCGGGCACCTGGGACTACGAATCGGTCAATAAGTTCATCGCCAAGCCGCAGGCCTACCTGCCCGGCACCAAGATGGGCTTCGCCGGTCTGCCCAAGGTGCAGGATCGTGCCGACGTGATCGCCTGGCTCCGCCTGCAGTCGGACAACCCGCTGCCGCTGCCGCCCGCCGGTGCCGAACCGGCTAAAGCCGAGCCTGCGCCGGCCAAATAGGCCGGCGCTCGATCTCTCGCGATGGAAGATCTCGACGAGGCGGTCGCTCTGGCCGAGCGCCTCGCGGAGGCCGCCGCCGCCGAAATCCGCCCGCGCTTCCGTCGCCTGATCCCGACCGAGCGCAAGGCCGACATCACGCCCGTCACCGAAGCCGACCGGGCCGCTGAGCAGGCGATCCGTGCGATTCTGGCCGTCGAGCGGCCCGATGACGGCGTGCGGGGTGAGGAATACGGCCTCCAGCCCGGCCGTTCCGGCCGCACCTGGGTGATCGACCCGATCGACGGCACCAAGGCTTTCCTGACCGGCCGCGCCACCTTCGCCACCTTGATCGCGCTGCTCGAAGGCGACCGCCCGGTGCTGGGCGTGATCGACCAGCCCATCGCCGGCGACCGCTGGGTCGGCGCCCGGGGCCGCCCGACGACGCTGAACGGCCAGCCGGTCCGCACCCGCGCTTGCGCCCTGCCGTCCGACGCCGTGTTCAGCACCACCGACCCCAACCTCTTCCCCGCCGGCGACGTGCCAATCTATGCCCGCATATCCGCGATGGCCTGGATGCGCACCTATGGCGGCGACGGCTATGCGTACGGCCTGCTGGCCGCCGGCTGGATCGACATCGTCCTCGAATCGGGCCTGAAGCTGCATGATTACGCGGCCCTGGTTCCGGTCATCGAGGGGGCGGGCGGCATCGTCACCGACTGGTCCGGCCGCCCGCTGGACGCGCGCTCCGACGGCCGCGTCCTTGCTGTGGGCAGCGCCGACCTGCATGCCCAGCTGTTGCAAGCGATCGGCCTTTCGCCGCAGGATCCCGCCAATCCAGGTTAATCGCCTGCCAATCCAGGTTGAGCCAATCCAAGTTAATGAGCCGTAGGCTATGTTCCGCAACTTATGTGACGAAACCGCCCCAAGCGCGTATTCTGGGGCGTATCCTGGCGCGGGCAACGGAGTCTCTTTCGTGAAGCTGTTGGACAGGTAATGCAGCGAATCGTCGCGCGACTGGACCGGTTGCTGCCCTGGGTGGCGTTCGCCCACGACGTCGTCATGGCGGGCCTGGCCTTCGGGCTGGCCATGTATCTGCGCGTCGGCGGCGAGGTGTTGACGACCTATCGCCAGCCGCTCCTGACCGGCCTGCCGATCTTTGTCGCCTCCGCCGCGGTGTCGTTCCGCCTGCTCGGCCTCTATCGCGGCCTCTGGCGCTATGCCTCCGGTCGCGACCTGACCTCGATCCTGAAGGCGGTGGCGCTGGCGCTGCTGATCTTCGTGCCGCTGATGTTCCTCAAAAACCGGCTGGAGTTGTTCCCCCGGCAGGTCCTGCCCATCCTCGGGCTGCTGCTGGTCATGATGCTGGCCGGTCCGCGCCTGCTCTATCGCACGTTTAAGGACTCGGGCGCCGGCCTTCGCAGCGAGATTACGCGCCGGACGCCGGTCCTGCTGGTCGGCGCGGGCGACGGCGCCGAACTCTTCATCCGCGCCATGACCAGCAACCCGGCCCATCCGTACCGGGTGGTCGGCGTGCTCGACGACCAGAAGCGCAACCTCGCCGGCCGGCAGATCCGCGAGGTCAAGATCCTGGGCCATGTCGACGACCTGCCCGCGGTGATGGAGCGCCTGGCCCGCCAGGGCGAGCAGCCCCACCGTCTCATCGTCACCCGCCCCTCGGCCGAGCTCGACGGCGCGGCGATGCGGCGCCTCGTCGACCAGGCGCAGCCTTTCGGGTTCACCATCGCCCGCATGCCGTCGCTGACGGAATTCCGCGACGCCGCCGCCGACGGTCGCCTCAAGCTGCAGCCGATCGCGGTTGAGGATTTGCTGGGCCGTCCCCAGGTCATCCACGACCGCGCCGCGCTGTTCCAGATGGTCGCGGGCCGCCGCATTCTCGTCACTGGCGCCGGCGGCACGATCGGCGGCGAGCTCACCCGCCAGCTCGCGGCGTTGACTCCCGCGCGGCTGGCGCTGGTCGAGCACGGCGAGTTCGCGCTCTATACGATCGGCCAGGCGATGGGCGCCGAGCATCCCGACCTCGACCTCGCGACGCATCTGGCCGACATCCGCGACCGCGCCCGCATCGACGCTTTGTTCCGCTATGAGCGGCCGGAGATCGTGTTCCACGCGGCCGCGCTGAAGCATCTGCCCCTGGCTGAGATCAACATCTCCGAATGCGTGCTGACCAACGCCATCGGCACGCGCAATGTGGCCGACGCGGCGCGTGCGGCGGGTGCGATGGGCATGGTGATGATCTCGACCGACAAGGCGGTTCATCCGAGCTCCGTCATGGGCCTCACCAAGCGCATCGCAGAAACTTATTGCCAGGCGATCGACATGGAGAGTGAGCACGGCACCCGCTTCGTCACCGTGCGCTTCGGCAACGTGCTGGGTTCGACCGGCTCGGTGGTGCCGCTGTTCCAGCGCCAGCTCGCGGCCGGCGGGCCCCTCACCGTGACCGATCCCAATGTCGAGCGCTATTTCATGACCTGCCACGAGGCGGTGCAGCTGGTGCTTCAGGCCGCCGCGCATAGCGTGGCGGGTGAGGGGGAGCGCGGCCGCATTTTCGTGCTCGACATGGGCGAGCCGGTTAAGATCGTCGAACTCGCCCGCCAGATGATCCGCCTCGCCGGTCTCGAGCCCGACCGCGACATCCAGATCAAGTTCACCGGGCTCCGCCCCGGTGAAAAGCTCAGCGAGCGCCTGTCGGACGACAACGAGCCGCTGCAATCCACCACCCTGCCGGGCATACTGACGGCCTCGCCGCCCATCCTCCCGCGCGCGGTCATCGACGCTTTCCTCGACCGCCTGGCCGCCGCCGCCGCCGGCGGCAGCCCCACCCCCGAGCTCATGGCCCTTCTCGACCGCGCCCGCCAAGGCGATCTCCCCGACTCCACCATCCCCGACCTCCGCAAACGCCTCCGCCCGGTCTAGCTCGTCCGCACTCCATACCCTTCGCGTCAAAAAAGCCCCTCGCCCCTCCGGGGAGAGGGAGGGGCCCGCCGCAGAGCGGCGGGAGGGTGAGGGGGCCGTTGCGTCAGCGGCGGTATCACCATCGCGTCACAAGACAAAGCGAACCACCAAGGCACCAAGAAGCTTTCACCACGAAGACACAAAGCCTGAGGGGCGACCTGCTGCGTGGACTCAAAGCGCCGCAGGCAATCTCATGCCCTTCGTGACCTTCGCGTCTTCGTGGTGAAAGCTTCTTGGTGTCTTGGTGCCTTGGTGGTTCAAAACCTCTTCCGCCCCGCCGCAGATGCGCCAATGCGCAGCTCGAACCAAGTTCGACCTGTTCAACCCAATCTCGTCGATCTGCGAAATCTGCAGACAGAAAACGGCCCAGCCTCACCTCGCCGGCGGCCCGCACCCCGAGCCCCCCGGAGCGATCTGCGACTTGGCTTCGATTCCCCGCACCGTGGACTCCCGCCATTCCGGCATCGGGATCACGGCCGAGATCTTGCCCGCCGTCTCAGCCTCCGGCGAACCGTTATCGCCCACACTGTCGCCCGGCGCATCCGGCGCCGGCTCAGGCCAGATCGCGGGATCATGCGCGATCC
>CAZVYC010000163.1:0-12311 GCA_964631425.1 uncultured Rhodospirillales bacterium
GACCGGCGGGGTCTTGTCGGCGGTGTTGGCCTGGGTCGTGTCACCCTCGCCCTTCGCCTCCGGAGCCTTGGCCTCCTTGCCCTTGTCCTGTGGCGGAGCGACGCTGGTCGAAGGCTGCCCCGGCGCGCCAGCGGCCGGCACGTTGCCCGGCTTGGACGGGTCGTTCGGGTTTGGCAGCGCGCCCTTGAGGTCGGCCTCATGCGGACGGCCGGCCTGCTCCAGCTCCTCGACCTTGGCTGGCTTCACCTCAATATCGGGCGTGATGCCCTTGGCCTGGATGGAGCGTCCCGACGGCGTGAAATATTCAGCCGTAGTCAGCCTGAGCGCGCCCTCGTTCTTCAAGGGCAGGATGGTCTGGACCGAGCCCTTGCCGAAGGACTGCGTGCCCATGATGATCGCGCGGTGATGGTCCTGCAGCGCGCCGGACACGATTTCCGCCGCCGAGGCGGTACCGCCGTTGATCAGCACCACGACCGGGATCCCCTTGGTTTTATCGAGACCGGCCTTGGCGTCCATGTGCTCGACATCGTCGGGGTTGCGACCGCGTGTCGACACGATCTCGCCCTGGTCGAGAAAGGTGTTCGACACCGAGATTGCCGAGTTCAAGAGACCGCCCGGGTTGTTGCGCAGATCGATAATGTAGCCGGCCAGCTTGTTGCCCAGCTGCTGCTTCAGGTCGGCGATGGCCTTGTCGAGGCCCGGCTGGGTCTGCTCGGAGAAGCTGGAAATGCGGATATAGCCGATATTGTCGCTTTCCACCCGCGACCGGACCGAGGGCACCTTGATGACCTCGCGGGTCAGGGTGACGTCGAAGGGGTCAGCCTTCTCGTTGTGCCGGATGGTGAGCTTGATCGTCGTGCCCGCCGCGCCGCGCATCTTCTCGACGGCATCGTTCAGGGGAATGCCGACGATCGGCTCGCCGTCGATATGGGTGATGAGGTCGCCGGCCTTGATATTGGCGCGCGCCGCCGGCGTATCGTCGATCGGCGATTCGACCTTGACCAGGCCGTTCTCTTCGGTGACCTCCAGGCCGAGGCCGCCGAACTCGCCCGAGGTCTGGGTCTTGAGGTCGGTATAATCCTTGGCGTTCATGTAGCTGGAATGCGGGTCGAGCGACGACAGCATGCCATTGATCGACGCTTCGATCAGCTTCTCGTCGCTGACCGGCTGGACGTACTGGTTGCGCACCACTTCGAAGACGTCTGCGAACAGGTCGAGCTGCTTGTACGTATCCGCCGGCTTGCTGTTGGCGATCTCATAGGAGAGCGGTCCCACAATGAGCGCGGTAGCAACGACAGCGCCCCAGACTTTGTTCATCGAGCTTTTCCTTTCACCTCGACCGGAAGCGCCTTCGCTTCAGGGTCGACTGGTTGACCATTGCGCCGCAACTCGTAATAAAGCTCCGGCCTCGCATCAGGCCTTTCATCCATCGTACCGACGGGCTCACCCGTTCCGACTGACGTACCTACGGCGACATTGATCCGCGCCATGCCTGCTATCAGGCTAAGATACCCACCAGAGTGCTCAAGGATCAAGATTTCACGATAGCCACGGAACGGGCCGGCGTAGCGCACGGTGCCCGCGGCCGGCGCAGTTACCGTGGCGCCGGGCCGGGCGACGATGGTAATTCCACGCGCCGTGGTGCCGAGACCGTTATCCTGGCCGAACCGTGCCTTGACCTCGCCCGCGATCGGCAATCCGGCGCCGCCGGCGAAACGGACGCCTGGCGGCTGTGGCTTCTGCACGTGAGTCTTGCGGCGCGCCGCCTCACGCTCCGCCTGGGCCTGCTCGGCCTCGATCCGCGCCACTAAGTCGCGCAGGTCCTTGGCCTCGTCGGCGATCTTCTGGGCCCGCGCTTCCGCCGCTTGACGGTCGCTGTCGGTCTGACGATAGAGCGACTGGCGCCTGTCGACCAGCTGCTGAAGCGCCGCCCGTCTGGTCGTGAGCACGCTCGCGGCATGCGTCGCCTCTTTCCGTTTGGCGTCCAGCGCGCGGCCGGTTTCTTCGAGCCGCTCCAGTTCGCCCTCGGTCTCTTTTGCGCTCGCGCGCGTAGCGGAGAGCGCGGTGCCTAGCAGCATCTCGGCCCGCGCCGCGTCGATCGGCGCCTGGCTCCACGCGAGCAGGCCGCCGGGCGGAATGCGCGACAGCCGCACGAGACCCGCCGTCAGCCGGGCCAGCTTGGCGCGGTCGCGCTCGAGCACCAGCGATTCGTCACCATAGCGCCCCGCCAGCTGCGCCTGCTCGTCTTCCAGCCGGGACAGGGCCTGCTCCCCAGTGCGCACGTCCGCCGCCGCTTCGGTCAACGACTGGCGCTGTTCCTCAAGATCCTTCTGCATCTGCGCCGTGCGCCGCGCCAGCTCGGCGGCCTTGGCGCGGCTTTCGGCCGCCTGCTGCTCAAGCGCCTTCAGCCGCGCCGCGTTCGCATCTGCGTGAAGCGTTTTTGTCTTGGCATGCGCTTCGAGTGCCAACGCCAGGAGCAGCAGCGCCGCGCCAATCCTGCCGGCACGGCTACTACGCAGGATGAGCCAGGGCGGGTTCACGCGGCGACGCCGCCTTTTCGCGCACGATCAGGCTGCGGCCGGTCATCTCGGCCGGCGCCTTCATGTGCATGAGTTCGAGCAGGGTCGGCGCCACGTCAGCGAGCTTGCCGTCGCGGAGCGACACGCCGGGCGGGCCGCTCACCAGGATCACCGGCACCGGGTTCAGCGTGTGGGCAGTGTGCGGCTCGCCGGTCTCGGGATCGCGCATCATCTCGCAATTGCCGTGGTCGGCAGTGATCAGCATGGTGCCGGCTTGCCGCCCCACGGCGTCTGCCACCTGGCCAACGCCATCATCCACAGCCTCGACCGCATGGATCGCCGGGTCGAGCATGCCGGTATGTCCGACCATGTCGAGATTGGCGTAGTTCATGACCACGAGATCGTAGCGGCCACTGTCGATTGCCTCGACCACCTTGGCCGTCAGCTCGGCTTCCGACATGGCGGGCTGGAGATCATAGGTTGCCACCTTGGGCGATTGCACCAGAATGCGGTCTTCGCCCTCATACGGCTCCTCGCGGCCACCATTGAAGAAGAAGGTGACGTGCGGATACTTCTCGGTCTCGGCGGCGCGCAGCTGTTTCAGCCCCGCCTCGGACACTACCGCGCCCATGCCATTGTCGAGCGATTCGGGCGGGAACATGACCGGCATCAGCCGCGTCAGCTTACTCGAATATTCCGCCATGCTGGCCGCGCCGGCGAAATGGATGATTTTCGGCCGTGCGAAGCCGTCGAAATCGGGATCAAGCAGCGCGCCCGAAATCTGCCGCACGCGGTCGGCGCGGAAATTGGCGACGCCGAGCCCGTCGCCGTCGCGCATGCCGTCATAGCCTTTGATCACGACCGGCGAAATGAACTCAT
Organism: uncultured Rhodospirillales bacterium; assembly: GCA_964631425.1. Classification (GTDB taxonomy): domain Bacteria; phylum Pseudomonadota; class Alphaproteobacteria; order BOG-932; family Roseiterribacteraceae; genus BOG-932. Next base: position 3,399 of record CAZVYC010000163.1, read on the forward strand.
CGGTCCTGCCGGCGGCATAGGCGTCCTTGATCGCGGTGAGCGCGTCGGCTGCGACCGGGGCCTCGGCGCAGACGATGGCACGATAGGCCTTCTCGATCCGATCCCAGCGCTTGTCGCGGTCCATGGCGAAATAGCGGCCGCCCAGCGTACCGATCGTGACATCCTTGAAGGCAGCAATGTCCTTGAGGAAGCGCGCGATCTCACCCGCGGCCGCCTGCGGCGGCACGTCGCGGCCGTCGGTGAGCGCATGGATGACCACGGGGATGCCAGCCTCACTGAGCACTTTCGCCAGCGCGACGAAGTGCGATTGGTGCGAATGGACGCCGCCTTCCGAGACAAGCCCCAGGACATGGGCGCGGCCGCCGCTCTTCTTGAGCGCGTCGATCAGCGCGCTCAGCGCCGGGGTCTGCGCGAACGAACCGTCCGCGATCGCCTTGTCTATACGCGGCAGGTCTTGCAGCACGACGCGGCCGGCGCCCAGGTTCATGTGCCCTACCTCGGAATTGCCGATCTGGCCGTGCGGCAAACCGACGAATTCCTCTGAGGCTTCCAGCAGGGCGTGCGGCGAATATTTCCAGAAGCGATGCAGGTTGGGCGTGCGCGCCAGGGTCACCGCATTGTCGTCGGTCTTGTCGCGGTGGCCCCACCCGTCGAGGATGCAGAGCACGACGGGGCGGGGGCGCTTCGCTTGCTTGTCGCTCATCTTACCTTTTCCATTCTTGCCTTGTCCGCCGCCAGAATCAGGTCGGCGGTGTGCTTGTAGTCACCATCGAAATGGTGGCCGCCATTCAGCTCAACCCGGATATCATTGGCGCCCAAGTCCTTCCGGGTGCAGACCGAATCCGTCTCGCTGGCGCCGAAGACACACTGTACCGGAATTCCCTTGATCTTATCGAGTTCCGGAAGCGTCGGCGGCCCGTCGGTGTTGCGCGCGCCCAGGATGCCCTGGAGCCGGATCTCGAAGCTGGCGTGGTCGGAGATGCCGAGCAGCGAGACCAGTTTGACCTCGGCCCGCGTGTCGGGCGACAGGCGGTTGACCATGAAAGGCAGCACATCGGCGCCAAAGGAATATCCCGCCAGGATGACACCCTTGGCCTTGGATCGCGGGCGGTAATGGCGGATCAACCGGTCGAGGTCGGAAGCCATCTGCTGCGGCTCCTTCCGGTGCCAGAAATAGCGCAGCGAATCGACGCCGACGACGAAATAGCCCTGGTCTGCCAGATAGCCGCCGATCTTCTTGTCGATGTCGCGCCAGCCGCCGTCACCGGAATAGAAGATGACGACCGGGTGCTGCCCCAGCGGCGCGCCGACCGAGGGCGATATCTCGACCAGCGGCAGGCCGGCAACCGAGGATTCGCCCTTGCCGACGCGCGGCAGCTGTTTCAGCGCCTCGTCCACCACCTTGACGTCGTCGCCGGTGGTATCGATCAGGTGTGCCTGCTTCATGGCGCCGAGGAAGTCGCTGAGCCCACCGTCGGGCGCGGCGAAGGCTGCGGAAGGGGTGAACAGGAACGGCGTCTCGTGGTCGGGAACCGGCGCGTAGCGGAGCGGAGCGCCAGGTGGGGTGGGCGCCAACGGCAGGCACAGCTTGTGCCCGACATCGATCACCGGATCGAAGCGCAGCGCGACGCCACCTGCAAACGTGTTGGGCAGCACGGTGCCGATCGTGGCATAGACGATACCCGATCCCGCGCCCACCCCCAGGAGCACAGGCGGGCGGTACTCGTCGAACGGCAAATCCCGTTCGACATTGCGCGCCAGGACTTCCAGCTCGGAGTTGACGTAGCTGCAATCGTTCTTGTCCAGGGCGAGTGCCGCCCGATAAACCGGCAGCTCGAGCCCGGCCACCGCCTCCCCTTCCGTCGTCAGGTGTTCGGCCATCGCCGCCGCAGCCTGATCCCACCCCGGGCTATCGGAGATCATGATGACGAGCCCGTCGATCGTTTTGCCCGGTGTTGGGGCGTAATAATGCACCGGCCCCAGCGGTACACCACCGGCCCGCGACAGCGTGTATTCGGCCGCCATGGCCGGGCAGACGGACAAGCACGCGAGCAGCGCGCCCCATAGCAGGCGTTTCACTTCAACCAGACCCCACGGAGCCCGCCGGCGATCAGCGCGGCGGTGTCGGAAAAGATGCGGAACGGCGTCAGGCCGCCCTGGCAGACCATGTAGCGCGGTTCCCATACAGGCTTGAACTTGTCCTTGAACAGCCGCAAGCCGCGAAAATTATAGAAGCGCTCTCCAGCCTGGAAGACAAGTGCGCCAAGCCGCTGCCATACCGGCGCCAAATCCCGGCTGGCCAGCCCCGACAATGGCGCCATGCCGAGGCCGAGCCATTCGAATCCCTGGTCCTTGGCCCAGAGGAGCAGCTTGGCGAACAGATATTCCATCGTGTAGGGCGACGCGCCCGGCGCGTAGCGCATGACGTCGATCGCAGCCTGGCGCGTCGCCATCGCCTTCCAGATATTGGCGAACGCCGTCACCCGGCCATTGACGCGCACGACCGCGATATCGAACTCACGGAGATAGGACGAGTCGAATGCGCCCACGGAAAAGCGCTTCTCCGCCGCATTCCGAGTTTCGAGCCAGGCGTCGGAAATCGGCTTCAGCTGATCCAGCAGCGGCCCGGTCTCGGCTCTGGGCACGACTTCGAAGACCAATCCGTCGCGCTCGGCCCGGCGCACCGAATAGCGCAAGTCTTTGCGGCCGGGCTGGTCGAGCGAAAACTCCGTAAGGTTGACGCGCGCCTCTTCCCCTACCTTGATCGGCGTCAGCCCGACATCGAGGTAATAGGGCAGCAGGTCCGACGTCACTTCATAGAATGCCGGCCGACCGCCGACCCGGTCGCACAGCTCGCGGAAACGCCAGATCAGTTCAGGCATCTCCTCCGGCGGGCCCACTGGGTCACCGAGCGCCACCCAACTGTCGCCACGCACCGCATACATGATGAAGGCGGTGCGGGCTTCATTGAACAGGAGGGCCTTGTCGCGCAGGAAGACGACGTTGGCATCGGGCCGCCCCGCATGAGCCGCGACGATCCGCCGGACGTCCTCGAGCTCGTCGTCGGTCGGCGGGTGCGGGCGGATCGTGGTCGGCCGGAACAGGTGGCTGAGGCCGACACCGACCACCAGTATGACGATCAGGAAGGTGGCGCGCAGCGACCTGGGTGCATTCTCGGAAAAGGCGAACTGCCACCACAGCTCGTTCGAATATTCGACATGCTTGGTGGTGAAGAAGGTGAGCCAAACGATGCCCCCCAGCACGGCAGCGATCGCAAGCAGCCAGCCGAAGGTGATGCGCAGGTCAGCGATGCGCGCGCGGCGGTAGAACTCGCTGCGGCACGGCACGAGCACGGCCAGCACGATCGTCATGATCGCCGCCTCTTCGTAATCCAGCCCCTTGATGAGCGAGACGATCGCTGCCGAGCCCAGTGCCAGGACCGAGACGTACCAGGCAGAGTCCAGCCGCCGGTAAAGGCCGCGGGCGAGGATCAGCAGGACGAGCCCGATCAGGCTGCCGAGGATATGCGAAACCTCGAGCACCGAGAGCGGAACCACGCCTTCGAGCAACTCCAGTCGCCAGTCGGTTTCCGGCGCGGCGCCCGAGATCAGCAGGATGACGCCGGCAATGAAGACCAAAGCGGCCATGAAGGGCGGCACCAGCCGCGAACCGGCGGTGCCGATCACCCGAAGCTGCGCCAGGCGGCCGGGCTTGCGCCAGAGCAGCTCGTTGATCGCGAGCAGGATGCCGGCGACGATGAGCGGCAGCAGGAAATAGATCGCGCGATAGGCGATGATGCCGCCCAGCACAGCCGCGCCGTCCGCCTGTCGGAGGCCGAGCAGCATCACCGACTCGAACACGCCGATGCCGCCCGGCACATGGCTGACCACACCCAGGAGCAGCGCCACCGAGAACAGGCCGAGGAAGCCCCAATAGCCGATGCCGGCCAGCGGCGGAAGCACGATGTAGAGCGTCGCCGCGGCCAGCGCGATGTCGACGCCTGAGATCGCAATCTGCGCCGCTACCATGTGCACGGACGGTACCGCGATTCTGAAGCGCCAGATGCGGATCGGCCGGCGATTGATCGCCGCCGTGACGAGCGTCGCAAGGATGAGTGCCAGCGCAACGCCGCCGATGGTCGAGGCGACCGCCGGGGTGACATGGGCGACGGGTCCCAGCTCGCCAGGCGCAATCAGGAAGGCGAAGCTGCCGATCGCGCAGAGGCCGACCGTGAAGGTGATGCCGGCGAAAACGATGATCTTGGCGATGTCGCCGGTCGACAGCCCGGCGGCGGAATAAAGCCGGTAGCGCACGCCGCCGCCCGAGATCAGCGCGAATCCGACATTATTGGAGACGGCGTAGCCGGTGAAGGAGGCGAAAGCTACGAGCTTGTACGGCAGTTTGATGCGGGCATAGCTGAGTGCCGACAGGTCGTAGAAGGTGAGCGTCCAATAGCTCAAGGCGGTGCAAGCGATCGCGATCAGGATCTGGCGCGTCGACAGGGATTTCAGCTGGGCGATGATCTGGTGATAATGGAAATTGTGCAGCAGGTGCTGCATCGCCATCAGCGCCAGCAGGAAGATAGCGATCGTGCCGATCAGGCCGGCGCGCCGCTTCACCCCCTCCCACAGCGTGGGGGGAGCCGCGGAGTCGATTGTCTCTGGCTCAGGGGATGGCAGGGAACTCATCGGTGTCCTTGTGACCGGTGCTTCCAAATGAACGTGTATTAGCCGGCCTATTTGGCCAGCGAAACTGCTTTCGACCAGTGCGGGCTCATACCTAGTTGCGTCGGCGGGAGCCTAGTCGCGGTGGTAGGGGTGTCCTGCAAGTATCTGCTGCGCGCGATAGATTTGTTCCGCCAGCATCACCCGCGCCAGCCGGTGCGGCCAGGTCATCCGCCCAAACGCCACCGTGGCGGCGGCGCGGTCCAGCACCATTTGGCCGTGGCCGTCGGCGCCCCCGATGGCGAAGGCGAGATCGGCGACGCCGTCGTCGCGCCACGCGCCGATCCGCCCGGCCAGCTCCTGACTGCTCCAATCCGCGCCCCGTTCATCCAGCGCCACCAGCGTGGCGCTGGGGCCGATCGCATCGAGCAGCAAGTGCGCCTCCTCCGCCCTGGCCCTATCCGCAGGCAGAGGCCGCTTCAGTTCGATCTCGCGCAGCAAGATCGGCCAGCTGAGCCGCCCGACATAGGAATTGAACATCGCCCGGCTGGGCACGTCGCGCAACCGCCCCACCGCAGCGATGACAATGCGCATGAAATTACGGCGAATTGACGGCCGCGCGGCCTGGCGACACCATCGACGGGGCCACGCGCGGCGGCTCGAGGCCCCACATCTTCTCGATTGCGTAGAAGTCCCGCACTTCCGGCCTGAACAGGTGCACCACGACGTCGCCGCAATCGACCAGCGCCCAGTCGCCCTGGGGAAGACCTTCGACCGCCATACGGAACGACAGGAGCGGCTGCAGCTTGCGCATGAGATGGTCGGCCATGGCGCCCACCTGGCGCGCCGAGCGCCCGGTGGCAATGACAATGAAGTCCGCGAGGTTCGACTGGCCCTTGAGGTCGACCACGACGATGTCTTCGCCCTTGTCGTCATCGATCGCTTTCACCACCGCGTCGCGGAGCTGGTCCGGCGACAGCCCCACGCCGGCCGGCGGCGTGGTTTCGACTTTCTCCGCGGGTTTCATCCCGCTATCGGCTTCGGTATCTATGAGGCTCCCCATCGGTGCGGCATCTCGATTGGACATAGGAACGGCCCTGCGGCTGCGCAATGAGGTGAGGCTCATTCGCCGCGCCCGAGTGCGGATTTCGGTCGAGGAGACCGGCTCCAGCCGCGACAGGAAGAACACCCATGCGGGCGGCTTCTTTCCCGCCAACCCGCGGGCGCGGCCGGGCGCCAGCCGAAACCGGGCGAAGGCAGCGGCGGCGGGGCTGGCCAGGGTGCGGAAGCGGTAAGGCGGCCGGTCGAATACGGCGATCGGCACCGCAGCAAAAATCCCGCGCCAGCGCTGCCACTGGTGGATCTGGCCCAGATTGTCGGCGCCCATGATCCAGACGAACTCGGTCCGGCGGTAGAGCTGTTTCAGCCGGGTCAGCGTATCGAAGGTGTAGCGGGTGCCCAGCCGGCATTCGAGATCGGTCACCAGGATGCGGGGATGCCGGGCCTTGGCGAGCGCGGTGGCAAAGCGCTGCTCGAACGCCGCCATGCCGGCCTCGGACTTCAGCGGGTTCTGCGGGCTGACCAACCACCAGATCTGATCGAGGCCGAGTCGGGCCAGCGCCTCAACGCTGATATGGCGATGCCCGTCATGGGCAGGGTTGAACGACCCGCCCATGATGCCGATGCGCATGCCCGCCCAGGTGGGCCCGCTATACAGTCCAGGAAGCGAGGTCAGGGCCGGACCTGCCCCCGGCCGCGGACCTTGTATTTGTAGCTGGTCAGCTGCTCCACGCCCACGGGACCGCGCGCATGCATCTTGCCGGTGGAGATGCCGATCTCAGCGCCCATGCCGAATTCGCCGCCATCGGCGAACTGGGTCGAGGCGTTGACCAGCACAATGCCGCTGTCGACTTCGTTCAGGAACCGCTCGGCCGCCGCACCGTCCTCAGTGACGATGCAGTCGGTATGATGTGAGCCGTAATGGTTGATGTGACTGATCGCGCCGTCCAGCCCGTCGACCACGCGGGCCGAGATGATCGGCTCCAGGTATTCGGTCGTCCAGTCGGCATCAGTCGCCGGAACCACGCGCGGGTCGATTGCGCGCACGGCGGCGTCACCTCGTACCTCGCACCAGGCGTCGAGCAGGTCGCGCACGATGGGAGCCAGATAGTCGTCGGATACGGCGCGGTCGACCAGCAGGGTCTCGGCCGCGCCACAGACCGAGACGCGCCGCATCTTGGCATTCATCACCACCTTGCGTGCCATATCGAGGTCAGCTGCGCGATCGACATAGACGTGGCAGAGGCCCTCCAGGTGAGCGAAAACCGGAACCTTGCTTTCGTTCATGACCCGCTCGACCAGCGACCGGCCGCCGCGCGGTACGATCACGTCGATCACGCCTGCCATGCCGAGCATGATGCCGACGGCGGCGCGGTCCTGGGTCGGGACCAGCTGCACGGCGTCGGTCGGCAGACAAGCCGCGGTCAGGCCTTCGACCAGGCAGCGGTGAATGGCGCGCGAGGATTGCGTGCTTTCCGACCCGCCGCGCAGGATCGCTGCGTTTCCCGCCTTGAGGCACAGAGCGCCGGCGTCTGCGGTCACGTTCGGGCGCGACTCGTAGATGATGCCGACGACGCCCAGCGGTACCCGCACCCGTTCGATGTCGAGCCCGTTGGGACGGGTCCAGCGGGCGAGCGAGGTGCCGACCGGGTCGGGCAGGGTCGCGACCTCTTCAAGCCCGCGCGCGATCGCCTCGACCCGATTGTGGTCGAGCTGCAGCCGGTCGATCATCGGCACCGACAGCTTACCGCGCACCGCCGCCACATCGCGCCGGTTGGCATCGAGGATGTCGTCCTGCCCACGCCGGATGGCGGCGGCGGCTTCGGTCAGCGCCGTATCCTTCGCCTCGGTTGAGGCCAGCGCCATGCGCTGGGCCGCTTCGCGCGCCCGCAGGCCGATATCGGCCATGACGGTCTCGAGCGACTCGCCGGTGCAAAGATCAGTGTCGGAAAGAGCAACCATGGACCGGATTTTGGCGTCGCCGTCCCCTGGTTGCAAGAGCCGCCGATGAATACGACGGATAAGCATCGGTTAATCCTGCGAACAGGTCCGGCGCGCGGTTGTTGTAGGGCCATGGATACCAGCACGCCGCCGCGCGCCTCCGGCATCGTCAACGATGAATTCGAAGTCGATTATGACGCCGGGTTTGAAACGAAATGGCGCCGCATCGAACTCTTTAGTCACGCATTCATGCTCCTGTTCGTACTAGCCGCCTTGGGCGGCCTGTTCGGCCGAGGGCCTCTCAGCCACCGCACCCAGAGCACGCCGGACGGCCGTCTGGCCGTCGATTTCGAGCCTTTGACGCGGTGGGGTACGACCAACCAGGTGACCCTGCACCTATCCGCGCCGATGGGAGACAGCGACACCTCTCGAGCGGGCGCCGCCGCCGATCGCGTGAGCGTGTTCGTGAGTTCCGCCCTGGTGGAACCGCTGGGCTTGCAGCAGGTCCTTCCGCAGCCGAACAGCACGGAAGCCATTCGCGGCGGCGTCGCTTACGCGTTCGACATCGCGCCCGGCAAGGAAACCGCTCTCGTGCGCTTCGTGCTCAAGCCGTCCGTGGTCGGGCCGGTGCGGGTGGAGGCGCGCCAGGGCGGCGAGACGCTGTCGTGGATGCAGGTGGTGCTGCCGTGAGCATCGTGCTACGGGCCGCGGTCGGCTATTTCATCCTGCTGTTCGCTGTTCGGCTGATCGGCAGACGCACCGCAAGCATGATGGCGCCGTTCGACCTGGTGCTGCTGTTCCTGTTCGGCGGCATCACGATAGGCGCAGTGATGGGCGAGGATCATTCGCTCGTCGGCGCTGTCTCCGCCGTGTTCACCATCGGGCTGATGCACATCCTGGCATCCTGGTGCAAAAGGCGCTTCCCGTTGGTTGGCCGCATCATCGACGGCACGCCGGTGGTAGTTTTCGAACGCGGCCAGTGGCATGATGACCGGATGCGGGCGCTGCGCCTCAGCGAGCAGGACGTCATGGCCGCGGCCCGCCAGCGGGGACTGCAGCGGCTGGAGCAGATCCGCTACGCCGTGGCCGAGCGTGACGGCAAAATCGCGATCATCGAGAACGCGTCTTGAGCACGGCTGCGCAAGGCGGCGGCGGGAAGGAACTGCAGACCGACATCCCAGCCAGGATGGACCGGCCGTTCAGCTGGTTCCACATGCGGGTGATCGGCGCGCTGGGCATCACCTGGATC
>CAZVYC010000164.1:0-12267 GCA_964631425.1 uncultured Rhodospirillales bacterium
CTCGGCGGTCAGCTTAGCATTATAGGCCGGCGACAGCAGGCTGGCCTCGTCGACCACACGGCCGGTCAGAGGCGGAAACTTCAGGTCATCAGCTGCCACCGCCCGCGCCAGGCCGGCGGCTAGGACAAGCGCCAGCGCGATGGCCAGCGGTCGAATCAAAACTTTACCTTGGGCGCCTGCTGCGCTTCCTCGGAAATCGTGAAGGTTTCCTTCACCTTGGCGTCGGGATAGAAGATCGCCGCAATCCAGCGGCCCGGAACCGTGCGCAGCTTGGTGTTGTAGGCTTGCACCGCCTGGATATAATCGCGCCGGGCGACCGCAATGCGGTTCTCGGTCCCCTCCAGCTGCGACTGCAGCGCCAGGAAATTCTGGTTGGATTTGAGGTCGGGGTACTGCTCCGCGACTGCCAGAAGGCGCGATAGCGCCCCGCCTACCGCCGCCTGCCGCTGCTCGAACTGATGGAAAGCCTCGGGATTAGTCAGGATGTCGGCGGGGAGCTGCATCTCGGTCGCCTTGGCTCGCGCCTCGGTGACTTTGGTCAGCGTATCCTGCTCCTGCTTGGCGTAGCCCCTCACGGTCTCGACCAGGTTGGGGATCAGGTCATTGCGCCGCTGATACTGGTTGAGGACCTCGCTCCACGCCGCCTTCGCCTGCTCGTCGAGCGTGGGTACGTCGTTGATGCCGCAGGATGAGAGCCCAAAAGCGAGACACAGCCCAAAGACAGCGTTTCTCAGGCCTAAGAACGACAGGCGCATCGTTGATTCCTTTCTCATGACCGCTCGCCGTGACGGTCGCCTGCGCGAGCATGTTCCGCGCCGCCGACAATCATACGTTCATATCATGGAAATGCGCCGTGCCGGATGATCCATGTCACGAGAAACACTGCTGAAACGTTCAGAGCGCGCACGCCGGTCTCTATTCACGCCCTCGGCGCGTGCTTGGCCAGGATGCGCTGCAAAGTGCGGCGGTGCATCTTCAGCCGGCGTGCGGTTTCCGACACGTTGCGGCCGCACTGCTCAAACACCCGCTGGATGTGCTCCCACCGCACCCGATCCGCCGGCATTGGGTTTTCCGGAGGCGGCGGCAGCGACGCGCGCAGCGGATCGGCCCTGAGCGCCGCCTCCACAGCGTCGGCGTCGGCTGGCTTGGACAGGTAATCGAGTGCGCCAGCCTTCACAGCAGCTACCGCGGTCGCGATGTTCCCGTAGGCGGTCAGCATGACAATGCGGCATTCCGGCCGCGCCTCGCGCAAAACCGCGACGATATCGAGGCCACTGCCATCCGCAAGCCGCAAATCCAGCACGGCATGCGTCGGTTTCATGCGCTGCGCCAGCGCCGCGCCCTCGCTGATGCCGCCGGCAGTCTCGACGTAAAAGCCGCGCCGCTCCATCGCGCGGGCGAGGCGCAAGCGAAACGGCTCGTCGTCGTCGACGATCAGAAGCCGGTTGGTATCGGGCAGGCTCGATACCTGCCGATCGGTCGAGATGGTTTCTTGCATGGTCATAGATCCTCCGGGCCAGCTCCGCGCGCACCCGTGTCCCCAAGCCCGTGCGCGCCGCCGCGCGGCAATGTGCGGCAAAATCGCCCAATTATGCAAATCGTCGCGCGCCCCGGGCACGCCTATTCGGAAAAAATTTATAACGCAAGCGCGGCGCGGGGCCAAACAATGGTGACCGCCGCGCCGGGCAATGCGCCTTCCAGGCTGTTGACGAAACTGAGTTCCGCGCCGGTGCGCTCGAGCAGCGTCTGGGCGATAAAGATGCCGAGCCCCAGATGCTCGTGTTCCTCGTGCCGCTGCGACAGATAGGGCTCGCCGAGCCGGCCCAGCAGGCCGGGCGAGAAGCCTGGTCCATCGTCGCTGATAGTGACCACGATCCGCTGCGAGTCGCTGTGGGCCGAAACCGTCACCGCACTGACCGCGAATTGCATCGCGTTCTGCAGGATGTTGCCGAGTCCGTGCATGATCTCCGGCGTGCGCCGGATGATCGGCGGCTCGCTGCCGGGCGACACCGTCGTGCGCACCTCCAGCCGGATGCCGGGCATGCGATGAGGCGCAGCGGCGGCGTCGACCAGCTGGACGATGGGCAGCCGGTCGAACGGCGATTCCTCCGCATCCTCCGGCTTGCGCGCCAGCTCGGCCAGGATGCTGCGGCAGCGGTCACACTGGCTCTGGATCAGCGCGATATCCTCCGCGAAGGGGCTGTTGGCCGGCATATCGCGCGCCAGTTCCTTGGCCACGACGGCGATGGTCGAAAGCGGCGTGCCAAGCTCGTGGGCCGCGGCGGCGGCGAGCGTGCCGAGCGCGGTCAGCTGCTGCTCGCGCGCCAAGGTTAGCTGTGTCTCGGCCAGCGCTTCCGAAATACGCCGCGCCTCGCCTGCAACGCTCCAGTTGTAGGTGGCGATGAAGCCGCAAGCGAGCGTGAGCGCGATCCAGATGCCCAGCTGATAGAGGTCGGGCAGCCGCGGCACCGCCCCCTCGCTCCACGGCAAGTCGAAGGGCGAGGCGAACAACGCCGCCAGGCAGACGATCGCCAGCAGGGTCAGCATCAGCGAATGATCGCGCCCCAGCACCGCTGCCGCGACCGCAATTGGCCCCAGCACCAGCACCGCGAACGGATTGGTGAGGCCGCCGGTCAGGAACAGGAGCGCCGAGAGCTGAAGGATGTCGAATGCGAGGTAGCCGGCTGCGGCACGGTCGGACAGTGCGCGCCCGCGGCGCATGATCGTGCCGACCAGGTTGACGATGACGGCGAGCGCGATGATCGCGAGGAGCGATGAGACCCGCATCTTGAAGCCGAATCCGACCGCGACGATCGCCACCGTCACCAGCTGGCCGACGATGACAATCCAGCGCACGAAGACGAGGGTGCGCAGGCTGACCCGGCCGACCTGACGATGGAGGTCGCCGCCGAGAGGGCCGGAAGACGGGGAGGCGGAATCAACTAAAGCCATGGGGATCACACTAGTCGCGAGCATATGAGCCCGCCATATTGCCGCGAATGCCGCACAGAATCTCCACCGACATAATCACGGTCGATCGGCTAACCAAGCGCTTCGGCGCCGCGGCCGCCGTCGACGATGTCAGCTTCGCCGTCTGCGAAGGGTCGGTCACCGGTCTCTTGGGCGGTAACGGCGCAGGCAAGACGACGACCATCGCCATGCTGCTCGGCCTGCTGGTCCCCAGCTCGGGATCGATCGCCGTCCTGGGCGCCGATATGGTGCGGCACCGGCACCGGGCGCTATCGTTCATGAATTTCGCCTCGCCTTATGTGGACTTGCCGCACCGGCTGACGGTGCGCGAAAATCTGTCGGTTTACGCGGGGCTCTATCGCGTGGCGAAGACCGCGCAGCGGATCGGCGAGTTGGCAGAGGCGCTTGATTTCGCGCCGTTGCTCGACCGTGATTTCGGCAGCCTGTCGGCCGGGCAGAAGACGCGGGTCGCGCTGGCCAAGGCCCTGATCAACCGACCGCGCCTCTTGCTGCTTGACGAACCCACGGCCTCGCTCGACCCGGACAGCGCCGACCGCATTCGCGGCTACCTCAAGGACTACGCCGCGCACTCGCACGCCACCCTGCTGCTGGCCTCGCACAACATGCTGGAGGTCGAGCGGCTGTGCGACGATATCCTGATGATGCGGCGGGGCCGCATTGTCGACCGGGGCGCGCCCGCCGAGCTTATACGCCGCTATGGCCGCCGCACGCTGGAGGGGGTGTTCCTGGACATCGCCCGCGCCGAGCCGATCGCGCCGGCGGAAGGCATGGTCGCGTCGTGAACGGCGTCGGAATCGGCGTGTCGCCGCGACGCGTCTGGGCGATGACGCTGCGCTATTGGTACTTGCTCCGGCGGTCGGTCCCGCGATTGCTCGACCTGTTCTACTGGCCGGCGGTCAACGTGGTGCTGTGGGGCTTCCTCAGCCAGTTCCTGGCGGGCAATTCAAGCTTCGTCGCCAAGGCAGGCGGCGTGCTGCTGGCCGGGATGTTCTTGTGGGACGTGATGTTCCGCTCGCAGCTCGGCGTTTCGGTCGGCTTCCTGGAAGAGGTCTGGTCGCGCAACCTGGGCCACATGTTCGCAAGCCCGCTGCGCGCCGACGAATGGCTCATCTCGCTGGTGCTGGTCTCTATCTTCCGCACGGTGGTCGGGCTGGCGCCGGCGGTGCTCATCGCGGTTCTGATCTACCATTTCTCGATCTTCGATCTCGGCCTGCCGCTCGCGGGATTCCTCGCCAATTTGATGATGATGGGATGGTGGCTGGCGCTGTTGATCGTGGCGGCGATCCTGCGGTTCGGCCAGGGCGCGGAAAATCTCGCCTGGGCCGCCGCCTTTGTCCTGTCGCCGATCAGCGCGATCTACTATCCCGTGTCGGTGCTGCCAGGGTGGCTCCGGCATGTCGCCCTGGCACTGCCGGGGGCGCATGTCTTCGAGGGCATGCGTAGCGTAATGGTGGACCACGTCTTTCCCGCTGCCCGCCTGGCCGACGCCTTCGCGCTCAATCTCGCCTATCTCGCGATTGCCGGCGGGGTGTTCCTGTGGGCATTCAAGAATGCGCGAATGCGCGGCGCATTGCTACAACTCGGGGAATGACGCCGCGCCAGGCGTGCAGGCTTGGCGCAGCGCGGCCAGGGCGGCAATGCCGGCCTTTGGCGGTGCCATGCTGTGAGAAAGCTGTGATGCGATCGGCAGGCCGAGCGGTAATGCCGGGCCGGGCGCCGCAATGCGGCAATGGTCGATCGCGTCCGGCCGCAAGCGCCAGGCGACGGCGGCGGCGGCCTGGGCGGCCGGCCCATCCAGGAGGACCGGAATTCCGGCAAGCCGGGAGGCCAGGATCGCCCCCAGCATGGCCGCGATGTCAGGGCCGCCCAGCGCCGCCAGGAGTTGCAACGGGTCGGAAACGTCGCGGTGGCGTGCGAGCGCCGCGGCCGTACGCGCATCAGGCGTACGGGAGTCGGGCACCAGCGCCAAGCCCAGCGAAACAGCGGCAAAGCCTGACGTAGAGCCGAGATCGGCGAGGGCAACTGCGTCCACCCCGGGGTCGACCGCCATCATCCCGTATGCTGCCGCCGTCGCAGCCTCGCTTTCCTCCATGGCGGGCCCAAGCCGCGAGTCCCGCGTCGGCCGGTCGAGCGCCAACTCATGCAGCTTGAGTTCGCAATCCGCCGCCTCAGCCAGATGGGCCACTTCATTGGAGCCCGAGATCAGGTGCCGGACCTGCTCAGAGATAAATTGAGGTGCGCCATCCGCGAGATCTGCGGCGATTCCGTGCGATGCCGCGAACAGCGCCACCCGCAGATGATCGAGGCTGGGCGACGCGCGGCGTTGAACACTTGCGACCCATGCTGTGTTGGCAATGCTGGGGATTGCCGTGGTTGTGGATGCGACGTTCGTATCTTCCCATATCCTTAGGTGCAATTGTGGCAATCCCGCCGCGAGTATACGGATTTCGTCGAAGGACGCGGTGGAGCTTGTCATGATTCGACTCTACGGGTTTCGAAACGGGTGGAAAGAATTGCAGGGTAATTCCCATGGGCATGGGAGCCACGCGCGAGGGGTGCTTGACCGTACCCGGCGAACCGGCCAGGGTAGCGCGTGGCAATGCATCAAAATAACAATGCCCATGGGACCTTCGGCGTGAGGATGTCGTGCTGTACCAACTCTATGAGCTGAACTATCAGGCGGCGCAGCCGCTGAACTTTTTCGCGCAGGCTCTGCAGGCCGCGCTGAGAAATCCCTTCCTGCCCGGCGGCCGGTCCGATTTCGGCCGCCTGCTCAACGCTACTGCGGAGATGGTCGAGCGCAGCACGCGGCGGTTCGGCAAGCCGGAATTCGGCCTCGACACGACCCGCATCGGCGGCGAAACCGTCCCGGTGATCGACGAAATCGTCCTCAGCAAGCCATTCTGCAATCTGCTGCATTTCCGGCGCGATGTCGAACGCGACGACCCCCGTTTGCTGATCGTGGCGCCGATGTCGGGCCACCATGCAACCTTGCTGCGCGGCACGGTTCAGGCCCTGCTGCCGCACCACGACTGCTACATCACCGACTGGGTCGACGCCAAGCAGGTGCCGCTTTCGGCTGGCCCATTCGGCTTTGACGACTATGTGGACTATGTAATCGAGTTCCTGCGGCATCTCGGCCCCAACACCCATGTCGTCGCTGTCTGCCAGCCGGCCGTGCCGGTGATGGCGGCCGTGTCGCTGTTGGCCGCCGGCAACGACCCGGTGCAGCCGCCGACCATGACCTTGATGGGCGGGCCGATTGATACGCGGGCCGCGCCCACTGCCGTCACCAAGCTGGCCGAGACGCATTCGATCTCCTGGTTCGAGCATTCTGTCATCCATAGCGTGCCCTTCACCTATCCCGGCGCAATGCGGCGGGTCTATCCGGGCTTCATCCAGCTGACCGGCTTCATGCAGATGAATCTGGACCGCCATGTCGACGCGCATGTGAAGCTTTTCAAGCACCTGATCCGCGGTGACGGCGAGAGCGCGGATGCGACCAAGCGATTCTATGACGAATATCTGGCGGTGCTCGACCTGGCGTCGGAGTTCTATCTCGACACTGTCGAGCGTGTATTCCAGACGCATCTGCTGCCGCGCGGCCTGATGCGGGTGAACGGAGAGCTGATCGAGCCCAAGGCAGTCCACAAGACCGCGCTCCTGACGGTCGAAGGCGAGCTCGACGATATCTCGGCACCTGGCCAGACTTTGGCCGCGCACACGCTGTGCAGCGGGCTCAAGCCCAACCAGAAGTTCAATTTCTTCCAGAAGGGCGTCGGCCATTACGGCATCTTCAACGGGCGTCGCTGGCGGGAGGAGATCATGCCGGTCGTGCGCGCCTGGATCCGCCAGCACGACAAGGGGCATGCCGACGTGCCCAAAGCTGATCTGGTCCGCGCCAAGCCGTCGGCGGAGGCCGCTTAAGCATCGCCGCCCTTTTTGCGCCGCGCGCCAAGCTGCGGCCGCCGGGCGGGCCGGAGCTGATCGCGCCGCCCTTTGCGTTTCCCGTTCCGATCGAGTTCCGGCACAGCCCAAGGGCCCGGCGGATCAGCCTCAGGGTGGACATGGCTCGAGGCCGGGTGGTGCTGACGGCCCCGCGCACGGTCGGCCGACGACAGGCGACCGACTTTCTGATCCGTCACGAAGGCTGGCTCAAGGCCCGGCTCGAGAACATGCCGGCGGCGCGGCCGTTCGCCCATGGGGCGATCGTGCCCGTGATGGGGGTGCCGCACCGGATCGAGGGCGATGCCACCCGGCTGCGCGGCTTGGTCGAACGGAAGGACGGCACTCTGGTCGTCCGCGGCGCCGCCGAGCATCTGCCGCGCCGGCTGGCCGATTTCCTGAAGAACGAAGCGCGCCGGGAAATCGAATCCCGCGCCCGGGCAAAGGCGGCGATGCTCGGCCGCCCGATCGCCGCCGTCACCCTCCGCGATACGCGCTCGCGCTGGGGGAGCTGCAGCCACACCGGCCGGCTGGCGTTTTCCTGGCGGCTGATCCTCGCGCCGGAATTCGTGCTCGACTATGTCGTGGCGCACGAGGTCGCGCATCTGGCGGAGCTGAACCACGGCCCGCGCTTCTGGAAGCTGTGCGCCCAGCTGACTCAGTCCGATACGAAGTCCGCCCGTGCCTGGCTGAAGCGCCACGGCGCGGAGTTGCACGCGTATGGTTAGAGCTGTCGGGACTCCGCATCCGGACGGTGCTAAGTCGCCCGAAGCGCCGTTGCCACTGGCAGCCGCGCAGCACGAATCGACGGAAACAGGCCGCCGACAATTCCGATTGCGATCGCCCAGGCGACGCCGAGCACAACCAGCCTGGAGCTTACCGTTAGCGGGAACACAACCTGGGTAAAGTTGCCGCCAAGCGTACTGACTGTATTGCCGTTGAAGGCGCCCCAGGCGAGCAGCGCGCCGATAAGGCCGCCCAGCAGCGCCAGGGTCAAGGCCTCGGCCAGTACCGAGATCACCACCGGGACTGCGCCGAAGCCGATCGCGCGCAGGGTGGCGATCTCGAGCGATCGCGCTCCTACCGCTGAATACATCGTGTTGAGCGCCCCGAACAATGCGCCCACCGCCATGATCCCGCCGACGAAATAGGCGACGAAATGCAGCACCACATCGAGCTGCCTCGAGAGCGACGCGTAATAGTCGGGCTCACGCTTGGCGTCGACCGAGAGGGTTGGGTTCGAGGTGAGCGCATCCTTGAAGGTGCCGAACGACCCTGCACCGTCCAGCATCACGGTCACGCTTTGGAACAGGTTGCGCCGGTAGGTCGCCAGCACGGTGTCGGTATCGGTCATCAGTTCCGATTCATGCGAGTCGCCCTTGCTTTCGAACACTCCGACCACGGTCCAGTCGCTGTCGCGGATCGCGACGTGGCTGCCGAGGTCGAGACCCGCGAACTGCTTCTCCGCCGACCGGCCGACAATCAGTTCGCGCAGCCCGGGCCGAAATGCGCGGCCCTCGACCAGATGGATTTCCGGACGGAGCGCCAAGCCTTCCGGGCCGATGCCGCGGAGCGTGACGTTGGCGCCCGTGCCGCTGCTTTTCTTGGGCAGTTCGACGATCACCACCGCCTCCGCCGAGGCGATCGGCTTGCCGTCTGCGTCCTTTTTGACGCCCGGTGCGTCCATGATGGTGAGGGTGGCGTCGCGGGAAAGGCTGCTGGCCAGCTCGGAATCCGAGCCGCCGCGCAGCACGATGACCCGGTCCTGGCGCCCGGTACCGACCTCGGTCTGGTGGAAGCCGGTCGCCATGGCCAGCACGGAGATCAGCACGGCGACCACGCCAGCAATACCGATGACGATGACGAGCGAGGTACCCAGCCGCTGCGGGATCGCGCGGAGATTCATGAGCGTGATGGTGACGATCTGGTTGAGCACGGGTCAGCGGCCTGCGAGCGCGTCGACAATGTTGAGCCGCTTAGCCCGCCATGCAGGCGGCAGGCCGGTCAAGAGCGCCAGAAGGACGGCGATCCCCAGCCCCATGACGACGACGATCATCGGCAGGCTGACCACGCCGATCGTATCCCGCATTTCCGGGAACAATGCAGCCGCGACCGCCAGCCCGACGGCGGCGGACGTGAGGCAGAGCAGGATGGCCTCGCCGAGCACCAGCGCCAGGACGCCCATGTCGGAGAAACCCAGGGTTTTCAGCACGGCAAGTTCCGGGATGCGCTCGCGGACCGACTGCATCATCATGTTGCCGGTGAGGAAGAGCAGCGTGAACAGCACGGCGCCGACGATGGCATCGACGATCAGGTTGATGTCGGCGATCTGCTTCAGGAAGGATTGCGCGTTCTCCTTCTCCGTCACGGTCTTGGTCTCGTAAGGGGAGTTGGCGAACAGCTTGTCGATCGCGCCGGAAATCTCGGCGGCGCGCGACGGGTCGGCGATCTTCACGATGAACCAGCCGACCTGGCCCTTGCTGAATTGCCGGCCCTCGTCGAAATAGCTGTGGTTGAACAGGAACTGGTTGGCGCGGGCCGGATCGTCGGGCGAATCGAAGATGCCGACGATATCGAAGGTCCAGTCCGAGCTGCCGCCCTTCTGCGTCCAGATCTGCGAGTGCAGCGGCACCTTGTCCCCGACCTTCCAGCCGTATTTGCGCGCCATCTCGCGCCCGATGACCGCGCCGGTGCGCGTATGGACCAGAGCGTCCATCTGCTCGGGCGGCATCTTGAACTCCGGATACAGCGCGAAGTACCGCTGAGCGTCGACCGGGAAGGAAAAGACGAAGTTCTTGGGGTCCTGGTAGTAGGTGCCGAACCAGCTGGCATAGGCGACAGCCTGGACACCGGGCACCGCCTCGATCTCAGTCAGGTCGGCGAACGGCAGCGGCTCGGTGAAGCTGACCCGGCTCTGCACGTAGAGCCGATCGACATTTGCGCCCGCGACGCCCTGGGTGAACGCCGCGTTGACTCCTTGCAGAAGCCCGAACAGCAGGAAGGCGACGACGATCGACGCCATCGTCAGGATGGTGCGGAGCCGCTTGCGCCACAGCCCGGCCCAGATGAGGGGGAAGTATTTCATGCCGATCATGAAGCCCTCCCCTTAAAGGATTTCCCTCTCCCCGTTGGGGCGAGGATTATTCTGCGCGGAACTTCCATAGCGCACGTCCCCCCAAGTCCGCCCGTTTTACGTCGACCTGAGCGCGGTGGCGATGGGCGCGCGGGCGGCGCGGATCGCGGGAAACAGGCCGCCCAGCATGCCGATCGCGGCTGCCCAGCTGATGCCGAACGCCAATAGCGCCGGCTTCACCATCATGGCGTAGATTTCATAGTTACTGATGACAACATGGTGGTCGAAGAACAGCCAAGCCGCGCCGGCGCCGACCGCCGCGCCGATCAAGGTCAGCAGCACCGCCTCGGCGAGCACGGAGATGACGACCGGCACCGCCCCGAAACCGATGGCGCGCAGTGTTGCAATCTCGACCGACCGCGTGCTGATCGCCGAATACATGGTGTTGAGCGCACCGAACACCGCGCCCAGCCCCACGATGCCGCCGACTGCGTAAGCAACCAGAGTGAGGAAGTCATTGAGTGGCTTTGACAGCTTAGCGAAGTAATCGTTCTCGCGGATCACGTCGACACTCAGCGCCGGATTCGTGGTCAGGGCGTTCTTGAAATTGTCGAACGCGGCCGCCGATTCGAGCCTTGCCGTAATGCTGTTGAAGGCCGTTCGCCGATAAGCGGACATGATGGTCTCGGCGTCGCCGAGCAATTCCGATTCATGCTGGTCGCCATTGCTCTCGAACGTGCCGACGATCGTCCAATCGCCCTGCGGCAGGGCGATCTGGCTGCCCTCGGTGAACCCTTCGAGCTCGGATTGCATCATCTTCCCGACGATCAGCTCGTGAAGTCCAGGCTTGTACATCCGACCCGATACCAGCCGAATCTGCGGCAGCAGCGCGAACGCTTCCGGACCGACGCCGTGCACGGTCGCCGGGATCTCATAGCCGTCGCTCTTCTTGATGGCCGGCGGATATTCAAAAACGTCGGCGGAGCCGATCGGCTTGCCGTCGTCGCTCTTCCGGATGCCCGGCGAATCCAGGATTATCGGAATTGCGTCACGCGGCAGGCTCGATGAGCTTTCGTTGAACGCGCCGCCGCTGGTCACGATCACGCGATCCGGGCTACCGGTCTTGTTGACCGCCTCGAGAAAACCGCTCGACATCGACAGAACCGAGATCACCACGCCGACCACGGACGCCATCCCGATGACGATGACCAGCGAAGTCCCGATCCGCTGCGGGATCGCCCGCAGGTTCATAAGTGTGACGGTCGATATCTGATTGAGCCCGCTCATCCCTATCGCCCTGCCAACGCGTCGACGATGCTCAGCCGCCGGGCGCGGAGCGCTGGAATGAGACCGCTCAAAAGAGCGACCGCCAAAGCGGCCATCACGCCTTCGGCAATAACGACGGGCGGCATCGTGACGAAACCGATGGTCTTCTTGGCAAGCGGCATCAGAACCTTCGCCAGCGTCAGGCCAACCGCCGCGCCGATCGCGCACAGCACCAGGGATTCGGCGAGCACCACCGCCAGTACGCCGCTATCGGAAAACCCCAAGGTCTTCAGCACCGCGAATTCGGAGGTTCGCTCGCGCACCGACTGCATCATCGTGTTGGCGGTGAGGAACAGCAGCGTGAAGAAGGCCGCGCCGACAACGGTCTTGGTGAAGAAGGTCGTGTTGAAGGCCGCATTCAGCTGGGACTGCGCCGAGGTTCTCTCGGTAATCGTGCGGCTGGGGACCGCGGAATTGGCGAACAAATCGTCGATCGTCCGGCTGACCCTCGCCGCCTGGTTGGGGTCGGTGATCCGGATGACGAATTGCCCGATCTTGCCCTTGTCGGCAGCGCGACGGGTTTCGTCGAGATAGGCGTAGTTGCCGAGAGCGTAGCCATTGGGGCTGAGGTCGACGTCATCGGTGATCGCCACGACGTCGAAGGTCCACAGCGCCGACGGCACCGCCTGCGATTCTTGCAGATGCAGGGGGATCTTATCCCCTATTTTCCAGCCGAACCGGTTGGCGAGCTTCCGCGAAATGATGAACCCGGTTCGTGTCTGCAGCAGATCGGCGCGTTGCTTCGCAGTAATGAAATCGAGCTCAGGAAAGGCTGCAAAAAAGCGCGCGTCGGTCATGATGATCCCGCCGATTCCGAGCGGGACTTTGGGATCCTGGTAATAGCCGTACAGGAAGGCCCGCGGCGCCACCAACCGCACACCGGGAACCTGCTCGATCTGGTTCAGCTCAGACAGAGTCAATGATCCGCCGAA
>CAZVYC010000165.1:0-12246 GCA_964631425.1 uncultured Rhodospirillales bacterium
GGCGAGGACCGATGTCCAATCCCCGAGCGCGGGCTGGCGGAATTGGCGGAGCGTCGGATACCACGGGCTGTCGTCGCGGTCGCGCAGCCAGCGCCAGCAGGTGTCGAACCGGTTCAGCAGCCATACCGGCTTGCCCAGCGCCCCTGCCAGGTGGATCACCGACGTGTCGACGCCGATCACCAGATCGAGCGCGCCGATCAACGCCGCCGTCTGGGCGAAATCCTGAAGCTCGTCGGTCCAGTCCAGGATCGAAAGGCCAGTCGGCGCGACCCCAATCTCCCGGGCGCGCTCCCCTTTTTGAAGCGAGATGAAGGTCGCGCCGTCAAGACCGGCCAAAGCCGCAAGCCGGTCGAGGCTGATCGATCGCTTGCGGTCGATGGCGTCGGCCTCCGGATGGAACGGGCGGGGCGCACCGGCCCAGACCAGGCCGATCTTCCGCCCGGGCAGCGCCGCGAGCCGGCCCCGCCATGCCGCGACGCCGGCTGGATCGGGATGGAGATAGGGCACAGTGGCCGGAATCGTCGCCACACTGGTTCCCAGGGCAAGCGGCAGGCTCATCAGCGGGCAATGCAGGTCGAACTGCGGCAACGGTTCCGTTTCCGACATGACCGTCGCCACCCCGTTGACACGTCGCATCAACGAGACCAGCGGTTCCGGAACGCGTAGGATGACGCGGGCACCTCGATCGGCGACCAGGGGCGCGAAGCGGACGAATTGAAGCGTGTCGCCGAACCCTTGCTCCGCGTGCAGCAGGATCGTCCGGCCGCCCGGGTCGTCTCCGGTCCAAAGCGGCCGATCGAAGCGGGGCGGCGGCGTCGCGGGCATGCGCCAGCGCCATTCGTAACGCACCCAGCCGGTCTCGTATTGGCCGAGCAGCAGCTCGGCCATGGCAAGATTCAAATGGATCGCGGGATTCTCGGGTGTCAGCGCGATGGCCTGGCGATAGCACGACATGGCCTCGTCCAGCTGGCCCAGCTCGTGCAGCGTCATCCCGAGATTGAATAGCGCGATCGCATAGCCCGGCCGATGCGCAGAGGCCTGGCGGAAATGTGCCGCGGCTTCCTTCAGCCGCCCCTGCTGCTTGAGCAGGCCGCCCAGGTTATTGTGCGCCTCCGCATGGTCCGGGCGGAAGGCCACGGCCCGCTGAAACGCCTGCGCGGCCTCGTCCGCCCTGCCGAGCTCCTTGAGGACGAGCCCCAGATTGTGGTGTGCGTTGGCATAGTCGGGCTTGAGCGCAGCGGCCCGCCGATAGGCCTGGGTCGCCCGCTCCAGCCGCCCCGCCGCGTGCAATGCCCCACCCATATTGTTGTGGGCCTCGGCATAATCCGCCTTCAGCGCTACGGCGCGCTCGAAATGCGAGATCGCGTCGTCGAATCGCCCCAGTCCGCGATAGGCGAGACCGATATTGTTGTGCATGGGCGCCGGCGGCCTGGGGCCGGAGAGCGCGATCGCACGGCCGATCAGCGTTAGGGCGCGCTCGTGCCGCCCGGTCTGGCTGGCCAGCATGCCGGAGAGATGCAGCGCGTCCGCATGATTGGGCATCGCCGCCAGGACCTGCGCATACAGCCGCTCCGCGTCGGCCAAGCGGCCAGCCTGATGCAGCTTGACCGCTTCGACCAATGCCTGCTGCGGCGTCATCGGGCCAATGCGGGCTGCCGTCGCGGGCGCGGCAGCACGACGGCGCCGAGCCCGGCCGCCACCAGGCCGACGAAGGCGGTCAGGCTCAGCCAATTCGCCGCCGCCTGCCAGGCCGGCATGGCGAACGGGAACGGCTCATAGGCCAGGAAGTGCACCGCGTCGTCGCGGGCACCTTCCGGGAACTGGTCGCCCGGCTCACAGCGATTTTCGGCGGGGAACAGATAGCAGGCGGGATTCTTGACGTTGAACATGCCGCCGGCCGGCCGCATCGCTTGACCGGAATGGAGCGACTTCAACGGGAACGCCTCCAGGCCATAGCCCAGGATCGGCTGGTAGCAGGCGAGCTCGGACACGCCTTTGACCAGCAGGTCGTTGCGGTCGACCGTCATCTGCAGCCGGCCGGCTGTGTCGAGTACGGCGCCGATCGCATGGATGGGGGGTACTGTCCCGGTGGATGCCGCCTGCTCATAGCCGCCTTCGATCGCAGCGGGCACGTAAAGCTGCGCGGCATAGTAGCTGCGGTCGGCGAAGATGTTCCAGCCGAGCAGCACGACGAGGCCCAGCGTCGTCAGCACCGGCCGCCACTCGGGCGGCGCCGGCAGGCGGTCGAGCGCCAATCCCGCCAGCACCACGGCGATCGGGATATAGGCGCTGAACCAGCGCACCAGCTGGTTGCTGTTGCCGAAAAACGGCAGGCTCTTCAAGAACCCGTTCCAGCCCGGCGAATACCAGTTGAGCAGCAGCGGAACGAACGCCAGCACGACCAGTGCGGCCAGCGCCGCGGCTTTGGGCCAGGACCAGCGCGGCAGGGCACGCCGGCGGACGAGCCCGGCGATTGCGACGGCGATTCCTGCCGCGATGAGCAGCCCTGCGACCGGCGAGACGCCATATTCCCATTCATGGCGCTGCATTGCGAACAGCCGGTTGACGAGCAGCGAAGCCGCATCGTCGGGCGGCGACAGGAACAGAGTTCTCAGCGCCAGCCCGGCAAGGACCAGCGGATCGGGAACGCCAGGCAGCACGTATTGCGTGCGCGGGAACTGGTGCGCGAGCGCCAGCCCGGCCGCGAACTTCCCCGCCGAAAGGGCGGCGGCCAGCAGTCCCGCGCCCGCCGCTGCCCACCAGGGGAAGGCCCGCCAGCCGAACAGGATTGCGTGGATCAGCAGCAGCATGGCCAGCGCCAGCAGGGCGGGCAGGATGCCATGGATCATCCCCGCCTGGTACATGTAGCCGACGGCGGCGCCCGCACCGCCGATCCTGAGGACGATGGCCCGGCCGGATGGCCGTTCATCGCCCGGCGGCAGCAGTACGAAGGCGACCCACGGCGTCAGCATGAAGGCGTGGAAGGTCAGATGCCCGGCCAGCATGCGGTATACGAAATAGCCGTTGAACATGAACAGGGCCGCAGCCATCAGCGCGGCCGCCGCCGAGACCCGGAATGACCGGCGCATCATCAGATAGCAGCCGAGAAAGCCAAGCAGCGCGAAGAGGATCAGCACGATCCTGGCGGCGGCGAGCGGTCCCCAGACGAAGGTGAGGAACTGCGGCGCCGAGAAATAGGCGGCATTCGGGTCGGCGAAATAGGGGAAGCCGCCGCACTCCGCCGGCGAGAACCAAGGAATCGCGAATGGCCCGTTTTGGACGAACCAGTAATAGCCGGCGAGCAAGCTCGGGAAGTAGATGCTGTAGTCGGTGCCGATGGTGCCGTTCGCGTTCGGCAGGTAGGGCAGGAAGATGAACGCATAGGCGACGCACAGCACGAACATCATCGCCCCGACGATCGCGGTCTCACGCAGCCGGTCACTCATAGCCCAGCCTCGTCAGCAACGGACCGAGCTCGCCTTTGCAGAACGCGCGCAGCGCGTCGGCTATCGCCGGGTCAGCGACCCTTCCATGCCCCATGGCGATCACCCCGGCGTCGCGCGGCGGCCGCAGTGATGTTGTCACCGCCGGACGGCCGATCGGCTCGGAAAGGCCGTCGACCGTCTCCGCGTAGCGCTGGTCCAGGTCCTCATACCGCACGAGAACGATGCGCGGGTTGTCCGCCGCCGCCGCGACCCACTCCTCGACATGCGCCGCCCAGCGTGCGAGCAGCGACGGATATTGTCGTGTCTGGTACCGCATCATCTGCCCACCGGGTTCGGCCATCGCCAGCTGCAGCGGGTCGGGCAGCTTGGGCCCCTCGTTCCAGGCGATGCCATTGAGGTGCCGCCACAGCGACTCCATCACCGCCGCGGGATGGCGATGGATATAGAAGATCGTGAAATCCTCCGTGATCCGCTCCAGCTGGTCGGCGAAGAACGCGACCGCGTGGTGCGATTTGACGATCCGAGACAAAGGATTCCCGGCTTGCGCGGCCAGCGCCTCGGCGATGGCGGGCGGATGGAAATAGTTGATGTTGATCGCGTGGGCGTCCAGGTCGATCCACGGATCGCTGGTGTAGCCATAGGCATAGGCCAGCGCGTTCATCAGGAAATGCGTCCCCGACCGCTCATGGCTGACGACCATCGCGGGGGGTCTTTGGCATGAATTCTGCGGCATCGCGACGGCGGAACCGTCACCCCCACCTGGCCTCCCCCCTCGAGGGGGAGGGACATGATCTAAAGCCCTCCCCCGCGGCCGAAGGCCGCCATTGCGTCTCGCAGAAAGGGGCGCTTCGCGCCCCGGCGGGGGAGGGCTGGGTGGGGGTGATATTTCGGTTAGCTCGAACCCGACCCTTTCCAGCACTTCCTCCCACTCGCCCGCCTCCGCCTGCCGGAACAGGCGCAGGGTCGGGTACCAGGGGCTGTCCTCTCTATCCAGCAGCCAGCGCCAGTCCGGCGCGAACGGCAGCAGGACCCACGCGGGCTTGCCCAGCGCCCCGGCCAGATGGGCGACCGAGGTATCGACCGTGATCACCAGATCGAGCGCCGCGATCAGCGCTGCCGTGTCGGCCCAGTCCCGGAGCAGCTTCCCGCAATCATTGAGCATCGAGGGCGCGAAAGCGGCCAACTCGTCCGGCCGCGCATCGGGCTGCAGGCAGAACCAGCTGACGCCATCGGCGGCAGCGAGGCGGGCCATGGTCTGGGCGGGGACCGAGCGCCGGCGGTCGTTCGCGTGCGCGGGATTGCCCCGCCAGGCCAGACCGACCTTGAGCGCGCCAGAGCCCTCCAGCCGCGACCGCCATTCCGCGATCAGGGCAGGCTCGGCGTGCAGATACGGGATTCCGGCCGGAACGGTCTCCAACGCGGTGCCGAGCAAGGCCGGCACATCCAGCAGCGATGCATGACAATCGAACGCCGGCAGCGCGTCGCCCCGGCCTGCCAACGCATCGGTGCCGGCGGCCGTGGCGAACAGCCGCCGCAGCTCGGGATGGCACTCTACGACCACGCGCGCGCCGCGGTCCTTGACCAGCGGCGCGTAGCGAATGAATTGCATTGCGTCGCCCATGCCTTGCTCGGCATAGAGCAGGATCGTCCGGCCGGCGATATTGCCGCCATCCCAGGCCGGCTCAGCGAAGGTGCGCGACGGCGTTTCCGGGCGGCGCGCCCGCCACGCATATTTGCGCCAGCCGATGGCGAAATCTCCGGTCAGAAGGCGCGCGAGCGCCTCGTTCCAGTGCGCATCTGCATAATCGGGGTCCAGCGCCTGGGCGCGCTCATAGCGCGCCAGCGCCTCGTCGAGCCGGCCCTGCCGCTGGAGCAAGAAGCCCAGATTGTTGTGCGCCTTGGCATGGCTAGGGTCGATCGCGACGGCCAGCCGATAGCGCGACTCCGCGTCCTCGACCTTGTCCTCGACATCGAGCACGTGCCCCAGATTGTAGTGAGCATCGGCATAGCCCGGGACCAGCGCAAGCGCCCGCAGGCAGGCACGGCCGGCTGCCGCCAGATCGCCCTGTTGCTCGAGCGTTGCCGCCAGGTTGTTCCAGGCCTCGGCGAAGTCGGGCCTCAGCGCCAGCGCGTGCTCGAACGCGGCGACCGCCTCGCTCTGGTCCCCGTCGGCGGCGAGCGCGATCCCGAGATTGTTGTGCGCGTCCGGGTCGTCGGGGTTCACCTTGAGCGACCGCTGGTAATGGCCGATCGCCTCGCCGACGCGGCCCTGCTGGCGCAGCAGGTTGGCCAGGTTGTAATGCGCGTTCGCATGGTCCGGCTGGACGGCAATGGCCTGGCGGTAATGCGTCTCGGCCTCCGCCGGCCTCCCTTGCTCGGCCAGGATGATCGCGAGGTTGCTGTGAGCCTTCGCATTGTCCGGCTTCAGCGCCAGTGCCCGGCGGTATTGGGCCGCGGCCGCTTCGTTCTCGCCCAGGCCCCGCAGCGCCACGGCTAAATTGTAGTGCGTGGAAGCGTGCTCCGGCGCCGCTCGCAATACCGCGCGATAGACCGCCTCCGCCTCGCGCAGCCGTCCCGCCTGATGGTGCTGGGCGGCTTCAGTCAGCTTCTGGCGAAGATCATCCCTGAGCAAGGCCGTGGTCATCGGTTATAGGCGAGCGCTGGTCAAGCTAACCGAACCGGCGGACTGCGCCAATGCGAGTCACCTCCCAGAAGCGGCCGACACATTGGGCGAGGGCGGCATGGCCGGGCCGCCGCTGATGAACTTGCTGGCCGGATTGGCCTTCAGGAAAGCATAGACGATGCGCCCCACCGGGCGCGCCGGGCGATCTGCCGGGTCCTGTTGGAATGGTACGACCTGCCTCAGCGCCATCCAGGCCGCCGTCGGCGCCGGCCCGAATTCGCGCGAACCGTCCTGCGCCTTGCGCAGATCCAGCCAGTAGGTGCCGGTCAGCAGGTCTTGGCCCAGCAGATCGAATGTGGTCTCCACGGCGTCACGCGCGCGGGTGACCTTCAGCAGCATTTCCGCCTGCATGTCATCCGCTCCTTCGAACACCGCGACACCGGTCGGTGACACCGGGTTGATGTCGGCGGCGATCTGCGCCCACAGGCCGGGCGGTACGGCGAATCCGCCGCCCTGCGGCGGCGCCTTCTTCAGCTGATCGGGATTGAGCACGTCCGACGGTTTGAGGCCGGTGATGAAGGCGCTTTCGAACCGGAAGATGCGCTGCGTCACCACTGTATCCATGTTGGCCAGCGCGATGGTGAAAGCCTCGATGTCGTTGGCCAGCGGATATGGGTCCCAGTTGGCGTTGGTCACGATATAGCCGTGCTTGCCGCCATTGGTCGGACCGCCCTTGACGTAATAGGTCATCAGCTGCGGGGTCGACAGTTCCCACGAGTCCGTGGGCGACAGCCCGACCCGCACGGCCGGATTATGGTCCGACGAGTTCAGCTGGATCATCAGCGTGTCGCGCACATTGCCCCAGGCCTGCCACGCCGCGCCGTGACGGATCGCCGAGGCCCGCATGCTCTCGGCATCTTGGATCACCCGCGCCGGATCGAGCTTGAACAGATAGCTGCCCTTCATCATGTCGAGCAGCCGGGCCGCGTTCCAGTTCAACCATTTGTACGGCCGGTTCGCCTGAGTCGCGAGGCTCAACGGAGTGATATTGTTGTTCATCCCGTTGAGGTCGACGGCGTAGGCGAGGTCGGCCCAGTCAAGTGCCCGCTTCGCATCCGAGACCATCAGCGCCGTGAGGCCAACGGTATAGGCATTCGTGCTGGTCAGCGCGCTGTCGTCCGCCGCGCCCGGCTCGATCGGCTTGAGGCCGGCCTTTGGCAGAGCCTCGGCCGCCAGCATCCGCAGGCCGTGGAGATAGACCTCGCCTTTGCCGATCATGGCGCCGGCGATGTTGGCCATCACCGAGATGTCGCTCTCGCCCGCCGTGCCGCGCGACTGGACCACCGGCGTCACATCGTCGTTCAGGAAGTCGACCAGCCGATCGAGCAGCTGCGGACTGGCCGCCTCATAGGTCATCGTGTTGGCCCGCACGACCATCAGCGCGCGGACGATCTCCTCCTCAGCGATCTCGGGACCATAACCGCCGGCCGGCCCACGGCTGAAGGCGGCGGTCTGGCGCTCCAGCAGCTTGGCCTTGTTCTCCGGCGACTGCGGGTCACCTTCCAGTGTCACGGCCCGGCTGGTCCCGGCCCCGCGATTGAAGGCGTAGATCGGCACGCCTTCCGCCGCGCCTTCGAGCAGCAGGGCATAGGCATCGGCCGCCCGCTGCTTGGCCTCGGGGCTCAGCTTGACTTTGGCGCCGTTGCGGGCAACCGCGACCACTTGGTCGGGCGTCAGGTCCCGCCCGGTCAAGGTGATCGTGCTGCCGGTCTCGGTTGCTGTGATCGACCGATAGCCGCCGATGAGGTCGGGGTCGGCGAGGGCGGAAAGCGGCGCGATGGCTAGAAGAAAAGCGACGGCGCCGCTTCCCGATTTCAGCATGATTTCATCCCTCAGTTCATGTCCCTCCCCCTTGATGGGGCCCTTGATGGGGGAGGTTAGGTGGGGGTGATGGCTCGGTCTCTCAGGGAAGACTCTGCCGGTTGTGCCTCAATTCCGACTGCTGGGCGCCGCAGCGTTCATCGCCTGCTTCTTCACAGGCTTCGATCCTTCCGCGCCCGGCTCGTTCAGCGGGAAGAAAATCCCGGCCGGGTTGTTCTTCATGAAGGCCAGTGTGGCGAGCCCCATCGCACCGGGGCCCGCGGCCGGCGCGTTCGGATCGGGCTTCAGCGGCACGACTTTTCGGAACGCCTCCCAGGCCGCGGTCGGGCCGGGGCCGAACTGCCGGGTCGCGTCCTGGGCCTTGCGCACGTCGAGCCAGCGAGTCCCGGTCAGGAGGTCCGTCGCCAGCAGCCGGAACGTGTCGTCGACCGCCGTCTGCGCGCGGATCGACTTCAACAGCGACTGGGCCTCCAGCTCCTCGACGCCTGAGGCGCCGCCATAGCCTTCCGGCGGCACCGGCACGACCTGCGCCTGGACGTGCTGCCAGGTCTCGTGGTTGCCGAAGCCGCCGAAGAAGAAGCCGCCGCCACTGATGTCGCGCAAGATCTTCTGCGTGCCCTCGCCGGTGAAGAACTCCTGCCCGAACCGCTCGGCCCGCAGCATGACCGCGATGTCGAGGTTGGCGAGTGCGATGGTGAAGGCCTCCAGGTCGTTCGACAGCGGGTACGGGTCCCAGTTGGCATTCGAGAAGATGAAGCCGTGCTTGCCGTTCGAGTTCTTGCCGCCCTTGACGTAGTATTTCATCATCTCGGGCGTGTTCAGGTCCCAGGAATCGGACGGAGACAGGCCAACCCGGATCCCCGGGTTGTGGTCCGACGAATTCAGCTGCGTCTCGACATCGTCCTTCAGCATCGACCACATCTGCCAGGCAGAGGCCGCCCGGATGGAGGAGGCGCGCAGGCTTTCCGGGTCCTGGATAATGCGGCCCTTGTCGTCGCCGAACAGATAGCTGCCCTTGATCATCTCCTTGACCCGGTTGGCATCCCAGTTCAGCCATTTGAACGGCCGGTCGGTCTGGACCAGGAAATTCAGCGGCGTGACGGAGCTGTTCATGCCGTTGAGGTCGATCGCATAGGTCATGTCGGCCCAGGCGAGCGCCTGCTTGGCGTCGGCCACCACGAACACTGCCCGCGCGGTGGCATAGGCATTACTGGAGGTGAGCGCATTGTCATCCGCGGCGAAGGGCTGCAGCGGCGTCAGGCCCGCTTCCTTCAGCGCGTCGGCGGCCGACATGCGCTGCCCGTTGTAATAGGCATCGCCCACGCCGACCATCGTCGCGCCGATATTGTTCAGCACCGACAGGTCGCCCTCGCCGACCGTGCCGCGCGA
The DNA here is from genome assembly GCA_964631425.1 of uncultured Rhodospirillales bacterium. Lineage (GTDB taxonomy): Bacteria > Pseudomonadota > Alphaproteobacteria > BOG-932 > Roseiterribacteraceae > BOG-932. The sequence continues at coordinate 9,340 of CAZVYC010000165.1, forward strand.
CTGCATCACCGGCGTGACCCGCTTGTTCAACAGGTCGATCAGCATCTGCGACAGCTGCGGGCTCGGCGCGTTGAAGGTCATCGCGTTGGCGCGCACGACCATCACCGCGCGGACCAGCGCCTCGTCATCGATCTCAGGACCTTCGAGCGGGTTGGCGGGACCGCGCGCGAATGAAGCCGCCATCTTCTTCTCGAGATATTCCTTGTTCTTGGGCTCCAGCGGATCGCCCTCGAACTGTACGACCTCGCGGCCCGCGCCGGCGCCGCGGGTGAACCAATAGACCGACACGCCCTCGGCCGGCGCCTCGAGCAGCAGCCCGTAATTGTCCGCCTCGCGCTGCTTGGCCTCGGGCGAGAGCTGCACCTTCGCCCCGCCGCGCGCGACCGCGATCACGTCATCGATCGTCATGTCGTGCCCGGTCAGCGTGACCGTCTTGTCCGCCATCGTCGGCTTGATCGGATGATAGCCCAGATCCTCGGCAAACGCGCCCGCAGTCAGAAGCGTCGCCCCGGCGAGCGCCAGAGCGCATATCGCAGTGCGGCTGCGCCGCGCCATTCTATCTTTCATCATCGCAGTTCCTTCAAATGGAGGTCGGGGTTTGACGGTCAGGGCTGCTGTTTCCGAGGCTTTTCTTTCTGCTTGTCGTCGCCGGCCGGCATTGGCGGCCCGCCGGGGAAAAATTTCGCGGCCGGATTGGCCTTGAGGAACTGGTAGGTCAGAAGCGACACGGGTTCGGTCAGCGCCGTCTCTTCGAGCTTGAACGGCAGCACCTGGCGGAACGCAGTCCACGCCGCCGTCGGGCCCGGGCCGAAACTGCGGCCTTCGTCTTGCGCCTTGCGCACGTCCATCCAGAAGGCGGCGGTCAAGAAATCGTGGCCCAGCAAGTCGAAACTGTCGTCGACCGCCTGCCGCGCCCGGGCCACCTTCAGCTGTGTGTCGGCCTGCAAGTCCTCGACCGTCGAGACGATCGCGAGGCCCGAGGGCGCCACGGGCACGGCGAGCCCCTGAATTTCCTGCCACAAGGCCGTCATGGTCTTTGTGTCGCCCAGGGGCGCATAATTGGAAGGGCGCAGCACGCCCGGCGTCGTCGCCAGGTCCTTGATCACGTCGGACGGCTTGACCACGGTAAAGAAGGGGTTGCTGAACCGGTCCTCGCGCAGCACGACCACGATATCCATGTTGGCCAGCGCGTTCGTGAAGGCCTCGATATCGTTGTCGAGCGGGTATGGGTCCCAGTTGGCGTTGGAGAAGACATAGCCGTGCTTGCCGTGGCTCTCCGGCCCGCCCTTGACGTAATATTTCATCGCCTGGGGCGTCGCGAGCTCCCACGACGTGTCCGGGCTGTAGTCGATGCTGGCGGCGGGATTGTGGTCCGAGAAGTTGATCGCGGTCGTCACCGTATCGCGCAGCCTGGACCAGGCGAGCCAAGCCGAGCCCTGGCGAATGGCGGAGGCGCGCAGGGATTCCGGATCCTGGATGATTCGGGCCGGGTCGTCGTTGAACAGATAGCTGGCCTTGATCATCTCCAGCACGCGCGCGGCCTGCCAGTTGAGCCAGGGATAGGGCCGGTTGTTCTGGACGTTGCGGAACAGCGGCGTAACCGAACTGTTCATCGCCTCCAGGTCCATGGCGTAGACCAGGTCTGCCCAGTCCAGCAGCAGCTTGGCATCGGCGACCAGCAGCGCCGCCTGGCCGGCGAAGTCGGCATTGGTCGTACTGACCGTGGCGTCGCCAGGCGCCGGGACGATCGGCTTCAGACCGGCCTGGGCGAGCGCATCGGCCGCCTTCATGCGCTGACCGTTCAGATAGGCCTCGCCGCGCCCAACCAGCACGCCGTTGACGTTGCCGACGATCGGACCGTCTGCCTCACCCGTGCCGCCCAGCGCACGGGCGACCGGCGTCACCCGATGGTTCAGCAGGTCGACCAGCCCCTGCAGCAACTGCGGGCTGGCGGCCAGATAGGTCATGGTGTTGGCCCGCACCACCATGTTGGCGCGGATCAGCTCCTCGGCATCGACCTCCGGCCCGGTACCGTTGTTCGCGCCGTTCTGGAACTGGCGCAGCGCCCGTTCTTCCAGCTTGGGCCGGTTCTCGGGCGACAGCGGGTCGCCCTCGAACGTGGCGATCTGCCGGCCCGATCCGGCGCCGCGGTTGAACAGATAGATCGGCATGCCCTCGGCGGCGCCTTCCATCATGAGGCCGAACGTGTCCTCTTCGCGCTGCCGGGCTTCGGGACTCACTTCTACCTTGGCGCCGTATCGGGCGACGGCGACGATCTGGTCGATGGTGAGATCATGACCGGTCAGGGTGACCGTCCTGTCGGCCATCGTCGGCACAATGGGCCTGTATGCGGGCGCCTCGGCCGCACGCACGGCGGACACCATGCCCAAAAGGAACAGCCCACCGATCAGCCAGTGCGTGCTTTCCCGGAAAGGCATGGTCCTGCTCCTTGGGATGATCGGGGCCGTGAGCCTCGATGCCTCGGACGCGCATCGAGCGTGTTACCTAAAAGGCAACTTATATTCTTGAGAGGAATGCTTATACCCCGCGGGCCGGGAGTCAACGCCAATCAACAAAAGCCATGAGCAAAACGAAACAGTTCGTCGTGGGAGGTGACTGGGCTGGGCCTCCGCGTCCGACGATCTCCGCCCGACGCAAGCCCGGTGTTTCCCTGGGAGAAATTTATTTTCTCTGTGATTGACAATCGCAGTCGCCGCACCTACGGTCCGGGTCATTTAATGCCCAAATCCGGGGGCCTGCGCGGCGACCTGGACCGCGGTGCGACTTTCCGTATCGCGGCTGTCCCAAAACGTACTTAGCAGCTCTCGTAAAAACAAAGCGAGAGGGAGGATGACTGTATCGTGACGAGTCCCTTGAGCGATATCGAGATTGCGCGCGCCGCAACCC
>CAZVYC010000166.1:0-4778 GCA_964631425.1 uncultured Rhodospirillales bacterium
CAGGGCACCGATATAGGTCCGGCGATGGCCGCGGATCTCCGCCTCGTCATGCACGCCGCCCAGGCTCACGCGCACGAACTTGCGGTCCATGGCGCGCGCGATCGACTGCCCCAGCGAGGTCTTGCCGACGCCGGGTGGCCCGACGAAGCACAGGATCGGGGCCTTGCCGCCAGGCGCCAGCTTGCGCACCGCCAGGAACTCGATGATGCGCTGCTTGATCTTCTCCAGCCCGAAATGGTCGTGGTCGAGGATCTTCCGGGCCTCGGCGATGTTGATCACCTTCTCCTGGGGCAAAGCCCAGGGCAGCTCGATCAGCCAGTCGAGATACGCGCGGATCATGCCGTATTCGGCCGCGGCCTCGGGCATGCGCTCCAGCCGGCGCACCTCCTTCTTGGCCGCCTGCTCGACCTCCTCGGGCATATTGGCCTTGGCGATCGCCTCGTTGAGTTCGGCAATCTCCTCGGCTTTGCCGGGTTCCTCCTCGCCAAGCTGCTTCTGGATGGTCGCCAGCTGCTCGCGCAGCAGCACCTCGCGCTGGCGCTTGTCCAGCGCCTCGCGAGTCTGCTGACCGATTTCCTTGGACAGCCGCAGCACCTCGATCCGGTGCGCCAGCAGCTTCGACAGCTTCTCGATCCGCGCGGTGAGGTCGACTGTTTCGAGCAGCTCCTGTTTCTCCTCCGGCGTCACGTCCATATAGGCCGCAACGAGATCCGACAGCGCGGACGGACCGGCCGCGCCCTGCACGGCGGCGACCAGCTCCTGCGGCGCCTGCGGCAACAGCTGCAGGGCCTCGATCGCTTGGTTCTGCAGGTTGAGGAATCGCGCCTCGATGTCGGGGCTCGTCACCTGCGGCTCTTCGATCCGGATGATGCGCGCCACCAGGAACGGCTGCTCGCGAATGAATTCCACTGCGCGAAAGCGCTGCTCGCCTTGGGCGATGACGTGGTGCGCACCGTCGGGTGCGGTCACGTAGCGGATGATATTGGCGATCGTGCCGGTGCGGTGCAGGTCGAAGGGGGAGGGCTCGGCGACCTCCGGGTCGCGCTGCATCAGGAATCCGACCTGCTTGCCCTGACGCACCGCCTCCTGCGCCGCGGCGATCGAGCGCTGCCGCCCGACGGTGACCGGCAGCACGACGCCGGGGAACAGCACGAAATTGCGCACCGGGACGATGATCAGCGAGTCCGCGGGAATCTCGATGCCGGGCGTGGTCGCGGCGCTGGCGCCCTGGTCGGGCGCGCGGAAAATTCGGAACGTTCGATTGTGGTCGGTCATCTTAACCCGCCTGCTGCGCGTATTTGCGCAGCGTGATGACGATGCAGCCGTTCTCGGAGGCACGCCGCACGTCGTCGTACCGGCCCGAAGGTATTTGCACATAGCGCCGGAAGCTGCCCTGCGGCAGCTCCAGCCGGTGTATGGTCGCGGTGCGCAGCGCCGCCGGCAGCACGCGATGTCCTGTAATCAGCAAGGTGCCGTCCTCGATCGTTGTTGTCACCTTGGCCGGATCGACACCGGGCAACGCGGTGAAGACGATCACCTCGCGCTCCGTCTCCAGTACGTCGACTGGCGGCTCCCAGCACGGCAAACGCGCATCGGGCCGCTCCAGGCCAAACATTTGGCGATGCATGCGCTCGGCGCGCGCCAGCATCTCGACCGCTTCCGACAACATCCAGCTTCTGGGGTTCGAGGCTCTCATGAAAGTCCTTCGCGTGTTCTATCGCTGAAATCACATATAGGTGCGACTGAATGCGTTGCGATGGGCAAGCGTTGCAAGTTGGGTGTGCCGGTTCGCGCTCTTCAAAGAGGGTCGATCATACCTAGCTTTATGTAAAGCCGGGGCCGTCGGCATTTGCCGGCAAAGCCATTCCGGCCAGGAGTCCTATCATGCGCATTCTCGGGTGCGCGCTTGTCGCGCTCGCAGCCTTTGGAACCCAGCAGGCTTTTGCCCAGGTTCATTCATCAGCCACCCCGCCGGCCTATGCCGTTCCCGCCCTACCTGACCCAGCGGTGACGTCGCAGCAACTCTACTTGCAGAACGAACTGGCGCGGCAGAGTACCCAACAGGAGAACGCGTCGTCACGGGCACAGGTCAACAACCTGCTTCAGGAGAATCAAGCACTGCGCGATCAGCAGTCGCTCCGCTCGCAGGCCGTGCCCAATAGCTACGACGAGTCGCGTTGAGCCTTCGTCACGGATAGTTGATCCCGCGCTCCTTGAAGAAGGTCGGCGTGCTGATCAGCTTTCCGGCGAATTCCCTCGCTTCCGGCCGCGTGGCGATCCAGGCGACGACGTTGCCGGTCACGCTGGGCTCGGTCGGGTCGGCCAGGCCCGACGTCACGATACCCGGTCCGAACATGGCAATCGTCGCTTCGGTCACCGTGAAGCCGGGCTCGACATTCAATGCCAGAATGCCGTCCTGCTGATGCTCCAGGTGGACGAACTCGCTGATCCGATGGAAGGCGCTCTTGGGCCCGCCATAGACGAAGCCCCAGCCGCCCTGCCGGGCCGGCACCGGCGGCGGCATGGTCGCCGCGACCGAGCTCAGGCCGACGACAACGCCGTGCTTCTGCTGGACCATTACGGGCAGGACCAGCCGGGTCATGTAGGCTTGGTTCACCAGATTGCCGATCGCCGCCGTCTCCAACTGCTCGATGGTGAACTGGTCGAACGGGTACATGAGTCCGAGCCCGCCATGGAGCGCGTTATTGACTAGCACGTCGATGCGGCCCCATTCGGCCATCACCCGCTCGACCACCTTGTCCATCGAGCCACGGTCCAGCACATCCATCGGCAACCCGAGCGCCTCACGGCCAAGCGTCCGCACGTCGGCGACCGTGGTTTCCAGGCTGCCGGGGACGGCCACCTGCCGCGGATCGCCCAGCAAGGGTATGTTCACCCGCCCGTCGCCCTCTTTCACCGTGCGTCCGGTGGCGACGATGTCGAACCCCTCGCGCGCCAGCGCCAGCGCGCAGGCCTTGCCGATGCCGCGTGTGGCGCCCGTGATCAATGCGACCTTGCGCATGTGCTGCTTCCCCGTTTGTGTGGTTGAGGTCTCGGATTGGAGCCGAGATCGTCGGTGGTCAACAGTTCGGTGGTCGATAGGATTGTGACCCCCGCCGCGATTATGTTCCGACGCGTTCGACCCATGGGTTGAATGTCGGCGCCCGCGCCCTCGCATAGTCGCCGGTGTCACGGGTCACGACGATAAGGCCCTGATCCAGGCCGGTCGCGGCGATGATCAGGTCGGGCTGCGAGAAGGTGTGGCCCGCCTTCCGGCCTTCTTCAACTAGCAGCCGCCATTTGAGCATCACGTCTTCGCCGATCGGCAGCACGCGGCCCTCGAACATAGGACGGACCTCATGCGTGAGCCAGCCGTTCAATTCCGCCCGGCGCGCCGGATTGGCGATCTGCTCGATGCCGAGCCGGATTTCCGCCAGAGTCACTGTACTGACGAACAGGGCTTCGATCGGCTGCGCCGCGATGAACTCGACGACGTTCCGGTTCGGCTTCGGCCTGCGCAGCTCCGACAGGATGTTCGTGTCCAGCAGCCAACCGGTCACAAATCGACGTCCCGCACCGGCATTGGTCCTCGGGGCGGCGCTAGATCGATGTCGCGATAGGGGGATCGTTGCAGGGCCTCGATTAGCGCCTGCCCCGTCGCTCCGCCCTTCAGTCGGCGAAATTCTTCCGCCGAGATCACAACGACCTCATCGCGTCCATGCACGGTCACATGTTGCGGTCCATCGCTCTTAACGCGGCGTACCAGTTCGCTGAACCGGGCCTTGGCGTCATGCAAGACCCAGAAGCCTGGCCGGTCATTGCCGGCGCGATGGGGTGAAGACGGCTTGGTCATCGGCTGATCCCGAAACATAGTCATACTGACTAAATTAAAGGCGGCGTATGATCACGCAAGGGCGCTTCTTGCTACGTCATGGCGGCCCTCGTCGCGATCCTGGTTCCCATCCGGATCGCACGCATCTTCGTCTATATCCCCGATAACCAGGTCGGCATCTCCCGCGATGCGGGAGAGGGAAGGGACTCGCGGCAACGGCATGCGGCGAGTCATATGGCCGAAAAGAATCTTAAAGCAAGGACACGAGGGAAGATTGAGAAAATATTGCCTGCGGCGCTCATGCAGAATTCCGAGCGTTCGCAGGCATTTTCCTGAACTTAGTGTCCTTTGTGACCCTTGTGTTTAAATTCTTCATTCCCCCGCCGAAGGTCGCCGGCTCTAGACAAAGCACTTGCGCCTCGGCGACTTGGCGTTTCAAATGATTCGGGGCCATTAATCGTGAGTGACGTACCGCAATGCACATCCGCATGGACGATCTCCGCGGCTCGGATGTTGCCGCCCTGCTCGAGGCGCATCTGGACAACTCCAGACGATGGTCGCCGCCCGAGAGCATCCACGTGCTCGATCTCGATGCCCTTCGCGCGCCCGAGATCACGTTCTGGACCGTCCGGGACGGCGAGACACTGCTCGGCTGCGGCGCGCTGAAAGAGCTCGACCCCTCGCATGGCGAGATCAAGTCCATGCACACGGCCGCGGCCCACCGCGGAAAGGGCGTGGCCGCAGCCCTGCTCGCACACATCGTCGCCGAGGCCCGTTCCCGCGGCTATCGCCGTCTCAGCTTGGAGACCGGTTCAATGGATGCATTCGCGCCCGCCCGGGCACTTTATGCCCGCTTCGGATTTGTCGGCTGCCCGCCATTCGGTGACTATATCCTTGATCCTAATAGCGTCTTCATGACGCTTGATCTCGGCGAATAACATAAAGC
>CAZVYC010000166.1:4878-12147 GCA_964631425.1 uncultured Rhodospirillales bacterium
TCCTTGATCCTAATAGCGTCTTCATGACGCTTGATCTCGGCGAATAACATAAAGCAAAATTCCGCCCAAGCCCGCTTCGGTCACCCCACCAGAGGTCCGGCCTCCGCCGACGGAACAATATGGTTGGCCAAGTCAAAGCTTGCCATTTTAATAGAGGGCCGGATCGGATCACTCGCCTGCTCTACAGTGTTAAGCCGTATTGGATACAGAATGGTCACGTCCAGGCTGGAGTAGCTCGGGCAACTTCCGAAAGAGAGAGGGGCGGTGTTAGAACACCAGACTGATGAAGCGTCGACAGGGATTGCCGGTCTCGACGACATATTGGCCGGTGGGTTGGCCCGCGCACGTGTTTTCCTTCTCGAAGGAAGCCCGGGTACCGGGAAAACAACCATAGCGACCCAGTTCCTGATTGCCGGCGCAGCGGCAGGTGAACGTGGGCTCTATGTTACCCTCTCGGAGACGGAGGATGAGCTTCGGGACGGCGCGGCTTCGCATGGCTGGTCGCTGGAAGGCCTTGACATATTCGAGCTTGTCCCGCCCGAAAGCCTGCTCGACGCGGAACAGCAGCAGAGCCTGCTTTATTCATCGGACCTCGAACTCGGCGAAACCACACGACGGATTTTCGAGGCCTTCCAGCAGGTCATGCCGGACCGCGTGGTCATCGACAGTCTTTCCGAGATTCGATTGCTGGCTCAGGGGTCGCTTCGGTACCGGCGGCAGATCCTGGCGCTCAAGCATTATTTCGCCCGGCAGCACGCGACCGTGCTGATGCTGGACGACCTGACGACCGAGATGAACGACAAGACCGTGCACAGCGTGGCCCATGGCGTGATCCGCCTTGAGGAGTTGTCGCCCGATTATGGTCCCGAACGCAGGCGGTTGCGCGTGACCAAATACCGGGGGCGGCGCTTCCGCGGTGGATACCATGATTTCGTCATCCGGCAGAGCGGGATCATGGCTTTCCCGCGGCTGGTTTCCGCCGAGCACAAAACATCGTATCAGCGTAACACGCTTAGCACGGGATCGGCGGAACTCGACCGGCTGCTGGGTGGCGGTGTCGAGCGGGGATCAAGCGTGCTCGTTCTAGGCCCCGCTGGAACCGGCAAGTCGCTGCTCATGCTCGCGTTCCTCGTCGCCGCGGTAGCGCGCGACGAGAAGGCGGCGATGTTCGTGTTCGATGAAGAACTCGGGCTGCTCTTCACCAGGGCAAAAGGCCTGGGCATCGATCTGGCGGCGATGGTCGATTCCGGACAGCTTCTCATCGAGCAGGTCGACGCGGCCGAACTGACACCCGGCGAGTTTTCCGAACGGGTTCGCAACAGCGTGGACGTCCACGGCGTCGGGACAATCGTGATCGATAGCTTGAACGGATACCAGGCGGCCATGCCGGAAGAGCGGGCGCTCCTGCTCCATTTGCATGAGCTGCTGCAGTTCCTGAACCGGCGTGGAGCCTCCACCTATTTGACGGTGGCGCAGCATGGGCTGGTCGGGAGCATGCAGGCGCCGATCGACATCACCTATCTCGCCGATACGGTGATCCTGCTGCGGTATTTCGAGGCATCCGGCCGGGTACGGCGCGCCATTTCGGTCGTCAAGAAGCGCACCAGCGGGCATGAGGACACGATCCGCGAGTTCCGGATCGGCAAGGACGGGATCACGCTTGGTGAGCCGCTGACCAATTTCCAGGGGGTGTTGACCGGCGTGCCGACCCTCATCCAGCCGGCACCGTTACACGGCGAAGTCGCTTGATTCCCGGCCTTTCCGAGCGCGCACTCGTCGTCGCCCCGCACGGCCGTGACGCGCTGGTCGCCACAGCGATTCTCAGGGAGGCGGGGTTCCGGGCCCACCCCTGCGAATCGCTCTCCGCGCTGGTCGCCGAGTTGAAGGCCGGAGCCGGTTTCGCCGTGATCACCGAGGAAGCGCTTCACTCAGCCGATCTGCACCCGCTCGCCGCCTGGCTTGGGGATCAGCCGGAGTGGTCCGACTTTCCCTTCGTGCTGCTGACAGAGCGCGGTGGCGGGCTGGAGCGCAACCCGGCGGCCACGCGTTTCCTTGAGACTTTGGGTAACGTCACGTTCCTCGAGCGTCCGTTCCATCCGACGACGCTGGTCAGCCTGGCGAGGGCGGCGCGGCGTGGGCGGCGTCGGCAATATGAGGCCAGGGCGCGGCTCCAGGCCCTGCACGAAAGCGAAAGCCAGTTGCGCACCTTGGCCGCCGAGCTTGAAAGACGAGTCGAAGAGCGCACCGCCGAGCACGAGCAGGCCTTGGCCCAGCTCCACGAGGCCCAGAAGCTGGAAACCATCGGGCAGCTCACCGGCGGCGTCGCGCACGACTTCAACAATCTGCTGACGCCGATCACCGGGGCGCTGGATCTCATGCTGCGGCGCTATGGCGGGAGCGATCCGAATGCCGAACGACTGATCACAGGCGCCCTGCAGTCGGCAGAGCGGGCGAAGCTGCTGGTTCAACGTCTGCTGGGCTTTGCCCGTCGCCAGGCACTCCAGCCGCAAGCCGTCGATATTCCCGCTCTGCTTACGGGCATGCGGGACCTGATCGCCAGCTCGATCGGGCCAGCCGTCGAGCTGGTAATTGTCGCGGGCTCGAACCTTGCTCCGGCTCTGGTCGACCCCAACCAGCTCGAACTGGCAATCCTCAATCTCTGCGTCAACGCCCGCGACGCCATGCCGGCCGGCGGCACGCTGACGCTCGCAACCGAGCAGGTCACGGTGGGGTACATGCCCGAGACGAAGCTTGCTCCGGGCCAATATATTCTCTTGTCGGTCATCGATACCGGCGTCGGCATGGATTCCGAAACCCTGGCGCGGGCCATCGAACCGTTCTTCTCGACCAAGGAGACGGGGCGCGGCACCGGGCTCGGACTGTCGATGGTCCATGGGCTCGCCGGCCAGCTTGGCGGATGGTTCGCCCTGACAAGCGCGCTCGGGGAAGGCACCCGCGCCGATCTGTGGCTGCCGATCGCCGAAGGCAACGCCGGCGCGGCGCGGGAGGTCGCCATTGCCCGTGCGACGCCGAGGCCGGAAGCCCTGTCGGTCCTGCTCGTGGATGACGAGAAGCTCGTTCGCGAGGCAACCGCCGCAATGCTCCGCGAGCTCGGCCACTCGGTAACCGAAATGGAGAGCGGGATCGATGCGCTCGCCCAGCTTGCCGTAAGCCCGCGTTTCGATGTCGTCGTCACGGACTACAAGATGCCGCGCATAGACGGGGCAGAACTCGCCCGCCGCGTTCGCGAGATGTGTCCCGACATGCCGGTGCTGCTGATAACGGGATACGCCGGCGGCCATAGCGACATGCCGAACCTGCCCCGGCTCGCCAAGCCATTTCGCCAGGCGGAAGTTGCCGCGTTGCTGGCACGGCTGGTGCCCGTCAGGAGAGAGGGCAGCGCGATGGCGGGGGCGGAAGCAGGGCTCTTGTCGAGTTCTCAGTGACGCCGCGGTCAGCAAGCGTACGTCGGATGAGCGAAGCGCAATTCGGCAATCCGGTTAAGCTTCGCCTGCCGAGGCCCGGCGATACTCCATATCGGGTCGATCATGCCGCGCCTGGCGCGGCGGCGGATTGCGCTGCGCTTATCCGCCCTACAGGAATGTATCCATCACCGGAGCGCCCAGGAAGCTGCCGCCCAAGGTCAGCCCGGCCAGGTTCTGGTTATTGGCGATATGCGCCCGGCCGGCCTTCAGGTCCAGCCATGGCCGCACGATCGGGTTGTCGTTGAAGACGCCGCGGGCGCCGGCCAGCAACAGCAGTTCGTCCGCGATGTCGGCGCAACGGCGGGCGACGCGGGAGGCCTGGTATTTGTAGAAGACGCGGTCCTCGACCGGCACGTCCTTGCCCTGGCGGACCAGCGCCATCATGTCGTCGAAAATCTTGAACAAGGTCGCCTTCATCGAGGCGATCTCGGCCGCGGCATTCGCGGCCGCTGAGAGCGCGAATGGGTCGGCCTTGGTCGCCACGCCGGTGTTGGTCGAAACCCGGCTTTTCGCGATCTCCAGGAAGGATTTCAGCACATCCTCAAGAGCGCCGATCGAGGCAGCCGACACCGCGCGGGTGAACACCGCCGCCCAGGGCAGCTTGAAGATGTCACCGTCATTCACCGCCTGGCCGGGGTTGCGGCACAGGAAGCCGTCCATCGCCTTGTGGGTGCGATGCTCCGGCACGAAGGCGCGCTCCACCTTTATGTCGTGGCTGCCCGTGGCCTTGAGCCCGAACGTATGCCAGGTGTCGAGGATCTGATAATCGCTGCGCGGCAGCAGGAACGTGCGATATTCCGGCGGCCCGCCGGCCTCCGGGAAGATCAGCGCACCCAGGAACACCCAGTCGCAATGGGCGCAGCCGGACGAGAACGCCCACTGGCCGGAGAGGTAGAAGCCGCCCTCGGTCTTCTCCACCTTGCCCACCGGCTGGTAGGAGGAGGAGACGAGCGTTGTCGGGTCCTTCGACCACACATCCTCCTGCGCCTGGAGCGGGAACAGCCCCAGCTGCAGCGGATGCACGCCGACCACGCCCAGCACCCAGGCGCTGGACATGCAGCCTTCGGCTACGGCGATCTGCACCTCATAGAAGACCTGCGGGTCCATCTCGAACCCGCCCCAGCGCTTGGGCTTCAGGATGTCGAAGAAGCCGGCCTCCTGGAAATCGCGGATCGTCTCGTCGGGAATCTTGCGCTCCGCCTCGCCCTGCGCGGCTCGCGCCTTCAGGGCCGGGATCAGCGCGCGCGCCCGTGCTACCAAGGTCGCCGGCTCGGGGATGATATCCTTCGCCATCTCTTTTACCGCGCCAGCCATGATCGTATCCTCCGTGAACGGCTTCCCCGCGATCGTGCGTCAATAATCGAGTGCATGCAATTCGTAATATTTATAGTCTGAATTTACGCAGTTACAAGCTTTTTGTGGGCAGTTTCCGAAGAATCAGCAACGTGTGGGACCGTAAGCCCGTTGCGGCGGGCGCGGTCCGGCCCGGCAAGGGCATGCTTGGGCAAATTGCGTAGATAGCACGTCTGTCATCTACGTGCATCGATTGACGACAAGGCGCCCCCTGACTAGAAGTCGCAATATCCGGCCACCGCAATGCGCAGGCTCGCGGCCTAAACCGAGGCCTAAACCGAGGGGATGAATGGATTTCCGGTTCAGCGAAGATCAGCTTACCTTCCAGGGCGCGGTGCGCGATTTCCTGGACGGCGAGTGTACGCCGACGGCGATCCGCGCGCTGATCGAAAGCCCCGACGGCGGTGCCCTCAAGTTCCGCGCCGCGCTGGCCGAGCTCGGCCTCACCGGGCTCGTTGTTTCCGAGGCGCATGGCGGTCTTGGACTGGGGGAGCTCGACGCCGTGCTGGCGGCCGAGGAATGCGGCCGCGCGGCAGTGCCGGGAGCGCTGTTCGACAGCATCGCAGTTGCCGCGCCCCTGCTCGGCGCGGCATCGCCTGCGCTTGCGGACGAATTCCTGCCCAAGGTCGCGGCCGGCGATGCGACGATCGCGATTGGGCATGAGATCAACCCTTATGTCGCAGACGCAGCCATCGCCGACTTGCTGCTGGTGTCCGAGAACGGCGCGCTTTATGCCGTGCCGGAGGCCGAGGTGACCTCGACCGAGGCACCTTCGGTCGACCCGTCGCGCCGCCTGTCCCGGCTGGGCTGGAGCGACAACCAGGGCGAGAAGATCGCCGAGGGCGAGACGGCCGCCGCGCTGTGGGCCCAGGCCCTCGACCGCGCCGCGCTCTATACCGCCGCGGATATGCTGGGCTCGACCCAGCGTATGCTCGACATGGCGGTCGAATACACTAAGAACCGCGAGCAGTTCGGCCGGCCGATCGGCTCGTTCCAGGCGGTGAAGCATTTGCTGGCCGACGTCCAGGTCAAGCTCACCTTCGCCCGGCCGGTGGTCTATTACGCGGCCTATGCGCTGGCGAACAACCTGCCGGACCGCGCGATCCGCGTCTCGCACGCAAAGGCCGCCGCCGGCGATGCCGCGATGCTGGGCGCACGGCGCACGCTCCAGGTGCATGGCGCAATGGGGTATACCTGGGAGTATGATCTCCAGATATGGATGAAGCGGGTGTGGGCGAATGCCCAGTGCTGGGGCACGTCGGCCTGGCACCGCACCCGCATCGCCGGCGCGATCCTCGCAGCCGGCGTGGACCTTGGCCCAGGCCGAACCTGGGCGGCTTGGTCCCAACGGACTTGAATGGGTGATCCTGGCCCAACGGAGTAGATGATGCCTGAAGCCTATATCGTAGATGCCGTCCGCACCCCCGTCGGCAGGCGCAACGGCGGTTTGTCGAAGATCCATCCGGCCGACCTTGGCGCCCATTCCTTGAATGCGCTGATGGCCCGCACCGGCATCGACCCGGCTTCGGTCGAGGACGTGGTGTTCGGCTGCGTCGACACGATCGGTCCGCAGGCCGGCGACATCGCGCGCACCTGCTGGCTCGCCGCCGGCCTGCCCGAGGAGATCCCCGGCACCACGATCGACCGTCAGTGCGGCTCGTCGCAGCAGGCGGTGCATTTCGCCGCCCAGGCGGTTATGAGCGGCACGTCCGACGTCATTGTGGCGGGCGGCGTCCAGAACATGAGCATGATCCCGATCTCGAGCTCGATGACGGCGGCGCAGCCCTTGGGCTTCAGCGACCCGTTCTCCGGTTCCGAGGGCTGGCGCAAGCGCTATGGCGACGAGGAGGTCTCGCAATTCCGTGCCGCCGAGATGATCGCCGAGAAATGGCAGTGCACCCGCGAGGACATGGAGCGCTATGCGCTGGAGAGCCATCGCCGCGCCATCGCGGCGATCGATTCCGGCCGCTTCGCCAACGAGGTCGCGCCCATTGCCGGCGTGGCGAATGACGAAGGTCCGCGCCGCGACACGTCGCTGGAGAAGATGGCCACCTTGAAGACGCTGGCGCCCGATGGAAGGCTGACCGCCGGTGTCGCCAGCCAGATTTCGGACGCCTCCGCCGCGATCCTGGTCGTTTCGGAAAAGGGCCTGAAGACGCACAATCTCAAGCCGCGTGCCCGCATCCACCACCTCAGCGTCCGCGCCGACAACCCGGTCTGGATGCTGACGGCGCCGATTCCGGCGACCCGCTATGCGCTGGAAAAGGCGGGCATGAAGATCGACGACATCGATCTGGTCGAGATCAACGAGGCCTTCGCCTCGGTGGTCATGGCCTGGCTGAAGGAAACCGGTGCCGATCCGGCCAAGGTCAATGTCAACGGCGGCGCCATCGCGCTCGGCCATCCGCTCGGCGCCACCGGCGCGCGGCTG
>CAZVYC010000167.1:0-12116 GCA_964631425.1 uncultured Rhodospirillales bacterium
TAAGAGGTGATGGCTCGGCGTTCTGCGTCCTGTAATGGGGCGCGGGATGCTGGGGCGTGGGCGGGTTGATAAAAGTTGAAACGCCAAGACGCAAATCCGCAAAGAGAATTTTCACCACGAAGGACACAAAGGACACGAAGTTATGAATAAGAAATTTTTTGTGCTCTTTGTGTCCTTCGTGGTGAGTTCAGGAATCTGACCCCCGGGTCCGACCTTCAGTCGGCCCGAGGGCATGGTTGGCGGTTTCATTCTGATCGAGCGCAAATAGTCCTACCGATTGCCGGGATGGCGGGTTTCGCAATGAAGGCGCGTGTCGAGGCGCCTCGTGTGCAAGGTTGCCGGTTTAAACCCAATATCGACGGGTGCTCGAAGGCTCTAAGTGCGAATCGAAGGCCTGGTTCGGCAAGCTGATTGAAATCACTCCCGTGTAGGAGGGTTGCAAAATTCTCTCTATCTACTATAAGATACAACACATGTATCCGGGGTATATACTATCGGAGTACCCCGGAAGTGCTGGATTGACCGGCTACTTGTCTGTAGTTACATTGAGTAATACGATTTTCTTATGAATGATATTCTGCGCTACGGAGAATACAAATTGAGGGTAGCTGATAATTCAGGAGGTGGTCCTGGAAGGGGAACACTTGGAAAACCCATGCAGAATCACCTGCTGGCGTGTCTTCCCGCCCAAGAGTTCGCTCGGGTTGCTCCGCTTCTCAAGCCCGTGACCCTGGTGCGCAGAACGGTGATCTATAATGTCGGCGCCCCCCTCTCCTGCGTGTACTTCCCATGCGGTGGCCTTGTTGCCCAGACGGCTACGATGGCCGATGGGCAAGGGCTTGAGATATTGAGCATCGGCCGTGAGGGTGCGTTCGGCATTACCGCCTTGTTCGGCCTTTCAGCCGCCTCGCACGAAATCTCGGTTCAAATGACCGGCGGGGCGTGGCGCGTTGACGCCGAGGCCCTCAAGCAGGCCCTGGATGACTGCCCCGTGTTGAAGGATCGCCTGACACGATATTTCCATTCCTGGTTCCTCAAGATCGCCCAGGTCGCCGCTTGCACCGGCCGCCACACCGTGCCGCAACGCTGTGCCAGCAAACTTCTCGATGCGAGCAAGCGCTCGGGAAGCATGAGCCTGCCGTTGACGCATGAAAATCTTGCCTATTCGCTGGGCGTGCGGCGCGCCGGCGTTACGAACGCCTTGGGGGAATTGGCGCAGCACGGCTCAATCCAATGCCTGCGCGGTTCCATCGAAATCCGGGATGTTCAAAAGTTGCGCAGCATGGCCTGCGAATGCGAGGCACCCTGACCGTCACGCTATGGACGGCCGGCGGCGCCTCACGCAGCCTCAGGAATTCTTCGCCGGCTTTGGCGCTGCGGTGTCGGCAGGACCGGGAACTTCTTCCAAGCTCTTGAAGTAGCAGACGACGTCGCGAATTTGAATCGCATCGAACGTGTCGATCGGGAAGGGCGGGGCGGTTCTGAAGTCGATATGCCCGGCGGACGATAGAAGGGAGCAGGGCGACACGAAGGTCGCGTGATACCACCGGCGGCTATCCGACTCGACGTAAACGCCGGTCGTTCCGTCGGCCCGCCAGTCGCGGATCCTGCCAATCTCGCCAAGCGGCGTCCCCCTCGACGCGACGCCGGGGGCGCCGCGCTGGACTTGGGGGGTGCAGGCAGCGATGAGCGCCGCCGCAACAAGCGACACCACAGCAGACTTTGGCATGTGATACTCCGAAAACCCGATGCGTATCTCGCGTGATCTATACGGTCGAATTTTCGTATTCCAGCTACGCGTCATGCGTGCATCCGCCGCGCAGGCCTTGCCTATCCGAAAAACGCCTGGCCGCCGTCCAGCGGCAGCACGACACCGGTGACATAGCGTGCGGCCGGGCTGACCAGGAACAGGGCGGCGGCGCCGATATCGTGCTCGCAATCGCCTACCCTGCCAAGCGGGATGGTCTTGAAGAACTCCTTGGCCTCGGCTGGATTGGCCTCGATCCAGCCCTTGAGGCCGGGCGACAGCGCGTGCGGCGCGATCGTATTGACCCGGATGCCGTCCACGCCCCATTCCGACGCAGCGGCGCGGCTCAGCGCCTCGACCGCGCGCTTGGAAGCAGCATAGAAGCCGTAATTGGCGGCATCCCAGCGCCGCGTCGCCGAAGTGGACAGATTGATGATCGCCCCATCGCCGGTGGCCTTGAGGTGCGGATGGCAGGCTTTCATGTAGCGGAACGTGGCGAGCGGGCTGCCGGTCATGCAGCGCTCGAAATCCTCGTCGGTCAGTGACAGGAGGGGCCCGAGCGCGATGCCGTAGGCGTTGTTGACCAGGATGTCGATTCGCCCGAACGCCGCGAGTGTTTCGTCGATCGAGCGCTGGACGGCGTCGGCGTCATTCACGTCGGCGACGATCGGCACGGCCTTGCCGGCAAAGCCTTCGATCTGGCCGACTGTGTCGGCGAGCTTGGATTCGGTCCGGCCGATCGCCGCGATGCGTGCGCCCTCCCGCGCGAACGCGAGGGCGATGCCCTGGCCTACTCCTTGCCCCGCGCCGGTGATGAGCGCGACCTTGCCGTCCAGAATTCCCACGGTGTTCCCCATTGCCACGATGATGCCTCATGCGGCCGTCCGGCCTGCTTCCGATGGTTAGCCGGTTCCGCGCGGCAAGGCGAGAGCTTCCGCTGCGGCAAGCATGAACGCGGCGCTCCGGCTCCGATGGCAAAGTGTGTGATGATCAACCCAATCGCAGCTTTAGGACTCGCGCCGCACCCGAATGCGCCAGTCGTCTAGGACGGTGTCGAGCGTGGCCTCCCAGTTGATTGCGGGCTGCCAGCCGAGCAGGCTGTTCGCGCGTGCAGGATTGCAGACTGCACTGACGATGTCGGTGGGGCGCAGCCGGGCGTGATCTGTCCTGATCTCGACGGCGACGCCGATCCGTGCAATCAGCCCGTCCAGGATGTCGCCGATCTGCTTCGGCATGCCGGATGCGATGTTGATCACCATGCCGCCGGGCAAGTCGGAGCCGCGGGCGAGCGCTGCGATATAGGCGGCGGCTACGTCGCGCATGTCGAGGAAATCGCGCCACCGGTCCAGCGCGCCGACATTCACGACCGGCTCCTGCAGGCCGGCTTCGATGCGCGCAACCTGTCGGGCGAAGGCAGGGACGACGAAGGTATCCGTTTGCCCCGGGCCCGTATGGTTGACCGGCCTGAGGCGGAGTACGTTCAGCCCCCTCAGGCCCATTTCGCCCAGGGCCACATCGGCCGCTGCTTTCGACGCGGCATAAGGGTTCGCCGGCGCCAGGGCCGCTTCCTCGTCCAGCGGTACGCCGCGCTGAAAGCTCAGCCCGTAGCTCTCGGCCGAGGAGACGAAAACCAGCAGCGCCTCGGGCGCGATCCTGAGAAGAGCCTGCGCCAGCATGAGCGTGCCATCGACATTGACACGCCACGTATCCCACGGATCCGAAAATGACTCTGCAACAGACGCACGGGCGGCGAGATGGATCACGGCGTCCGGCCGGGCGGCTTCGACGCAGGCGGTGATCGACGCCGGGTCGAGCAGGTCCAAGGGTAAGGTCAGGTCTGCGCCGTCAACAGTCCTGTCGTCGGGGGCTGCGATCACAGTGCCCGCCGGCGCCGCGGCCTTGAGCGCGGGAACAAGAGTGCGCCCGACAAAGCCCGACGCTCCGGTTACCAATATCCGCTCAGGGAAGGGCATGGACCGGTATCCGGAGCGTCAGGCGAGGCTCCTCTTCTTGTGCCGCGCCAAATCCGCTTCCACCATCTCCCCGATCATCTCCTCGAGCGTGACGGCCGGCTGCCAGCCGAGGACCGTCCTGGCCTTGGTCGCATCCCCCAGCAGGACGTCGACCTCGGCCGGCCGCAGATAAGCCGTGTCGGTGCGGACGAATTCCGCCCAATCGAGCCCTACGCAGCCGAAGGCGATCCGGCATAGCTCCCGCACCGAGGTGGTCCGGCCGGTGGCGACGACGTAATCCCCAGGCTGATCCTGCTGAAGCATCAGCCACATGGCGCGGATATAATCCCGCGTATGGCCCCAGTCGCGCTTGGCGTCGAGATTGCCGAGCCTCAATTCCGTCGCCAGGCCGAGCTTGATGCGCGCGACGCCATCGGTCACCTTGCGCGTCACGAACTCGATGCCGCGTAATGGGCTTTCGTGGTTGAACAGGATGCCGGAGCTGGCATGCAAGCCGAAGCTCTCCCGATAATTGATCGTCATCCAATGGGCATAGAGCTTCGCCACGGCGTACGGTGACCGCGGATAGAACGGCGTGGTCTCATTCTGCACCGGCTGCTGCGCCTGGCCGAACATTTCCGAACTGCTCGCCTGATAGAACCGCGCTTTCGGCGCACCCAGCCTGACCGCCTCCAGCATGTTGCCCGCGCCCATCGCCGTGACCTGCCCGGTCAGAAGCGGCTGGTTCCAGCTGCTCTTGACGAAGCTCTGTGCTCCCAGATTATAGACCTCGTCCGGTCCGACATGCTGGACTACACGCAGCAGCGAGGACAGGTCGATCAAGTTGCCGTCGAGCATGTGGACCTTGCCGGCAATTCCGAGCCAGCGCAGCCGCTCGTCGACGACGTCGGCCGAGGAAGACCGCCGGAGCAAGCCGAACACTTCGTATCCTTTGTCCAGCAGGAACTGGGACAGGTAGGCCCCATCCTGGCCGGTGACCCCACTGATCAACACTCGCTTCATAATCTACTCTTGAATACTACCGCTCGGGCCCTGAACAATCGTTGCCCACAGGTGCCACGGCATGGACGATCACGCTGCTTGTATCAGATGCGCAGTTCGCCGGTACATAGCCGCCCTTCCCATCCGCATTGCCGTGCCGGGACGCTATGATGGCGCGAACGACAACCTGCGCAGTTTGGGCCTGGGATCGCGAGTGGTTTTGTCGCATCGGGAGCTGACCTACCCCGAAAAAAATGCGGCCACTTTTGGGCTAATTCTTTGTTTCCTCACAGAGCAGTCCCGACTCTACGCAAATTGGGTTAAGATTTGGACAAATTGGGCTAACATTGAGGGGGGCTCCGGATGGCGCAGGCATTCGATCCAAAGGCGGGGTATGATCCGAACAACGTGGCGCGGTCGATCCGCGTGGAGATCGAGGCGCCGGCCTCGGTCGTCTGGCGGGTACTGACCGACCTCGACCGCTACGCCGAATGGAACCCGTTCTGCATCAAGTGCGAGTCGACGCTGGAAATGGGCGCGCCGGTGCGGATGACCGTTGTCAACCCCTGGGATCGGGCCGAGCACAACGTGTTCGTCGAGTATGTCTGCGCCTTCGAGCCCGAGCATCTCCTGTCCTGGAACATGGATTGGTCGGAGGCATGGCCCTATGCCGGCCGGCGCGACCAGGTGATCGAGAAGCTCGGACCGGCCCGGTGCTCCTATTATTCGACCGACGCCTTCCTGGGCGAGACTGGCGTCCATATAATGCGCTTCGGCGGCAGCTGGATTTCGTTTGGGCTCACCGCCACGGCCCGGGCACTCAAGGCGAGGGCGGAAAAGATCTATGCCGCCGAACGCGGCAAAGAGCCGGTCGGCGCCTGATCAACGATCGATATGAGGGGAAGGTATCATGAGCATGCTGAAACCTTGGGCACCCCAGTTGCTGAGCGTCTTGCGCATCATGCTGGGATTGCTGTTTTTCGAGCATGGCCTGGCGAAGCTGGCCGGCTTTCCGCATGTCCCGGCTTACGACGCGATACCGGTGGGCTCTCTGCCCTGGATCGGGGGGATCCTGGAACTAGTCGGCGGTGCCCTGTTGGCCATCGGCCTGTTCACCCGGATCACCGCTTTCATCCTGTCGGGGGAGATGGCCGTCGCCTATTTCCTGGTCCATGCCCCGCACGGCTTCTTTCCGATCCTGAACCAGGGCGAGCTTGCGATCGTCTATTGCTTCGCCTTCTTGTACCTCGCGGCCGCCGGCGGAGGGGCGTGGAGCCTCGATCGGGCCCGCGGGGCGATTCCGGTTTCCGCTACAGCGGCATGAACTCGCCACCGTTGATGTCCAGCGAGGCGCCGGTAACCTCGCTGGCATAGTCCGACAGCAGCAGGATGATCGATTTCGCACATTCCTGGTCGGGGGGAATGTGGCCGAGGGCGACATTGGCGGCGATTCCGGCCTTCACCTGGTCGACGGTCTTTCCGCTCTGCTGCGCCATATAGTTGACGTATCCTTCGACCGGCGTGCCCCACATCCAACCCATGACGGCAGTGTTGACGCGGATGCCGTATTTACCGAGCTCGACCGCCAGCTGCCGGGTCGCGCCCGAGAGTGCCACCTTCGGCACGACGTAGGAGCCGTGGCCGACGATCGGCTTCCGCGTTTCCATCGTCGAAACATTGACGATCGAGCCGCCGCCGGCTGTTTTCATATGGGGCAGAACCGACTTTACCATCTGCAACGAGCCGAACAAAGTTACGTCCATCGCTTTGCGCCATTCGTCGAGGTTACTCTCCTCGAACGGCACGAACGCGCCCGATCCATAGGCGCTGTTGACCAGCCCGTCGATCCGACCGAACACGGCAACTGCTTCCGAGGCGATCCGGTCGCAATCCGCCTGCTTCGATACATCGGCGGCGACGGCGACGGCATTCGCGCCGACCTCACGCGCCACGCCCTCGACGAAATCCTTGCTGCGCGCCGCCAGCATCACCTTGGCGCCCGCCTCAGCGGCTTCGAGCGCCAGCTTGCGTCCCATGCCCGGTCCGATGCCGGTGATGACGACGACCTTGTCTCTCAGCAACATCCGCTTTCCCTTTCGTCTCAAATCTCGTTTGGTACGCCGAAATAATCCTGATACCGCTGGAACAGCTTGCGCCGCGCGGCGGCTTCTTCCGCCTCGGCAACGCTGTATCGGTGCTTGCCGAACTTGCCCTGCGGCTTGCTCGCAAGATAGTCCTGAATGCGCCGGGCAGTTTCCTCAGTGAACTCCATGCCAGCCTTATCATACACCTTTCGCACCGCCTCGACCGGCGCCTGGATCAGGTCGGCATAGAGCGAGCTGAAGCACTGATCCTTCGGAATAGCGCCCGAGTCCAGCCAGTCGATCGTGCGGTTCAAACCTGCGGCCATGGTCTCGGGCGACAGCATGCCGGCAAAAGCCTTGATCTCCAGCGGCTTGTCGCTGCGGATCCAGAACAGCGTGCCCATCAGGTTGACGACCGAGGCTTGCGCCACGACGGGATCGCGATGGGTGAACAGCACCCGCGCGTCCGGAAACACTTTGAAGATCACCGGCAGGTAATTCATATGCGACGGTGCCTTCAATAGCCAGTGACGCCGCGGATTGCGGAACTGAAGAACCTGCAAGACGCGCTTGTAGAAGCTGTAGGAATACTCCCAGTTCGCCTTGGTCGCGAGCCACGCGATATAGGTCGGCACCTGGAACTGCGACGGGAAATACTCGCTGGTGAAGCAGGCCGCCTGGGCGAAGATGCATTCGTTCGGTAGCCGCGCATCCATTTGGTGGATCGCGGCAAAGCTCGGCGCCACCCGTTCCCACTGTGTGATCAGATGCTGGCACTTCTCGATCCGCGGATCGGTCTCGTAGGTGGCGGTCTCAGGCGGCGGATAGGGGAACATCATCTCCCACTGCTTGGGCGAGCCCAGGTCCGGATCGAGCGATAGCAGCTCAAATAGGATCGAGCTGCCGGAGCGGGGCAGGGCGGCAATGAAGAGCGGCCGATCAATGACTTCGTCGGCGATCTCCGGATGTTCGTTGAACGCTGCCTGAATCCCCAGCAACGCCTTCAGCCAGTTCAGCACATCGTTACGCGCCATCAGCCGCCCGAAGAAATTGAGCGCGGCCTCCTCCTCCAGCGACTTCACCAGGATATGGAACGGCTCGCGCCATCGCTCGTCACCGAAATCGTCGAACCCGGTCGCGCGCTTCGCGGTCTCGATCAGTTCGCCAGGCTGGAGCGGGACCAGGTTCCGGATATCCATGTAACGGCCTTCACCATTGAAGGTCGTGAGCCACTCCGGACGGGGCGGCGGAGTCCAGGTGAGTTCATCGGGCATGATCTGATCCTAAACGAAAGCCCGCATTGTCCGATGCCCCTCGGCGATCGCAGCCTGCAAGTCGCGCGGCGCCAACGCGTCGCCGACCAGCGCCACGTTGCGGTGACGCTGCCGCAGTTCGTCGTAGAGCGTGCGCATCGGCCGGTTGGGTGTGATCAGGACGACCGTCTCGGCCGCGACTTTCGCCGGCTTCTCGGACTGGAACGGCTGCACAATCGTGATCCCGGGCTCGATCGCCACCAGCCGGTGGCGTACCAAGATTGCGAAATCGCCGTGGTAAAGCCGCTCTAGCGCCGGCACCGTGCGCATCGTGGTGTCGACATAGGGTGTCATCGCCGGCAGCCGCGTGACATAGGTTACCGCGACGTCTTTCGAGATCAGGAATTCACACGCCGCGATCGCCTCGTAATGTCCGGTGTCATCGAGCACTACGGCGCTCTTGCCGAAATCGGGCGAGGCCCCAAGCAGCAGATCGTGCGACGACAGGACATGCGGCAGGTCGTGGCCCGGGAGCGGAATGCCCGGCTCGCCGAACTGGACGCCGTCCATGCGAGGCAGCGAGCCGGTGGAGACGATCACCAGGTCGGCATCCTCGGCCAGAACGGCATCGGCATCGAGATAGGTCCCGAGCCGAACCTCGACGCCTAGCCGGTAAATCTCGTGCTCCTGCCAATCGGCGATATCGCCGATCGTGTGCAGCCTGGGCGCCCGGCGCGCGGCGTTGATCGCGCCGCCCAGCTTGGGTGACGCTTCGGCCAGCACCACTCTGTGTCCCATCAGCGCGCCGACCCGCGCCGCCTCCATGCCCGCCGGCCCACCGCCAATCACCAGGATTTTCCTGGGTTCTGAAGTTTTTACGATCAAATCCTCAGCCAGCGTCCTCTCGAACCCGACCGCCGGGTTGACCAGGCAGCCCAGGCGCATATCGCGCATCAACCCGCCGATGCAGCCCTGGTTGCAGGCGATGCAGGGCCGAACCTCATCGACCCGCCCCTCGCGGGTCTTGCGGATCAGGTCCGGGTCGGCGATTTGCGCCCGCACCATCGAGACCAGATCGGCGACACCCTCGCGCAACACCTGCTCGGCCTCTTCCAGCGTCCGGATGCGGCCGCTGACGATACGCGGCACGGTCACGCCCTCCGTCAGCTGCGCGCTCGACGGCAGCTCGTAGCCAACCGGCTGCTGCATCCCGCCCACCATCGAATCCATGCGGTAGTAATCGCCGAGCGACGCATTGAAGTAGTCGATCAACCCTTCGGCCAGCACCGTTTGCGTGATCGTCTTGATCTCCGGCTCATGCAGGCTGCCAACCGCGGTCGAGGCCGAGATGCGCATCCCGACCACATAATCCGGACCGACCGCCTTGCGCACGGCGCGCAAGATCTCTTGCAGGAACCGCATCCGGTTCTCCAGCTTGCCGCCCCAGCGATCGTCGCGCTGGTTGGTCAACGGCGAGAGGAACTGGTGGATCAGGTAACCGTGCGCGGCATGAATCTCGACGCCGTCCAGCCCGCCATCCTGGCAGCGTTTGGCGGCGCTGGCGAAACAACTGATGATCTCGTCGATCTCGGGCTCGCCCATCGGAACCGGCACAGCGCCCAGGATCGGGCTCGGGATCGCCGACGGCGCCCAGGGCGGGCGGCGGCCTTCGCCGAGAGTCTGGTGCCCGCCATGGAACAGCTGCTCGAATACCCGCATGCCGTATGGGCGGACCGCCTTCATCAGCGCCTCGAAGCCAGGGATCACGCGGTCGTCGACATTGAACAGCGTGTTCTCACTCGACGGGTGGACGCTCGCCGCTTCGATGATGGTCAACCCGCAGCCACCCTTGGCGCGGGCCAGATGGTAAGCGATGGAATCTTCATCGAAAGCGTGGCGGGCGAGGTGGGTGCCATGCGCGGCGCGGGCGATGCGGTTCGGAACCGTGACCTTGCCGATCGCGATTGGTTCAAAAACCGCCTTCAACCCCATGACTTTCCCGTTCCTTTCGCGAACGTTCCCCGATGGATAATGTCGACCGTGCGCCGGCCGAGCAAGCGATTCCCGAGGTTGCGTTCAGCCTTCCGACTCGATCTGGACCAGTGTGGCGCCGGCCGCGACCGTGTCGCCAACGGCGCAGAGCACGGCCGCGACACTGCCCGAAATTTGCGCAGACAGGCTGTACATCAGCTTCATCGCCTCCAGCACGATCACCGTCTCGCCCTGCGCCACCATCTGGCCCGGCGCGACCGCCAGCTGGCTAATCAAGCCGGGCAGGGGAGCGGTAACGCGTCCGGCACCGCCTTCCGCCGCTCTGCCGCCAGCAGCGCCGGCCCTCTCGATCCGAGGGACAACGGCGAAATCCTCGCTTGCCCGATTGCTGTCCAGCGTGATCCGATCGCTCTCGACCGCCGCCCCGTATTGCCGCGCGACGCCATCGACGATGACGGTCCAGATCGACTTGCCTCCTTTAATCTCAATGGAATAGGAAACGTCATTCAGTTGCAACTTATACTTGTGCTCGTGACCACAGAGCGTCGCGGCGACAGCTCCCGCCGGACCAACGATCTCCAGGCTGATCGTGCCCGGCCGGCCGGCTGGCGCCGTAACCCGGAAACCGCCGAGCGTGCCCCACGGACCGGGCGCGGCGGCCGCGCTCCGGTCCTCCCGGGCCGCAGCCCAGATCGCCGCGGCGGCCGCGACATCGTGCGCGTCATCCGATGCCGCGCCTTGCCAGCCATCCGGGAACACCTCCGGAATGAACCGGGTCGTTAGTTCGCCCGCCCGAAACCGCGGATGGTCGACGATGTCACCGACGAACGCCTGGTTCGTCCGGATGCCCAGAACTGCCAAGGTGTCCAATGCTGCCGACAGCCGCGCCGCGGCGATCGCCCGGTCGGGTCCGTAAGCGATCAGCTTGGCCACCAGCGAATCATAATAAGGCGAGACGATGCTGCCGGCCCGCACCCCGGTATCCACCCGGATGCCTTCGCCGGCCGGCGGCTCGAACAGCGCGATCGTACCCAGCGAGGGGCGATATCCCGCTGCCGGGTCCTCCGCGTTGATCCGCGCCTCAATCGCGCTGCCGCTCGCCCGGATCGCCTCCTGCGCCAGCGGCAACCGCTCGCCGTCGGCGACGCGGATCTGCCATTCGACCAGGTCGAGCCCGGTGATGAATTCCGTAACCGGATGCTCGACCTGCAGCCGGGTGTTCATCTCCAGGAACCACGGGCCGCCCCCGTCGGCATCCAGGATGAACTCGACCGTCCCCAGCGAATCATAGCCGATTGCGACTCCCAGCTTCAGCGCCGCCTCGAACAAGGCGGCGCGAACCTCCGCCGTCAGGTTCGGCGCCGGCGCTTCCTCGACCACCTTCTGGTAATTGCGCTGGATCGAGCACTCGCGCTCGAAGAGGTGCACCAGGTTGCCGTGCTTGTCGCCCGCCAGCTGCACCTCGATGTGCCGAGGCCGCAGGATCAGCTTTTCAATCAAGAGCGCCGGGTCTCCGAACCCCGCTTGAGCCTCGGCGCGTGCGAGCGCCAGCGCGCCTCGCAGCTCCTCCGCCTTTTCGAGGCGCCGCATGCCGCGCCCGCCGCCGCCGGCCGATGCCTTGATCAGCACCGGAAAGCCGATTGCCTCGGCCGCCGCGGCCAAGCTGTCGTCATCCTGCGCCGCGCCGTGATAGCCGGGAACGCACGGCACGCCCGCCGCTTCCGCGATCCGCTTGGACTCGATTTTCGAGCCCATGGCGGTGATCGCCGCGGCCGAAGGACCGACCCAGACGATGCCGGCCTCGGCGCAGCGTTCGACCAGCGCGACCCGCTCCGACAGGAAGCCATAGCCCGGATGGATCGCATCCGCGCCCGTCCGCCGCGCCGCCTCGATGATCGCCTCAACATTGAGATAGCTCTGCGCGACTTCAGCCGGCCCGATCCTCACCGCCTCGTCGGCCGAGGCGACATGCAGTGCGTCGCGGTCGGCGTCGGAAAAGACCGCGACCGTCCGAATGCCCAGCCTCCGGCAAGTCCGCATGATCCGGCAGGCGATCTCGCCGCGGTTGGCGATCAGCACTTTGCGG
>CAZVYC010000168.1:0-11926 GCA_964631425.1 uncultured Rhodospirillales bacterium
GAAGTTGTAGGCCATCAGCGCCGCTGTCATCGGCCAGTACAGCCGCCGGCCAAATGCCGCCCGGCTATAGAGGACAGCGCCTGCGCCTGCCAGGGGCACGAGCAGCGCCAGCGCCAGGATGATCTTGCCGGCCTGAAACGGTGTCATCACCCGCATCAGCGGTGCGCCGACCAGGTCGATGGCGAGGTCGGGGATCACGGCCCAATGGGGCTGCCAGATGGCATCCAGCACTGGATCGTGCCCGGCATGTGCCAGGATGAAGAGGCGGGCGAGATGATTGGGGTAGTCCAGGATCGGCGGCATGTCCGCCAGCAGCAGCGGCGCCAGCAGCAGCAGGCAAAGTGCGATCAATACAGACCACCAGCCGGCCGGCCGCGCGAAGAATCGGGTGAGGCTTTGCGGCATGGCCGCGCGGAAGGAGATGGGGTGCCCTATCGCACCGTCACCGCGCAGCGCCAACTTTGTCATCCGTGATCAGGATATGGTCCGGCTCGGCGGCGACGCGGTCAAGCCATGCGCGGATCGCCGGGAAGGGCGCCAAGTCGAACCCGCCTTCATCGGCGACATGCGTATAGGCATAAAGCGCGATGTCGGCGATGGAATACGCGGTGCCGACAAACCATTCCCGGCCGGCAAGATGCTGCTCCATCACGCTCAGCGCGGCGATACCTTCCCGGCGCTTGATTGGCGTCGCGGCTGTGCGAAATGGTGTCATCTCGACCTTGTGGGTCATCCAGAAGCGGATCGTCGCGATGTTGGGCTCGTGATTGTATTGTTCGAAGAACAGCCACTGCATGACCTGGGCGCGCTGGAAACGGTCAGCCGGCAGGTAATGCGTGTCCTCGGCCAGATAGCAGAGAATGGCGTTGGATTCGGCCAGGCACCGCCCGCCGCCGATTTCGAGCAGCGGGATGCGGCCATTCGGGTTCTTTTCAAGGAAGGCTGGCGTCCGCGTTTCGCCGCGATCGATATCGTACTCGATCCGCTCGAACGGAATCCCGAGCTGGCTCAGCAGCAGTCGAACCTTGTAGGCATTTCCGGATGCCAGATTGTCATGCAGGCGATACATTGGCGTCCTCAGCTTTTCGGCCCGATTCAACCGCATGCAATGCTATCATTCAATCCCGACGTGATGGCGTAACAATCGGGTTGTCGTCACGAAGATCGCAATGACGGATCGGGGAGAAGCTGAATGCTGAAGGTCATGTTGATCATCGCGCTTGCGGGCGTCGTCCCCTCCGCAAGGCCAGCCCTCGCCGAAGATGCGCCGAAGCGCGATTCCGCGGTCCAGGCCTGTGCCGACAAGCTGCAGGCCGACAAGGAGGCGGTGCAGCAGGCAGCGATCGCCAAGAACCAGTCGCGCATCCTGGGGGAGCCCGGCACACAGGTGCTGGGAAACCCCGAGGGCGACGTCACCATCGTCGAGTTCTTCGATTACCAGTGCCCGTACTGCAAGGCGGACGAGCCGGCACTGGAGGCGCTCCTGAGGGAAGACCACGGCGTCAGGCTCGTCGTTAAGGAATTCCCGATCCTGGGGGCGCCGTCGCTGGCATCCGTCAAGGCAGCGCTGGGCGCGGCGGCGCAGGGCAAGTACGAGCCGTTCCACCAGGCGCTGTTGGCCCACAAGGGCCATCTCGACACCGACCAAATCGACGGCATTGCCAAGGAGGCCGGCGTCGACATCGACCGTATGCACAAGGACGCGGCCGCGTCCGAAGTCGCCGACGCCATCATCGGCAACTTCAACCTCGCGCGCTCGCTCAAGATCACCGGCACGCCAGGCTTCATCGTCGGTGGCAAGGTGCTCGACAGCCCGCGGGGTGAGGACGATTTCAAGAAGGCAATCGCCGAGGCGCGGGCGCAGAAGAGCTAAATCGTTGGTCCGACGACGCGTGCCGGAGGGTTCTCGTCACAGCCCTTGGGGCTTGTTGAGGCCGCGCGCCTGGATTGCCTGTTTGAGCTTGGTCTCGATGTCGGGCATCCTCCTGCGGACCACCCCCTGCGCAACCTGGTTTTGCTGGGCCAGGATGGTCGGCTGGCGATCGACCATCTTCTGGCCGATATCCGACTGATAGAAAGCCAGGATCTGCTTCAGCTCGCCGACCGTGAAATTGGCTGCATATATGTTGGCGGCAGAGTCGAGCAGCTCCGGCTTCATCGTCCTGAGCTCGGGCACGACCACCGCGTTCATCAAGTCCTCCACGTCCTTGCCCTTGCCTGGATTGGCGGCATTCAGGCCGTTCGTCATCGCCGCGACCATCTGGCCGGTCATCTGGTCGGCCATGGCCGAGACGTGCATCGTCTCCAGTAGCTGCTTCGACAGCTGCACAGCCGCGGGGTCGACGTTGTCGGCGCGTGCCGCGAAGGAAAGACAGGAGACGACTGCGATTGAAGCGATTGAGGCAGCAAACCGGAATTTCATGTGGTTTTCCTATCGGATTTCAATGCCGGAAATGCCGGATGCCGGTGAAGACCATCGCTAAGCCGCGTTCCTCGGCGGCGGCAATTACCTCCGCATCGCGCACCGAGCCGCCGGGCTGGATGATGGCTGTCACGCCTGCCTCGGCGGCGGCGATCAGGCCGTCGGCGAACGGGAAGAAGGCATCGGATGCGACAACCGAGCCGCGGGTCAGCGGTTCGGGCAGCTTTGCGGCGGCGGCAGCTTCCGCGGCCTTCCAGGCGGCGATGCGGCTGGAATCGACGCGGCTCATCTGGCCCGCGCCGATGCCGACCGTGGCCAGGTTCTTGGCATAGACGATCGCGTTCGACTTGACATGCTTGGCGACGCGGAAAGCGAACAGAAGGTCCAGGAGCTCCGCCTCGGTCGGCTCGCGTTTGGTTACGGTCTTCAGCGTCTCCCGCACCACGCGGCCGGTATCGCGCGACTGCACCAGGAAACCGCCGGCCAGGGTCTTGATCATGAGGCCGGGCGCGGCGGGATCGGGCAGCGTGCCGGTTTCCAGCACGCGCAGGTTCTTCTTCTGGGCCAGCACCGCCTGCGCCTCTTCGGAGACCGAAGGCGCGACGATGACTTCGGCGAACAGCTTTGAAATCTCCTCGGCGGTCGCGGCATCGAGCTCGCGGTTGACGGCGATGATGCCGCCAAAGGCGCTGACCGGGTCAGTGGCGAGCGCGCGAGCATAGGCCGGCCCCAGCGTATCGGCCTCGGCGACACCGCACGGATTGGCGTGCTTGATGATCGCGACGGCCGGCCGGTCGAACTCGGCGACCAGCTCCAACGCGGCGTCGGCGTCAGCCAGGTTGTTGTAGCTGAGCTCCTTGCCTTGGATCTGCCGAGCCGAAGCAACGCCGGCACGCCCGGTCGAGTCGCGGTAAAGCGCGGCCTCCTGGTGCGGATTCTCGCCATAGCGCATTCGCTGCTGCAACGTGCCGGACAGCGTGAAGCGGGCGGGGAAGAGCTCGCCCTGCTGGCTGGCGAACCAGCCGGCGATCGCCGCGTCATAGGCGGCAGTGCGGGCGAAGGCCTTGGCTGCCAGGGTACGCCGGGTCGCCATTGTCGCACCGCCCTGCTGCAGGACCAGTTCGGCCATCACCGTCTCGTAGTCCGACGGGTCGACCACGACGGTCACGAAATCGTGGTTCTTGGCGGCTGAACGGATCAGCGCCGGGCCGCCGATATCGATGTTCTCGATGCACTCTTCGAATGGCTTGCCGGCGGCGACGGTCGCCTCGAACGGGTAAAGGTTCACGACGACCAGGTCGATCGGCGGGATGTCATGGTCGCGCAGCGCCTGGGCGTGGCCGTCGCGGCGGGCCAGGATGCCGCCATGGATGCGCGGGTGCAGCGTCTTGACGCGCCCGTCCATCATTTCCGGGAAGCCGGTATATTCCGACACCTCGGTCACGGCGATGTCCGCTTCCTGGAGCGCGCGGAACGTGCCGCCGGTCGACAGCAGCGCGATATCCTGCTCGCGCAGCGCACGGGCGAAGGGGATGAGGCCGGTCTTGTCGGACACGGAGATGAGTGCGCAGCGGATCTTGACCGTATCGATCATTCGGAGCTCGGGGTGGCGGGCCGCTTCTCGCGGCGGAAAGCCCAACGGGTTGTGGTCTCAGCGTCGCCTTCGGTCTGCCCGGTGATCAGGAGCACGCTGGTGCGCCGAGGCCCCATACCGGATCCGAAATAGACGCCGTCATCCAAGGACATGGCATCGGTATCGGACCGGAAGCGCCAGCCCGACCCGTCGCCAAGCCGTAAGAGCGCCGTCTGGCCGTTGCCTGTCAAGGAGACATGGACATCCGGGTGGAAATGGAAGCGGATGGCGAAGCGCTGCCGTGCCGTGCCGACCAGCGTGTCTTCGCCACGAAAATCATCGCCGCCGTCGCCCAAAAAAAGCCGGCGGCGATGCACCAGGCCCAAGCCGGCGTAGCCGTTATGGCTGATCTCGACGAACGAGCCGCCAGTGGCGTCCTCCCGTCGCGCCTCGACCACGGGCGGCCGGCGGCGGACGCCGCCGCCGTCGACCAGCTCCATCTGGTTGGTGTCGGCCACGGTGAGGGTGGAGTGGGCGGCGGTGGCGGCGAGCGCCTTGCGCCACGGGCCGACGCCCGGATGGGCACCGCAGTTGACGATGAAGCGCTCGCGGCCGACCGACATCTCAAAGCTGGCGATGCCGGCATGCGCATGCTGGTCGAGCTTGGCCGGCGCGGGTGCGCCGCTGTCGACGATCAGCACCGTGCGTCCCGATGTGATCCGGTCGAAGCCGGCCTGTTCGGCGCGCTTGAGCGGGCGGCCGCGGGCGTCCGCCTGGGTCAGGATGGTGTCGAGCAGCAAGGCTTCGCCCTCCTGGCTGCCATTGAACAACGCAAGCCCGCCGTCGCCGTGGCGATAGAACCTGAGCGCCGGAGTCATCCGGTCGATCGCGTGCTGCAGCTCGTCGGGCATAAGGACGCGCGCTGCCTTATAAAGCGCACGGATGTCGATCAGCGTGGCGAGGACATCGGCATGGACCGCGGGGCAGCGCTCGGCATGGCAGCCATCCGGCAGGACCTGGCGCGCGAGCTCGCGCAGCAACAGCCTCTCGGCCTGGGCGAAGCGGGCCTCGCCGCCCTCAAGGCAGACGCCGCTGGCAAGCAGACCCTTGATCGCGAGCAGCAAGGGCGCGCCGCTCAGATCTCCGGGGAGCGCCCGCGACAGCATGCGCGCCTGCCGCGCCATCGAGGCGAAGAGCCGGGCGCGGAAGGAATCGTCGGCGCTGGCGCAGAAGAAATCGTGGAAGGCGATCCAGTGGGCGAGCCGCGCTCCGATAACGTCCGCCTGCCAGCCGACCTCACCGCGCCGTGGCCGGCGGTCGAGCCATTGGGTGGTGAGCAGCCGCGCATGGCGGCGGGCGGCATCGCTGCCAACGGCGCGCAGGTCGCGCAGCCAGCCGAAGCTGTGCATGGCGGCGTACCACGGTTCGTGGGCCTCGGCATCCCAGGGCGAGCCCGTGACTGCGACGGTCTCGCCGGCCAGCGCGATCACGTGAGCCAGCATGGTGCGGCCGCGTGTAGCGTCGCCCGGCCATGGGTTGGGCGGCACGACGGCGAGGGCGGACGGGGCAGGGCCGGAAAGCGCCCCCGCGATGCGGAACGCCCGGAAGGCGCGGCCGAATCCCGCTTCGTCCACCCCCGTCACCCGCGGAGATCCGCGATGGCCTGGGCGTAGGCATTTGCGCCATGGGAGAAGATAGCGGTTCCGGCCACCAGCACGTCGGCACCCGCGGCGACAGCGTGGGGCGCGGTCTCGTAGGCGATGCCGCCATCGACCTCGAGGTCGATCGGGTGGGACTGCCGGTCAATGAGCGCCCGCACCTTGGCGATCTTGTCCTCGAGCGGGATATATTTTTGACCGCCGAAGCCTGGATTGACCGTCATCACGAGGACAAGATCCACCAGACTCATGACGAACTCGAGGCCGTCCACCGGTGTGCCGGGGTTGAGCGCGACGCCGGCCTTCTTACCCAGCGACTTGATGTGCTGGAGCGAGCGGTGGAGATGGGGACCGGCTTCCTGGTGGATGGTGATGATGTCGGCGCCGGCATCGGCGAAGGCCTCGAGATAGGGGTCGACCGGCGAGATCATCAGATGCACGTCGAATGGCTTGGCCGAATGCGGCCGGAGTGCCTTTACCACCATGGGACCGATCGTGATGTTCGGCACGTAGTGTCCGTCCATTACGTCAAGATGGATATAGTCGGCTCCCGCGGCGTCGACCGCGCGCACGGCTTCGCCCAAAGCGGCGAAATCGGCGGAGAGAATCGAGGGAGCGATGCGGACTGGTTGCTGCACAACAGACTCCTATCAATACCCTAGGGTTGCTGCAACGAAGTCGGCAGTTTTACAAATTACACGCGGCAGAGTCGTGCCGCGAAAAAACCGTCAAGCCCGCCGATCATACTGAGATGGGACGGCAGGCTGCGCAGGTCACCGGCATCATCGATCATTTCGATCCAATCCCCGATTTCCCCGCGGGTGATCGGCCGGCGGCGGAAGTCGGAATGGCGTCCGAGGAATGAAGCGGCCTGTGCCTCACCTTCCTCCGGCTCCAGCGAGCAGGTGCAATAGACCAGGATTCCGCCGGGTCGCAGCAAGCGGGCGGCACGGTCGAGCAGCGCTGCCTGGAGGCGGGCAAGTTGTGCAAGGTCCTGGGCGCTCTTGGAACGGGCGATGTCGGGATGGCGGCGGATGGTCCCGGTCGCAGTGCACGGGGCGTCGAGCAGGATCGCATCGGCAAGCTGTCCGCCCGGTGGCGTCCAGGCAAGGGCATCGGCGGCGACAAGAGAGGCGGTGAGGCTCAGGCGCTCGAGATTCCGGCCGACCATGGCGAGCCGCTGGGGCGAACGGTCGATTGCGGTGACGACGGCGCCGGCCGCGGCCAGCTGCGCGGTCTTTCCGCCAGGCGCGGCGCAGAGGTCGAACACGATCTTGCCGGCGATTTCGGCGAACAGGCGGACGGGCAGGGCGGCCGCGGCGTCCTGCACCCACCAGGCGCCTTCGGCGAAACCCGGCAGCTCATCCACGCGTCCGCCGACCGGCCGACGGAGCGTGCCGGTCGGCAGCACGATGGCGCCGAGGGATTCGGCCCAGGCAGCTTCGTCTTTGCCGGGCTTGAGCGTGAGATCGAGCGGAGGCTCGGCCAGGTGCCGTTCGGCAATCGCCCGGGCGGTTGCCCCGCCATAATGGCCGGCCCAGCGCCGCCACAGCCAGTCGGGCGTGTCGAGGCGCGGCGCGTCCTGCTCAGCCAGGATCGCGTTGGCCTCGCGCGCCAGGCGACGCAGCACGGCGTTGGCCAGGCCCTTGCCGCGGCTGAGGCCGACCGCATCGGCAAGATCGACCGCGGTGGCCACAGCAGCATGCGGCGGCGTTTCGAGGAACAGGAGCTGCGCTGCGCCCAGCCGCAGCAAATTCATGAGCGTGGGGGGGCGCAGCGGCAGCTTGGCATCGACCAGCCGGCCGAGCGCGTCGTCGATCTGGCCGAGCCTGCGGATCACCGTAGTCGCGAGCAGGCGGGCGAAGGCACGGTCGCGCGCCTCCAAGGCGTCGGTCTTGCCGAGAGCGGAGTCGACGGCCTCGTCGAGCGGCCGGCCGCGGTCGAGTACCGACGCCAGGACGTCAAGCGCCGCGCCGCGGCTGGCGAGGGCCGGCGGGAGCTGTGCAGAGCGTGGGGCCGCCTTCACCACCATCCGGTGAGCAGCCAGTGCATGAACGGAACCTTATGCATGCCGACGTGATAGACCAGGCTGGGCAGCCACGCAAAGGCGCGGAACACGCCGGCGATGGTCGCGAGCAGCAAGCGGACGACCAGCGCCTGGACTTGCGCGGCGTTACTGGGCACGGCATATCCGAACAGGGCGAGGTACCAGAGCGGGCCGGCGAGAATGACGCCGAAGATCGCGCCGATGATCATATAGGTCTGGACTAAGTTTCTTGCGCGCATGGATTCCTCCTTGGCTTGCCGCCCTTGGCCTGCCATATGGTCGAACATGAAAGACGAGGAAGTTCCGTCCCAAGCTAACAAGCCGGACGCACCGAAAGTGCCGGAAATATCCGGTGAAAGGCCCCCCGCGAAGCCGCGCGAGATCGGCGGTCCCAAGGGGCCGGAGCCGACGCGCTACGGCGACTGGGAAGTTGGCGGCCGCTGCACGGATTTCTGAGGACGGCTAAGCCGGAACCTGCTTAGTCCTTGCTTTCGCGCGCGGTGCTGGTGAGGCCGAGGCTGCCGGCGGTGTTGGCGATGGCGGCGAGGCAGGTTTCGGCCCGGTCCTTGGGAAGCGCCACGGCGAAGCGGGTGACATAGCGTCCGCCCTCGCTGTCGGGCAGCTTCTGCGCCTCCAGGCGGACGATGTTGGCGCCGAACTGCGAGAAGATGTCGGACAGGCGGGCGATCAGGCCCAGCTGGTCGCCGCCCGAGACCTCTACCCGATGGGTGATGCGGCCATGGGGACCGGGGGAGGGGTCGTAAGTGAATGGCACGACCCGGATTTCCGCCCCGGCCAGTTCCTCGACTCCGCTGAGGCCATGGGCGATCTCGTCCGGCGTCACGCCGGCCGGCAGCTCGCACACCGAGGTGAATTCCGCCCCCGTGCCGTAGGCGGCGAAGGTCGTGTCGCGCAAATTGACGCCGGCGGAGAACAGCAGGTCGGCCACCGACGACACCAGCCCGACGCGGTCATGGCACAGGATCGAGATCAGGACGGTGGATGACATCGGCGTCTTCCCGGCTTTGCGCGGACGATTTCACCCATGCTTCTGCCATGAACAACGGTTCGGGTTAAGCCCAGTCAACCCCGTATAGCGCGCGCACAAGGGGCAGGGACGATTTGCCGTCGCCCTCGCCACCGAATTTGGCCATTCCTCGTCGCTGCGGACATTTTCGTTCGCAGGTGCGCATTTTGAAGCGACCCTTCGCGAGAATTCGCCTATTCAGCAGAACATGGCCTCGAAAAGGCTAGGGACTGACCGGACGAGGGAGAGAAGCGTGACGCCAAAGGCCGCACAGGGGGAGCATGTAGTGGATGTCGTCGTCGTCGGATGCGGGGCCGGGGCGATGACGGCGGCGCTGTGCGCCGCGCGGGCCGGGCTCGAGGTGTTGATCATCGAGAAGGGGGCGACCTATGGCGGCACCTCGGCCACCTCGGGCGGGGGTTTGTGGATCCCCTGCAACCATCTGATGCCGGGTGTGGGAATCGAGGACAACGAGGCCGATGCGATGGCCTACATGACGGCGCTCGTCGGCAACGACGCGCCGGCTGCCAACGTTCGCGC
This sequence comes from uncultured Rhodospirillales bacterium, assembly GCA_964631425.1. Taxonomy (GTDB): domain Bacteria; phylum Pseudomonadota; class Alphaproteobacteria; order BOG-932; family Roseiterribacteraceae; genus BOG-932. Next base: position 9,268 of record CAZVYC010000168.1, read on the forward strand.
CTTCGTCCGCGATGGGGCTCGGATGCTGGAATGGATGATGCGCAACACGCAGGTCCAGTACATCGCCATGGCGGAATATGCCGATTACTACCAGCACATCGCCGGTGCGCGCCCGGGAGGGCGGTCAATCGATCCGGTGCCGTACGACGCGCGCGTGCTGGGGGCGGACTTCCACAATATGCAGATGCCGCATCGGCAGGTGCGCGTCATGGGGCTGATGGGCTACAGCAATCTTGAAGGCGCGGTCCTGCTCAGCAAATCGCCGGGCTGGTTCAAGCTGCTGGTCAAGCTCGCCTGGACCTATTTCTCCGACGTGCCCTGGCGCTTCCGCTCGCGGCGCTCGCGCCGACTGACCATGGGCAACGCGCTGATCGGCCGGTTGCGCCGCAGCCTGATGGATGCCGACGTGCCGATCTGGCTCGACTGCCCGGCCAGGGACCTGATCGTCGAAGGCGGGGCTGTCACGGGTGTGCGCGCGGTCCGCGCCGGCAAGCCGTTGATGATCCGGGCCAGGCGCGGCGCCATCCTTGCCTCGGGCGGATTCGAGCACAGCCAGCCGTTGCGCGAAAAACACCTGCCCAATCCAACCAGCACACGCTGGTCGGCCGGTAGCCCGACCAATACCGGCGACATGCTGGTGGCCGCGCAGGCGATCGGCGCAGCCACGGCGCTGATGGACGAGGCGTGGTGGGGGCCGACGCTGGTGATCGAGGGCGAGGACCGCGCCCGAGCCCTCTTCACCGAACGGTCGATGCCGGGCGCGATCGTGGTCAACAGGGCAGGGCAGCGCTTTTTCAATGAGTCCGTGGCTTACACCACCGCCGTCCAGGCGATGTATCAGCCGGGCAACCTGCCATCCTTCCTGGTCTTCGACGAGCGCTACAAGCGCAACTACCCGTTCGGGCCGCTCCTGCCCGCGGAAATGCATCTCAACTGGCTGCAGCCGCGCCATATCCGCAAGGAGCTCCTGAAATCCGCGCCGACCATCGCGATGCTAGCGGGCAAGATCGGCGTCGACGCGGCGGCGCTCGAGACCACCGTCGCGCGCTTCAACGGCTTCGCCGCGACCGGCAAGGATGCCGATTTCCAGCGCGGCGAGAACGCCTATGACCTGATCTATGGCGACGTCCGGATCAAGCCGAACCCGTGCCTTGCACCGGTCGCCGAGCCGCCGTTCTATGCGGTCGAGATCCATCCGGGCGACATCGGCACCAAGGGCGGCCTGGCGACCAATGAGAACGCCCAGGTGATTGGGCGGGACGGTACCCCGATCCCCGGCCTCTACGCCGTCGGCAATTGTTCGGCATCGGTGACCGGGCGCTACTATCCCGGCGCCGGCGCCACGCTCGGCCCGGCGATGACCTTCGGCTTCCTGGCGGCAGAGCACATCGCCGGGCGGGCGCTGGATTGAAAGCAAGCCGGCAAGGCGCCTGGAGTATTTTTACCGCAGAAGGCGCAGAGAAGCGCAGAGAATATTTGCTTCTCAGCGTCCTCTGCGCTCCTCCGTATTCTCCGCGGTTAATTCCTGCTCTTGGCTCCTTGGCGATTTGCTCCAATCCTTATCAGGCGCCGGTCACTCATAACGCAATTTCATATTCCAGCAGGAATTTCATCGTTCCGCTCGCGGAACCCGGCGTCAGGCCGAACAGGTAGCCGGCCTCGTAGTTGATCTTGCCGGGCGCAAGATTCCAGGTGCCGAAGATCACCGGGCCGATGCGATGATTCTGCTCCGACCACCGGTCGAAGCCCGAGAACGCGCCGGGCTCGCCGAATGCTTGCACACCGGGCTGGAACAAAGGCGTCAGCAGATACTTGGCCTCGACGCGATAGGAGAATTGCGGATCTTGCGGCGCACGACCGCCGATATCGGCTGCGGCGAAGAGGTTGATCGTGGCCAGCAGCCGCCCGAACTGCTTCTGCACGATAGGCCCGAACTGCAGTGTATCGGATTCGCCCCGTCCCATGGCGATCTCGTACTCGCCAAAGAATCCGACATCGACGAACTGCTCGCCGGGCTCGGTCAGCTGGAAGACTTGCTCAAGCCCGAGCGAAGCGTAACGCCATTTGCTCTGGGGGTCTTTCTTGAACTCGTTCTCGATTTCCGTGAACCACCAGTCGGTGGCGCCATAGCCCAGTTCCGACACGAAATTGTGTCCGTTGCCCCGCGTCGGGTCCTTGTCGAGGGTGTCGAAAAAGCGGTTCTCGAACTCGAACTCGCCCTCGGTGACGTTCGGGTAGAACACCTTGTTATCGGTGGCACGGGATTGCGGGCATAGCGCGAGCGTCGCGGCGACACTGACGAGCGCACGACGGAGGAAATAGGTCATTTGGCTTTATCGTTCGGTTTGGTGCGGGAAAGTTATTTGACCACCAGGTGGCCGAGCGCCGTGTCGCGGTGGAAGTCGCCGAAGAACTCATAGCGACCAGGGTCGAGCGGGTGCAGGAAAACGTCGATCTGCCCGCCTGGCGGTACGACTTTTTCGCGATTGAGGTCGAAGCTTTCGAACTCCTCGGCCGTCGAATCCAGGTTCTTGACGATCAGTTTGACTTTTGTATTGGCCGGTATCGTCAGCTCTTCCGGATCGTATTTGTGGTCGTGGATCGTCAGCGTGAACGTATTTGCGTCGTCCGCCGCCGCGCCGAGGGGAGGCCAGACCGC
>CAZVYC010000169.1:0-11823 GCA_964631425.1 uncultured Rhodospirillales bacterium
GATGTTCAACACCCATGCGGTGAACTGAACGGAAAGGCGGCAGCTCGGACGACTTTCGGACGATCTTTGTCCCGGCATATCGACCCCGAGCTGCTGCCCTATCGCCGTGGCGTCGGCGTGGCGCTGTTCAACCCCAAGGGTGAGGTCTTCACCGCCGAGCGGATCGACACGCCTGGCGCCTGGCAGATGCCGCAGGGCGGCATCGACGCCGACGAGGATCCGTGGCTGGCGGCACTCCGCGAGCTCAAGGAGGAAATCGGCACCGCGCAGGCGGACAAGCTCGCAGAAACCGACTGGTTCCGTTACGATCTGCCGTCGCATCTGCTGGGTCACGTCTGGCGCGGCAAGTTCCGCGGCCAGGAGCAGAAATGGTTCGCCGCGCGGTTTACTGGCGCCGACGATGACATCGACCTCGCCGCCGACAAGCACCCCGAATTCAGCGCCTGGCGCTGGCGCCGGCTGGAAGAATTGCCTGCGCTGATCGTGCCGTTCAAGCGCGCGCTTTACACTGAGATCGTAGCGGCGTTCGCGCCATTCGCGGCACCGAATTAATCCTGTGCACGCGGATGAGGGCAACTCACCCGACCTTCATTACGCCTAGTGCCTTCCGCGTGATTCCCTGCCGGACCTTGAACATCGGTGCCCATGGATCGGACAACAGGCCCTTGACCCGGCGCGGCACGGTTTCGACGGTGAAATGAGCCGGGGTCAGCGCGGGTGTGGCCTCGGACCAGTCGAGCGGCACGGCGACGGGCGCACCGGCCCGGGCGCGGGTGGAATAGGGCGCAATGGCCGTGGCGCCGCGGTCGTTGCGGAAGAAGTCGATGAAGATCTTGCCCGTGCGCTTGGCCTTGGTCATCTGGGTGATATAGCGGTCGCTGTCTGCGGCCATCGCGGTGGCGACCGCGCGCGCGAATTCCTTTACCAGCTTCCACTCGTGCTCGGGCCTGATCGGCGCTACGACATGCAGGCCCTTGCCGCCGGTGGTCTTGAGGAAGCTCTCCAACCCCAGCGCATCGAGCCTCTCGCGCATCTGCAGCGCCGCATCGACCACCCGGCTGAACGGGATGGCCGGGTCGGGATCGAAATCGAAGATCAACCGGTCCGGCCGCTCCACGTCGCTGACTTTGCTGCCCCAGGGATGAATCTCGAGCACGCCCATCTGTGCCAGCCCGATCAGGCCTTCTGCGTTCTCGATCGTCAGGTACTCGCCGGTGCCTTCCTTTTCGCGAATCGTCACGCTGCCGATTCCCGCGGGCAGCGCCGCCTCGCTGTGCTTCTGGTAGAAGCATGCCTTGCCGGTGCCACTCGGGCAGCGGACGAAGCTGATCGGCCGCTCGAGGATGTGCGGCAGCATGCGATCGGCGACCAGCGCCAGATATTCCGCCAACCCCCGCTTGGTAAGGCCTGTTTCCGGATCGAGCACACGCTCGGGGTGGGTCAGTGTCACCTTGGCCAACGCGTCCTGCCCGGCACCGGCTTTCGCGGCACGTCGCGCCTTGCTTGCTCCGGCGAGCCCGGCTCTGGCAGGCACAGGAATGGGCTCGTTCACCGCAGTTTCCTTCACCCGTTCGATCGTGACCTCCTGGTCCGGCTTGTCCTCGCGCAGGCCCTTGAATGAAGCGTGGCGCAAAAGCCCATCGGCCGTCCAGGATAGGAACTCGATCTCGCAGACCAGTTCGGGCTCGACCCAGACTACGTCCCGTCCGGCTCCAGGCGGCCGCGTCTTGAACGGCGGCGTCGCGCGCTCGAGCTCATCGAGCCGGGCGCGGAGCGTCTTGATGGATTCCTGGGTGAAGCCGGTGCCGACTCGCCCAGCATAAATGAGCGTGCCCCGGTCGTAATAGGCCAGCAGCAGCGCGCTCAGGCCCTTGCCGGCGACCGTCGACTTGGCGTAGCCGGCAATGACGAACTCCTGCCGCTCGATGCATTTGCTCTTGAGCCAGCTCTCGGAGCGGCCGGAATGATAAGGCGCCTCGCGGCGCTTCGAGATCACGCCTTCGAGCGCAAGCTGGCAGGCATGGCTGAAGACGCGGTCGCCCTCGCTGTCGATATGATCGCTGAAGGCGACCCCGGTCCCTAGGCCTTCGACGAGGGGCTTCAGCAAGGCTTTGCGCTCGCTTAGCGGGCCTTTGGTCAGGTCCTCGCCGTCAAGATGCAGCAGGTCGAAGGCCTCGAAGGTCATGGGGTACCGCGCTTCTCCAGCCAAGGTCGCCTGCAGCTTGCCGAAATCGCTGATCCCGGCGTTGGTCAGGACCACGACCTCGCCGTCGATCAGCGCCTGGGTGGCGCCGATCTTCGCCAGGATTTCCGGAATCGGGTGAAAGCGCTCGGTCCAGTCTTTCCCGCGGCGGGTCAGCAGCGTGACTTTGCCATAGTCGATCCGCGCCAGCACGCGATAGCCGTCGAACTTGATCTCGTGTAGCCAGTCGGACCCCGCCGGCGGTCGCTTCACCCGGGTCGCGAGCTGGGGCGGGATGAAATCCGGCAGCTTGGCCGTGCCCCGCGGCCTGGCTCGGTCCTTCGGCCGGGTCGGGCCCCGGGCGGCCTGGTCCTGCTGATCCGCCGGCTTGTTCGACTGCCAGACGCGGTCCTGCTCGCCCGCGATTTCCTCCATCGAGCGGCCAGTCGTGACGCTGGTCGTTTCTGCTTCGGTCAGCGGCGTGCCGCCTTCGCGCGCCTCCTCGTCGCGCTCCTTGATCAAGAGCCAGTTCGGATGCTTCTCATGCGCGGCCTTGCCCCCCATGCGCACTAGCACCCATCGTCCCTTCATCCGCTGCCCGAACAGCTCGAACTTGAGATTGCCCTTGGCCAGCCCCTCCTCGGGATCGCCGATCGGCGCCCACCACCCGTGGTCCCATAGCATGACGGTTCCGCCGCCATATTGCCCCTTGGGGATGATGCCCTCGAAGTCGCCATAGCCCACCGGATGGTCCTCGACTTCGACCGCCAGCCGCCGGTCGTGCGGGTCGAGGCTCGGCCCCTTGGCCACTGCCCAGCTTTTCAGTACACCGCCCAATGCCAGGCGGAAATCGTAATGCAGGCGAGAGGCGGCGTGCTTCTGAACCACGAAATAGCCCTCGCCCTTGGCCGTGACCGGCTCCCGGCCGGACGGTTCCGGCGTCTGCGTGAAATCGCGCTTTTCGCGATAGCGGGCGAGCGCCTTCTGGGCAGCGACACGTGAAGCCATCAGCGCCGCCCATGGGCTGCCGTAAGATCACGCGGGCTTAGATCCGCTAAGACCGGACGCCGGCGCATGCGCTGGCCGCTTTGACGATCGATCCGGTGGAATGCAACGTGCCGCGCCGGGTTAGCTGCGGGGATGTGCCCTGTTGGAAACGAGACCAGCGGCACGCGCAGGTGTCGGGACCAATAGGCTTGCTCGGGCATGATCATCTCTTGGGTTCTTCCTCCTCTAACCACTCCGGTCAGGCAAGGTTCCTCCGGGACCGGAGGCGTGATGAGCCCCTTCTGGCACTTGATCTGGCGCACTGACAGGCAGGCTTTTCCAAACTTCCTCCGGCATGGCATCCTTATGGGCCATGCTCAGAACCGAAACGTTTCTCGCCGATGAAACCGTGGCTCGGCGGCTCTGCCGCGGCGCACGACGCCTGCTATGGTCGCTGGGTTATGCCAGCGTGACCGAATTCCCGCTGGCCAACGGACGCCGCGCCGATATCTTCGCCGTCACCGGTGGCGGCGAGATCACCATTGTTGAAATCAAGAGCTCGATCGCCGATTTCCGCACCGACCAGAAATGGCCGGATTACCTGGGGTATTGCGACAGCTTCTATTTCGCGGTCGGCGAGGATTTCCCGCGGGCCCTGATCCCCGAAAGTTGCGGCCTCATCATCGCCGACGGCTTTGGCGCGGCCATCGTGCGCGGTGCGCCGGTGGAGCGCCTGCCGGCGGCGCGGCGCAGGACACTCGTGGGCGCGTTCGGCCAGTTGGCGGCGTCGCGACTGCATCGGTTGGAAGACCCGATGCTGGGAACGCCTTGACCTGGATTACTACCAGACCGCTTCAGAATCGGCGGTGAAGGCGCGGGGGTAGATGAAGCCGTAGGCGGCATAGACCTTGCCGAAGGCGTGCGCCGGCGCGTTCCAAAAGCGCAGCTCGGTCCAGTCATTCCCGGATGAGACATCCACTACCGCCGTCGAGTCGTGGATCATGCGGCGGGTCGGGTCGTCATTGCCCCAGTTGGCGTGGGTAATCAGGATTTCGCGCGGCCCCACCACGCGCTTTACGATGCCGACGTGCCCTAGCGGCAGCTGCGGCGTGGCACGCAACACCAGGACCGTGTTGGCTTTCGGCACGTTGCTGCGCGGGTAGAGCCCCGCCGCCTGGTCCCACCAGGTCCACGCATCGCCCCGGATATGAATGCCGGTGAACTCGCGAGCGAACAGTGCGCACTGCGTCGGCGGCGGCAGCGCGCCTGGCGAGAACGAGGCAGGCGTCAGAGGTGAGCCATGGGTTGCGGTCCGTGCGGAGGGATCGCCCGCGCAGCCCGCGAGCGCCAGGGCGACAGCCATGCTGATGCAAAATCTCCACATGTCGGTGAATCTAACCGAGTCAAGGCGAAAAGTGGAGGATGAAACCCCGTAGGCTTAACCGTCTTTTCTTCGTCATTCCCGCGTAGCCGCCGGGTAACCGGGAATACCGCCAATCAAGTGCAAAGCCGACTTCCCGACGAAAGTCGGGACCTACCTATCGGCTTTCGTAATGGCTGAGAAATGGGTCCCGACTTGCATCGAGACGTCGGCTCAGGATCATGGGCGCACGCTCACAAGCCTAAGTTGCCGCCTATGCGCCTGCGCGGGAATGACGACAGTAGGCCGGCATCCCCAAATCCGCTCTCGCCGGCTGTGGAACTTCGCGCGACTCTAGCAGGTTGGAAGGGCGGATCGTTTGCCCTCTTGTGCGCCGCGGAGACTGTGATGCTCTACGATCTGGTCGGCCTTATCACCCTGCTGCTCGTCATCTGGGCACTGGTGGGGATCCTGCAAAGCGGTGCGCCGCCGCTGGAAAAGCTGGTCTGGGTCGTCGTGGTGATCTTGATGCCGCTCGTCGGCTTCCTGCTCTGGTACCTGATCGGCCCCGGCTCGAAGGCCTTCCCGCTCAGACGCTAGCTCATTTCGCCCGGGCGGCGATCACCTCGATCTCGACCAGCATCCCAGGCCCCGCCAGGGCGGATACCTGCACCGTCGTCCGCGCCGGCTTATTCGGCTGTTCCTGGGTTCCGAAGAACTGCTTGTACCCGTCCATCATGCCGGCGAAATCCATCTTGCCCTCCCTGGCCGGGTCGCCGACCAGATAGACATGCATCATCACGACGTCGCCTAAGGCCAGCTTCTGTTCGGCCAATGCATCCTTGATGCGGGTCAGAGCGCCCACCGTCTGGGTCTTGGTGTCGCCATACGCGTCGACGCTGCCCTTGGGCGCAGCCGGGTTTACGACCGGCGCGGTCATGCCGCTCAGGTAAAAGGTGGTGGCACCGGCCGGCACGGTCACCATCGACGCGATCGGCGACTCCTCCTTCTGCGCGTGCACGACGTCCTGCGCCGCCGCGAAAACCGGCGCCGCGACCACCATCGCAATGACCATGGCGGCCAGCATTCTCAAGCCGAAGACCTTGTGCACAACGCTCTCCTGTTTTCCGGGGCCGCCGGTGCGCAGTATAAGCCAGGATCAGGAGTAGGGTGAGGCGATGCAGGGGCGCACTCGGTCAACCCGCCGTTCGGCATTGCGCAAGAACCAGCGGCGCACAATCATTTAAGATGCTTCCAATTCAGGATGATTGCATCCGTTCCCATGCCCGGTCGATTGGCCGGCCAAGTCGGGTAGCTACGATGACGATGACCATGGACCTGGCTCTCAAGCCCATCACCACTTCGGCCGCCTGGCGCGGCGATCAGCTGTCCAAGTCGCAGGACTGGGTCTACATGCTGAACAACGACCAGATCTCCGAGCTGGAGCGGCTGGGCACGCGTTTCGTCGAGGACAATCCCGACCTGCGTTTCGTGCAGGCGTCCGACTATCCGCTCCAAGCCTGCGTCGAGGCGGTCAAGTCCTGGGGTCGGGATGTCGATTCCGGCCGCGGCTTCGTGCTGGTCCGCGGCCTGCGCAGCCACCTCTACTCCGATGCCTTGTCGGCGGCGATCTATTACATCCTGGGCCTGCATATGGGCGACCCTATCCGCCAGAACGAGCTCGGCGACCTGATCGACCATGTCTACGCGACTTCCGACAAGACGATGGATGACCCGACGGCCCTCTCGTCCAAGGTGCGCGACCAGCTGGTTTATCATTCCGACAGCTCGGATGTCGTGGCTCTCTTCTGCTTGCGGCCGGCGAAGGCGGGCGGCGCGTCCTGCCTGGTGTCGGGCGCGGAGATCTATAACGAAATCCTGCGCCGCCGGCCGGACCTGGCGCCGCTCCTGTTCGAGCCGTTCCATTGGGACTGGCGGCGGCAGGACCACAACTCCCCGGCCAATACCTACACTTCGCCGATCATTTCGATCGTCGACGGCGTGTTCAGCATGTATGCCGGCGCGCTCTACATCTTCACCGCCCAGGAATACCCCGAGGTGCCGCGGCTGACGCCGCAGCAGGTCGAGGTCCTGAAGCTGTTCGACGAGATCACTTATGAGCCCGGCATGGCGATCGAGATGGATTTCCGCCCAGGCGACATCCAGTGGCTGTCGAACTACGCCGCGCTGCATTCCCGCACGGAGTTCTTCGATTACCCCGAGCCGCAGCGCCGCCGTCACCTGCTGCGTCTCTGGCTCAGTCGCGAGGGCGGCCGGCCGAAGGTGCCGGGTTTCGGCAAGAACGCCGTGGTGCTGAGCCGCTCCGCTCCGCGGCCCGGCAGCGCCGAGGCCTCCGAAGGGCGTTTCACCGTCGACCTCGCCGCCGTGCCGCGCCTCCTGTCGTGACTCCGCAGGATGGGGAGAGCGGGAGCGAACCCGCCCTCGCGACACCCGTACTGGTCACGTGTGAGGGGCCAGTCTCAGCTCTGCCCTGATCACGCCGCCGCCCTGGGGGATGCTTTCGACGGCGAAACCGAACTCGCGCAGCATCTTCACCATGCGGATATTGTCCAGCAACACGAGTGCGTATACGCGCTCGATCCCTCGCCGCCGCGCTCTCGCCAGCGCCGCATTGGTCAGGGCCCAGCCGAGCCCGCGCCCCTGCCAGTCGTGGCGGATGATGATCGCATATTCGGCCTCGCGGCAGGCTTCGTCGGCCACAAGGCGGACCACGCCGTAAGCGTCATCCGGCTCGCCGTGTCCGGGCAGCGGAACCGCGACCAGCGCCAGCTCGTTCGGCACGTCGCACTGGGTCAAGCGGTTGACCAGCGCATCAGGCATTGCGGTCAGATACTCGAAAAAGCGCTGATGGATATCCTCGGCCGTCGCCTTGGCGAAGTTGACCCGGACCAGCCGGGCGTCGTCGGGCCGGACCAGGCGGAGCCAGAGCCGCGTCCCGTCGGGCAGCGTTATTTCCCCTTCATCCGGGCGCCAAGGCGGCAATTGCTCCATCATTCCGGGCCATCCGTGGCAGCTTCAAGCCCACGCGGCGATGAGTGCGTCGCTGGTCGTCAGCGTGCAGAGTTGAGACAAGGAAAAGCGCAGAACCGAGGCCGCGTATTCGCCAGGGAAGCCGGAAACGCAGTCGCGCGGCAGGATCACGCGATAGCCCAGATTCACCGCCTCGACCGACAGGCCGAAGATGCCCAAATTCACCGAGACGCCGGTCGCGATGATGGTCCTGACCCCCATATTGCGCAGTGTGATATCGAGTGACGTTCCGGAGAACGGCGAAACGCCGTGATAGCGCGGAAAGATGAGGTCCTCGGGCGCGGGACCAAGCTCGGGAACGATCTCGGTTTGCGGGGTTCCTTCCAGGATATGCGCCGGGTCTTTCACCACCGTCGCCAGCATCGGACAGTTCTGCCCTGAGCCCCTGCGGTCGGCCCGGAACTGCGCGTTGCAGTGGATCACCGGAACGCCGGCAGTGCGCGCGGCGGCCATCAGCGCCGACAGATGCTCGACGAGGCAATCCTCCTTCACCGCGTTCACGAGGACATCGATCCGGCTCAAGTCGCCGACAACCCCGCGTTGCATTTCCATGCTGATCAAGGCTGTCTTCGCCGGGGCGATATCTTCACGGGTGAAGCTGGTCAAGCCGTCGGTCAGGCGCATGGCATGAATTCCCGGATGATGGGCTTCGCTACGCTCAGCCCATCCTACAGCTTTTGGCTACACATTGAACCGGAAGTGCATGATGTCGCCGTCCTGCACGACATACTCCTTGCCTTCCGAGCGCAGCTTTCCGGCGTCGCGGGCGCCCTGCTCACCGCCGTACTGGACGAAGCTGTCATAGTCGATCGTCTCGGCGCGAATGAAGCCGCGTTCGAAGTCACCGTGGATCACCCCGGCGGCCTCGGGCGCCTTGGCGCCGCGCCGTACCGTCCAGGCCCGCGCCTCCTTGGGGCCCACGGTGAAGTAGGTGATAAGATCCAACAGCGCGTACCCGGCACGGATCACACGGTTCAGACCTGGTTCCGTAAGCCCCAGCGTGTCCAGGAACTCGGCCTGTTCGGCCGGGGGCAACTGCGCGATCTCGGCCTCGATCGCAGCCGAGATCACCACCGTTCCGGCGCCTTCCGCCGCGGCGCGCGTCGCGACCTTCTCGGTCATGGCGTTGCCGGTGGCCGCGTCCTCCTCCGCCACATTGGCGATATAAAGGACAGGCTTACCGGTCAGCAGCTGCAGCTGCTTGAAGATCGGCTTCTCGTCTTGGGTCAGCGACACCGACCGCGCCGGCGCGCCGGCCTGCAGCGCAGCCAAGGTGCGCTCCAGGATCGGCAGCTGCGCCTTGGCCTCGGCGTCACCGCCCTTGGCCTTCTTCGCGGTGTTCACGGTGCGGCGCTCCAGCCCCTCCATGTCCGCCAGCATCAGCTCGGTCTCGACCGTATCGGCATCGCGCAAGGGATCGACCGAACCCTCGACATGGGTGACGTCGGTGCTCTCGAAGCAGCGCAGCACATAGATGACCGCGTCGACTTCGCGAATATGCGCCAGGAACTGGTTGCCCAGTCCTTCACCCTTCGACGCGCCGCGCACCAGCCCGGCAATGTCCACGAACTCAAGCTGCGTCGGCACGATCTGGGCCGACTTGGCAATCTTTGCCAAGGTATCGAGGCGCGGGTCGGGCACGGCAACGCGGCCGACATTCGGCTCGATCGTGCAGAATGGATAATTCGCCGCCTGGGCCGCCTGGGTGGCAGTCAGGGCATTGAACAGAGTGGACTTGCCGACATTGGGCAGGCCCACGATGCCGCATTGGAATCCCATCAGCCTGCCTCGTTCTTCGTGTCGCCCGTGTTCGTACCGCCCAGTTTCGTACCGCTGGGCCGCTGTGGCTTCAGGTGGGCCGCGACGCGGGTCATGAACAGCTCGCTCTGACCTTGGACCATGGTCTCGATCTCGTCCGCGATAGCGTCCAGCAGCGGGTCGAGCCACTCCCGGTCGGCCTTGCCGAAAGCATGGAGCACATAGCCATGCACCAGCGCCTTGTGTCCCGGATGGCCGACGCCGATGCGTATACGCCAGAAATCCGGCCCGATCGCCGCGTCGATCGAGCGGATACCGTTATGGCCGGCCGCCCCGCCGCCCAGCTTGACCTTGAGCTTGCCGGGCGCCAGATCGATCTCGTCATAAAGCACGATGACCCGCTCGGGCGGCAGCTTGTAGAACTTGACCGCCTCCGCCACCGCGTCGCCGGAACTATTCATAAAGGTCGTGGGCTTGAGCCCCAGCACTCTGGCCTGACCGACGCGGCCCTCGGACGCCAGCCCACGGAAGCGCGCTTTGGGCGCAGCGAAGCCGTGCCGGCTCGCGATGCGGTCCAGCGCCATGAAGCCGACATTGTGCCGGTGCGTGGCATAGTCGAGCCCGGGGTTGCCGAGCCCGACCAGGATCGCGTCCAAGATCGCCCTCGGGCGACTCTAAGGCGCTGCCTTACGCCTTGGCGGGCGCGGGAGCAGCCGAGGCGGAAGCGGCAGCCGCGGCGCCCTGATCCTCAGCCTCCTCGGTCGACCGCAGCGCCGACGGCGCCGCAACGGTCGCGACCGTGAAGTCGCGGTCGGTGATCGCCGACGTCGCGCCATCGGGGAGCTTGACTTGGCTGATATGGATCGAATCGCCGACATCGAATCCCGTCAGATCGATAGTGACATGATCCGGGATCGCCTCCGCCGGGCAGATCAGGTCGATCTCGTGACGGACGATGTTCAGTACGCCGCCGCGCTTCAGGCCGGGCGATGCCTCATGGTTGATGAACTCGACCGGCACCGCGACCTCGATCATCGCGTCCTTGGAGACACGCAGGAAATCGATATGGACCGGCTGGTCGTCCAGCGGGTGCAGCTGCACGTCGCGCGGCAACACACGATGCTTATCCGACCCGACGGCGATTTCGAACAGATGGGTGAAGAAGCTGGCGCTGTGGACCTTGCGGGCAATGTCCGCTTTCTCCAGAGAGATCAGGACCGGCGGCTCCTTGCCGCCATAGATGACCCCAGGCACCCGGCCTTGACGCCGCGTCGCCCGGGCAACCCCCTTGCCGGCCCGGTCTCGTGGCAGGGCCACGAGCGTGGTGATTTCGCTCATCGGAAACTCCGTTGACATGGCGCGCGTGCGCGGCCCATCCACGCCTTACGGACGCCACACCGTCCAGGCCCGGCCTCCAGGGGTGCCGGCACCGTCAGCAGATGCTCAAGGACGGAAGCGCGGTGTTATGATCCCAAGGGGCGCCGGTGTCAATTTGGGAAGAAGGTAGGATGGGTAGAGCGAAAAGCGAAACCCATCGATACGCGCGACACAGCATGGGTCTCGCTGCGCTCTACCCATCCAAGCAACTATGCAAGGCGCCAGATCAGCTCTTCGGCGCCAGCGCGGCGACCTTGTCGTTGATCAGCTGCACCAGCCCGTCCGCGCCCTTGTCCCGCAAGGTGGCGGCGAATTCCGATCGGTAGTTGGCAAGCTGGCTGATCGTGCCGGACAGGAAGACATCGATGACCTTCCAGTCGTTGCCGCTCTTGCGCAGCCGGTAATTGAGGTCGACCGCATCGTCGTGCGGGCGCAGCATCTTGGTGTCGACGATATCGTCGCCGCCGGTGGTGGGCGATTCGCCGGTGACCTGGAAACTTTCACCGTCATATCCGTCGAAGCGCGCGGCATAGGTGGCGATCGACAGCTTCTTGAAGGCTTCTATGATTTTGGCTTGGTCCTCAGGCGACAACGTCGCCCATTGCGGGCCGACCGAAATACGGGCCATCAGGGGAAGGTCGTAAGTCTGCTCGATGACCGGGGCCAGCTTGTCATAGCGCCCCTTGTAGCCGAGCTTGTCGGCATTCTTCATCACGTCCAGCAGCACATTATCGAACGCTTCGATCGTCGCCTTCGGATCGTTAGCCGCAAGCGCCGGTTCAGCGATCAGGAGGGCGAGAGCGGCGGTGAAGAGAAACCTCATGTCTACTCCTGCTCAGGCATAGGCGGTGGCGGCCGGACGGCCCAGCGCCATAAGCGCTGTCGCGACGATCCCGGAGGCATTGAGACCAGCCGTCTCGTATTGCGCGTTGGGCGTGTCATGGTCGATGAAACGATCAGGCAGAACCATCGGGCGAATCTTGAGGCCGGAATCGAGCGCGCCCGATTCGGCCAAATGCTGCAGCACAAACGCACCGAAGCCGCCCGTCGATCCCTCCTCGATCGTGATCAGCACCTCGTGCTCGCGCGCGAGGCGCAGCACGAGGTC
>CAZVYC010000170.1:0-11779 GCA_964631425.1 uncultured Rhodospirillales bacterium
TCGTGGTCAACAAGCTGCGCGGTGGCCTGAAGGTCGCGGCGGTGAAGGCGCCCGGCTTCGGTGATCGCCGCAAGGCGATGCTTGAGGATATCGCAGTCCTCACCGGCGGTCAGCTGGTCAGCGAAGATCTCGGAATCAAGCTCGAAAATGTAACCCTCGCGATGCTCGGCAAGGCCAAGAAAGTCCGGATTGAGAAAGAGACGACGACGATCGTCGACGGCGCCGGCGCCAAGGCGGATATCGAGGCCCGTACGCAGCAGATCCGGGTGCAGATCGAGGAGACCACATCGGATTATGATCGCGAGAAATTGCAGGAGCGGCTCGCCAAGCTCGCCGGCGGCGTTGCGGTGATCCGGGTCGGGGGCTCGACCGAGGTCGAGGTGAAGGAGCGCAAGGACCGCGTCGAAGACGCGATGCACGCCACCCGTGCCGCGGTCGAGGAGGGCATCTTGCCGGGCGGAGGGGTCGCTCTGCTGCGCGCCATACGCGCGCTCGAGGGTCTCAAGCCCGCGAATGACGATCAGCGGAAGGGAATCGATATCGTCAAGCGAGCACTGGAGGCGCCGGCGCGGCAGATCGCATCCAACGCAGGTGTCGACAGTTCCGTCGTCATCGGCAAGTTGAATGAGGCTCAGGACTATCAGGTGGGCTATGACGCCCAGTCGGACCAGTATCGAGATCTCGTTGCCGCAGGCATCGTGGATCCCACGAAAGTCGTCCGAACCGCCTTGCAGGACGCAGCTTCGGTTGGGGGCCTGATGATTACGACGGAAGCGCTGATCGCTGAGGCGCCGAAGAAGGAAACTGCGTCGCCGGTGGATATGGCAGCTTGACGAGAGACGGATCGAGGCGGTCCATGCAGTGTCAGGGGCCGCTTCGACCTTGTACAAAGCGGCGCGTTAAGCGCGGACCGACGTCGCGCTCTGGTGACGGGGACGGGTTCCGATGCAAGGGTTAGGCTGGATCAACCTACCAGCTTAGCCGCACATCCTTGACCAGATACCGCGCCGTTGACGGGCACAGCTCCGCGAACTCTGCCGAGGCGGCAATTGCCGCCGGCGCTTTTTGTCGATCGCCGGCCTTGTAACCAAGTCGTTCAAAAAATGGCGCTGCCGTCGTCGTCAGCACATGAAGCCGCCACGCCCCGTCTTGTGCGGCCAGGCGTTCCAGCGTTGCCGCTGCCGCCTTGCCGAATCCTTTCTTGCGTTCGGCCGGGGTCAGCACCAGCGATCGCAACAACCGATCCTCGCCCTCGCCTTCGAGACCACCAAAGCCGAGCGGCTCGCCGGTCGTCGTCGTGAAGCGGTAGAAGCGGCGACCAGGCGCACGGATATCAGCCGTAGGCAACTCGGCGGACGCGAGCTGCGTCTCCAGCTCGCCCAATGCGTCGGCCCCGAGGGGATGAGCCATCACAATCGGCTCGCCGTCTTCTTTCACGAAAGCCGTCCGTTGCGGCGCGTCGAGAAGATCGAGAACCGTTTCCGACGGCCGGCAGAGCTTCACGCCGAGCGGTGTGGCGACGATCGGCCGGTTGATGAGTATCGGATGCCGATCGATCGCATCCAGCAACGCGGCGTCGCTCAGCGTGGGATCACCGAGGCCCAGTTCTTCGAATGGTGTTCCCTTCTTGCGCAAGATCGAGCGCAGCGGGACTCCCATGCGGGCAACGAGGTCTAGCAGCGCGTCGCGTGTCGGCGGCGTTTTCAAATATTCGATGATGGTCGGTTCGATCCCGGCGTTGCGGATCATGGCGAGCACATTCCGCGACGTGCCGCAGGCGGGGTTATGGTAGATCGTCACCGTCACGGCGATCGGCTCCTAGTCGGCTTTTGAGTGATAGCGCAACAGCGGCAGCGCCAGACCCAGGGCGACCAGCTGCGCAAGGATGAAGCCGGGCGCATCGATCGGGCGGATGCCGGCGAACGTGTCGCTCAAGGACCGTGCGATCGTCACCGCCGGATTAGCGAACGATGTCGACGCCGTGAACCAGTAGGCTCCCGTAATGTATGCCGCGACAGCAAAGGCCGTGACCGGCTCTTTGTGCGCAAGGGAACCCCAGATCACCATGAGGAGGCCGAACGTCGCGACGATTTCGGCCACCCATTGGCCGAGGCCGCTGCGAATGTGGTGGGAAAACTCGAGCACCGGCAGCCCGAACATGATGTGCGCGAGCCAGACCCCCAGGACTGCGCCGAGGATCTGGCCGGAAATATAGGCCGGCACCGCGTGCCACGCGAGGCCGTCCGTCGCCGCGGCGGCGAGCGTCACCACAGGATTCATATGCGCGCCGGATTGCGGCCCGAACGCCAGGATCAGGGCGATCAGCGCGGCCCCCGTCGCAACCGCGTTGGCGAGCAGCGCGAGGCCCGTGTTCCCGCCACAGAGCCGCTCCGCCATGATGCCCGAACCGACGACGGCGATCAGCAGAAACGCCGTGGCGATCAGTTCAAACAAGGCCGCCCGCGCCACGGCGCGGGTAAGGCCGGCCGGCCGCGTAGCAATATCGGCCGTCACGACGCCTCGCCTTCGAGCGCATCGGCACCCGTGGTTTCTGGACGGCAGGCGGGCGCGCACGTCTCCCCAGCCCCGCAACAGTTTTCAGTCAGGTAGCCCATGACCGCGTTCATTGCCGTGAAGTCGGTCGCATAGATGATCTGACGGCTGACGCGCCGATGAGTAACAAGGCCGGCATGGCTGAGCTGTTGCAGATGAAAGCTCAGGGACGATGGCGCCAGACCGAGCCTTTCCGAGATCACGCCGGCCGGCAGCCCGTCCGGGCCGCGCTGTACCAGCATGCGGAAGACCTCTAGCCGCGTCTCATGTGCGAGCGCCCCGAGTGCTGCAATAACCTGCTCGGCTTCCATCGTGTCTCCATATTTCGATATTGTTGGAAATTATGAGGCCGCCCGCCATATGTCAACGACTATTCGAGAAAAATCGAAATGTTTGGGGGCATGCGGGAATCGCGAAATGTTGAACGCGTCCAGCGTCGCTCGCATGTCCTTGATCAGTCCCTTCGCTACCGCGTGAATCATGGATTGTAGTAGCGACGCACGACAGCTGTCTGATGGATGAGCAGGAGCACTGCCCCCAACAGGGCCGGCCGGAAAAGCAGGCTCAACCCAGACGTAACTCACTTGTATTAGCTCATACGTAGCATTTATTGATACATTATTCATATGTGCCCACGTATACAAAAAAATATTTCAAAAATACTTGACACGATTCGATTTTGTCCACGTTTTACCATCTAAGGCACAAGTCATCCCGACCGGTGCGCGTGAACGGGAGAGTACAATGACACATAACAGAAGTGTGACTTGTTTACTCTTAGGAGCGGCCATCATACTGGGAACGACCAGCATAGGGCGGGCTTCCAGTCACCGTGAGGCACCCGGCATCACCCAGATACCCAAGCTCGATGCGACTGATTTTTACATGTTCCGCAGCTATGAAGCGGGACGCAGCGATTACGTTACGCTGATCGCCAACTACCAGCCCCTTCAGGAGCCAGGCGCTGGTCCCAATTATTACGAGATGGATCCACAGGCCTTTTACGACATTGATGTCGATAACCGCGGGGACGGAAAGGCTCACATCATTGCCCGGTTCCGCTTTTTCAACACCGTCCAAGGTCTGACTGTGCCGGTCGGCGACCAGGATGTGGCTGTGCCGCTGGTGCAGTTGGGTCCGGTGGCCGCCGACAATCCCACTACCAATCTCAACGTAATCGAAACTTATCAAGTCGACATAATTCTTTTCGATAAGGATGGAAATTGGAAATCTACCACTACTTTAGTCAACGACGAAACCGGCAGTACATTCTTTACCAAGCCGATCGATAACATCGGGCATAAAACCATCGCCGACTATCAGAGCTATGCGAACCAGTATATCTACACTGTGCGGTTTCCGGGAAAATGCGGGACGGGAAAACTGTTTGCCGGTCAACGCAAGGATTCCTTCTACATAAATCTTGGAGAAACTTTCGATCTGGTCAATTACGCCCATCCGATTGGTGAACAATTCGCCAATTCAGCAACAGACGATCTCGCCCACAAGAACGTGACGTCGCTGGCAATCGAAGCGCCGATCGCGTGCTTGGTGGCCCGTGATCCTGTCATCGGCGGTTGGACGAGCGCTTATAAAATCCGCTCGCGGAGTCCCGGAAATGCTCAAGACACAGAGGATTCCAAACCCGAAATCAGGCAAGTATCGCGACTGGGCAATCCTTTGGTGAATGAACTCGCCATCGGCCTGCCGGATAAAGATAAATTCAATGCAAGCCAACCGCACGACGATGCTCAGTTTCTGACCTATGTGACCAACCCGAGCTTCCCTGCGATTCTCGCCACTCTGTTTCCCGGAGTGCTAACCGCCCCAACACAGCTCCCGCGGCAGGACCTTGTAGCGGTCTTTCTAACCGGGATCGCCGGTGTCAATCAGCCGGCCCATGTAAGGCCCGCGGAAGAAATGCGGCTTAATACGCAGACGCCGGTTGTGCCGGCGGCGACGCAAAACCCGCTGGGGGTGATAGCGAACGATGCAGCCGGCTATCCTAACGGCCGACGCCCGGGCGACGACGTCGTGGACATCTCGCTGCGCGTCTTCATGGGTAAGCTCTACAGTTTGGGATTGTTCGGCGGACCATCGAACGCGCCGTCAGGTAATGTGGAGCTGACCGACGGCGTACGGCACAACGCGTCGTTCTTTGACGTGACGTTTCCGTATGTGACGGCTCCGATCGCCGGGTCGCCGCAAGCGTCGGCTCAGGCGCCATCTCAGTTGGAGGGACAACCAATCCCATAAACCGAGCGGGCAGACGTTTGGGTCATATGACCGGTAGGCAAAGATCGGCCTGGGGGCGAGGACGAGTCGTGAGACACCTCCTCGCCCACCGGGCAGTCGTGACTATGTGCGGTCTTCTGGCTTTGGTAGCCGCCATGCCACTGAACGCCGCCCCCTACACGCCAAAGAGCGACGACGAAATTGTCGCGGAACTTCCGACGGCATCAAGCCCTGCGGCCCGCAGGTCAAATGCTCTGCATGCTCTGCTTCGTCGCGCGCCGGATCAGCTTGATCTGGCACTAAAGACCGCGCAAACCGATATAGATCTGGCCCGGACCCTCTCCGATCCCCGCTATAATGGCTACGCGGAGTCCGCACTGGCGCCCTGGTGGTCTTTAGATACTCCACCGCCAAGCGTCATCTTGCTGCGGGCCACGATCAAGCAAAGCCGCCACGACTTTGATGGCGCCCTTGCGGATTTGGGGGATGTGCTTCGAAAACAACCGGACAATGCTCAAGCTCTTCTGACGCGGGCGATCGTCCGACAAGTCCGGGGAGAGTTTTCAGAAGCGCTGGCCGACTGCGGCTCACTATCTCCGTTGGTTGCTGATCTTATCGCTCGCACTTGCACCGACTCGGTGGCCAGCCTGATAGGCCAGGGCGCCGACAGCTTGCACGACCTGGAGGCCGCCTACCGCGCCTTCGGTGCGCAAACCGAAGCACCTGTCGCACTGTTTTCCTTAACAGTGTTGGCCGAGATGGCCGAGCGCTTGGGACAATCGGAGCGTGCGGAGCAGTATTTCCGTCAAGCGATGGCGCTGAACAGTCAGGATGGCTACCTGCTTGGCGCTTACGCCGACTTTTTACTCGATCAGCGCCGGCCCTCCGAAGTTGTATCTCTCCTTCGCAACCAGACCCGGATCGATCCCCTTCTGCTACGGCTGGCGCTAGCCGAACAAGATCTCGGGGAGGAAGCTCTGGCGTCCCACGTCGCCGACCTCCAGCAACGCTTCGCGGTCGCCGGCGCGCGGGGGGATCGGGTTCACCAACGTGAGCAAGCCCGCTTTGAGCTGTTGTTGATGAAACGCCCGCATGAAGCGCTCCAGCTGGCGCAGGCCAACTGGCGCGTGCAGCATGAGCCCGCCGATCTCAGAATCTTATTGGAGGCTGCAATGGCGGCGGACCCCGCGGCCGCGAAGCCCGCCATCGCCTGGCTGAAACAATCCCGGCTTGAGGACAAGGCCATCGAGGAACTCGTCCACCAAATCACGCAAGGGCGCAGCTAATGTTTCGCGTCCTCCTCTTCATACTACTGTCTTTATGCTGTGAAACCACAGGAGCATCGGCGCACAAGCCGAGCGACAGCTACTTGACGACACGGGTAAGCGGCGGCGCAATCGGGGGGCAATGGGATATTGCTTTGCGCGATCTCGATTTCGCGATCGGTCTAGATGACAATGGCGACGGCAAATTAAGCTGGTCGGAGGTCCAGGCGCATCGGAGCGATATTTCCCGGTACGCGCTGGCGCACTTGGCTATTGTGGCGGACGGAACAGCTTGCCCAGTCAAGGCGACAGAGCTGCTGATCGACCAGCATAGCGACGGCGGCTACGCAGTCCTCCGCTTCGCTGGCTCATGTATGACGTCGTCGCCAACGGCGCTCTCGATTAGCTACAGCTTGTTCTTCGATATCGATCCGCAACATCGCGGGTTGTTGAACATCATCCGCGACGGACACGCGATGACAGGCGTCTTTAGCCCGGACCGGCGTTCGATGGCCCTCGACAATGCACCCCTAGATTGGCGAGCGCAATTTGGGAACTACATCGATGAGGGGGTCTGGCACATCTGGACGGGCTACGATCACATCCTGTTTCTGATCGCTCTGCTGCTGCCCTCGGTCCTACGGCGAGACAAGGCGGGATGGCGCCCCACCGCAAGCTTTCGACCCGCGCTTTTCTCAGTACTGAAAACGGTGACCGCATTCACCATCGCTCATTCGATCACACTGAGCTGCGCCGTGTTGGGCGTGATCTCGGTTCCATCGCGACTTGTCGAGTCCACGATCGCTGTTTCCGTCATTATTGCGGCGGTAAACAATATCTATCCTCTATTTCGAGAACGCACTTGGCCTGTGGCTTTCGCGTTTGGGCTGGTTCACGGGCTCGGCTTCGCCAATGTGCTGTTCGAGTTGGGCCTTCCCCGCGAGACGCTGTACCTGGCCCTCATCGGATTCAACCTGGGCGTGGAACTCGGGCAACTTGCCATCGTAGCGATCTTCCTTCCCGCGGCCTTCGCGCTCCGACCATTCCGCTTTTATGCACGGGTCGTTCTCGAGGGCGGCTCAACCTGTATCATCATCCTCGCCAGCGCCTGGTTCGTCGAGCGGGCCTTTGATGTGCGGCTAACATAGGGAGAAGGCGCTTAAGGACGCTCGGTCGGATGGTCGACCATGAGGGCGAGGTCCTCATCGCGGCCAGGCCCGGAACCCAAACAAAGCAAGGACTTAGCTGGAAACGGCCAGACTGTTGTTTTTCATTGGCAACCATGGTCGAGTCCCGTAGGCGGCATGGGCTTGCCCTCCTGGCATTTTCTCGGTCAAGGCCACCTCGGTGACAAGGCGAATGAAGGCTTCTAAGGGCCTTTGACAAGGTCAACCGGGCTGAAGCCCGGTTCCTTCTCGATATCGGGCATCGTGCGGTTCCACCAGCCGCCGCCCAGCGCCTGGAACAAGGCCGCGGTGTCGCCGAACCGGTTCGTCTGCGCCTGTATGAGGTTCAACAGGGCCTGCTCATAGCCTTGCTCAGCATTGAGCAAGGTCAAATAGTTGACATAACCTGACTGTTCCTGCGCGCCCGTCAGGTCGAGCGTCTTTTTCGCCGCCCGCTCGGCCTCCAGCGCGGCCGACAGCGCATCGGCGTCCGACACCAGCGCGTGCAGCGTGTCGGCGACGTTCTGGTAGGCCGTGATCACCGTGCTGCGATATTGCGCCGCCGCCTGGTAGAGCGCCTGGTCGGCCGCGCGCTCCTGGTGCAGGAGCGTACCGCCGTCGAACACGGTCTGCGAGACGGAGCCGACGAGAGTCCAGAACGGGCCGCCGGGCGCGAACATTTGGGTGAACTCAGTCGCCGTGCCCCCAAATGTGCCGCTCAAGTTGAAGACCGGCAGCCGGTTTGCAACGGCCATCCCAACCTGGGCGTTGGCCTGGCGCAGCTGCTCCTCCGCGGCGCGGACATCCGGCCGCTGCTCGACAATTTTGGAGGGTATACTGAGCGGTAGGTCCTCGGGCATGTGCAGCGAGGCAAGTTCGAACGTCACGTCGACATCCTCGTTCGGCAGGTTTCCCACCAGCGCGCGGATCAGGTCGCGGGTCTGTTCGAGCTGGCTTTGCAACGGCGGCAACATCGCCTTCGCGGCAGCCAGCGCGGCCTCCTGGGCAGCAACATCGATGCCCATGGCGTACCCGTATTTCTGCTGGTCGCGCAGAATCTGGAGGCCCTTTTCGTTGACCGCGATGATGTCGTTGACTGCCGCGATCTGCGTGCGGACGGAGACTTCCTGGATCGCCGCGGCGACGACGTTCGCGGCCAGCGTGATATAGGTCGCCTCGAGCTCGAAGCGCTGCACCGCGGCCTGGGCTTCGAGCGACTCGACCTGGCGGCGGTTCAGCCCGAAGGCGTCGGGCGTATAGCCGACCGTAAGTTGGGCGGTGTGAAAGTTGAAGAACAGCGGCGTGTTATGCCTCGCGCCTGGCACGATCGGGTTTGCGCTCGAGTTCTGGAAGGCCGTGATTGCCGTGCCGTTGCCCTGAACGCCGGGCGCCGAGGTGCCGGACAGGTTGCCGGCCAGTTTCTGGCGTTCGAACTGGTAGCCCACCCCGATCGTCGGGAAGAAATAGCCCTGCTGGGCATAGACGTTTTCCTCGGCCTGCCCGAGCGCCGCCTGGGCCGCGGTGATCGTCGGGTTGGCGCGGAAGGCCTTTTCCACAAGGGCGTTCAGCGCCGGCGACCGGAAGACAGTCCACCAATCGAACGGAACGTCCTTGCCGGAAGCGAAATGCTGCGCCCCGCCACCATAGACCGCGGCGGCCACGGTGACGTCGGGCAGCGGCTTGGGCGCATAGCCGGCGTTCTGGGGCGGATCGGGCCGCTTGAAATCCGGGCCGACGGCGCAGCCGGACAGCACGGTCGTCGTGGCCAGAACGGCGGCAAGTCGCGTGAGCTCGATCCGCATGTCTTTTCCAGAAGAAACTGACGACCGTAGCGGGTGCCCGCCGGGATCGGCGCCGATCCTAGGATGCGGCCGAGCATGCGCGGAACTGGGACAAGTCACAGTATGCACTGTGATTCCTCCCAGTAGACCCGCACCCGGACGGCGCACACCATCGCGCGCGTTCACAAGCCCGCGCATATTGAAGCGGAGTCCCAATCGATGCGGTTCGACAAGAAGATCGCAGCGGCCGGCACCGCCGCCCTGCTGGTCATGGCGGCAGGCGTTTATCTCAGGAGCACCGCCGGTGCCGCGGCGGATGCGCCTGCGATAAACGCCGCGCCCCCCGTCCCATCCGGGCCGCCGACGCTCGCGCTCAACGAGGAGCAGTCGAGGTCGATCACGGTCGAACCGGTGACGGAGCACGTGTTCCCCGTGGAGAAGGAAGCGTTCGGCAACATCGACTACAACGAGGACATGGCCGTCCAGGTGTTCACGCCCTATCAGGGGCGGGTCATCGACGCGTTCGCCAAGCTGGGCGACGAGGTGAAGAAGGGCCAGACCCTGTTCACGATCGAGAGCCCCGACCTGATCCAGGCCGAGTCGACCCTGATCGCCGCCGCAGGCGTGCTCGACCTCACCACCAGGGCGCTGGCGCGCGCGAAAGAGCTCTATGCCAGGCAGGGGCTGGCCCAGAAGGACCTGGAGCAGGCAGTCTCGGACCAGCAGACGGCGGAAGCGGCACAGCGCGCCGCGCGCGACGCCGTGCGCATCTTCGGCAAAACCGATGCCGACATGGACCGCATGGTCAGAGATCGCAAGGTCGACCAGGTGCTGATCGTGCCGAGCCCGGTCACCGGCCGGGTCACCGCGCGCAACGCCCAGCCGGGCCTGCTGGTGCAGCCGGGCAACCCACCCCCGCCCTATACCGTCGCCGATCTTTCGACCGTCTGGATGATCGCCAACGTGCCGGAGGTCGACAGCGCGGCCTTCCGCGTGGGACAGGCGATCAAGGTCTCGGTCATGGCCTATCCGGGCCGTGTGTTCGAAGGAAAGATTTCCCGCCTCGCCACGGCGATCGACCCCTTGATCCACCGGCTTCTCGTCCGGTCCGAGGTGGCCGACCCGCAGACCCAGCTTCGGCCCGGCATGTTCGCGACCTTCGTCATCGACACCGGCGACCCCGTCACCGGGATCGCGGTGCCGTGGGATGCCGTGGTGCGCGAAGGTGACGGCACGATGACGGTTTGGGTCACCCAGGACCGGCGCCATTTCACCCAGCGGATCGTCAAAATCGGGCTGCAGAAGAATCAGTTCGATCAGATAACCGACGGGCTGAAGCAGGGCGAGCTGGTCGCGACCAAAGGAGCGCTGCTGCTCGACAACGTGCTGAACGGCGGCCCCACCTGAGGCCCATCCGTCCGGTTCGGCCCATCATCGTCATTCAAAGAGGCAGCTCGTGCTGAAGTCGCTCGTCGCCTTCGTCCTGACCCGGCGCACCATGGTCATCCTGGGGCTGATCGTGTTTGGCGCGGCCGGGCTGATCGCGTTCACCAAACTGAACATCGAGGCCTATCCCAACCCGGCGCCCGTCATCCTGGAGATCACCGCCCAGGCGCCGGGCCTTTCTGCGGAGGAGATGGAGCGATATTACACGATCCCGATGGAGATCGGGCTCTATTCCACACCCGGCATCGCCAATATCCGCTCAACGTCGTTCTACGGCCTGTCCTTCGTCCGCGTCACCTTCAAATATGGCGTCGACTATTATTTCGCCTACACCCAGGCGGCGCTGAGCCTGCAGCAGAACGTCTCGCTGCCCGCCGGGCAGGTGCCGCAGATCCAGCAATCGAGCCTGGTGGGCGAGATCTATCGCTACCAGGTGGTCGGGCCGCCGCATTTCGGACTGACTAACCTGCGTACCGTGCAGGACTGGATCGTCGCCCGCCGCCTGTCGACCATCCCGGGCGTGGTGGCGATCAACAGCTGGGGCGGCACGACCAAGGAGTTCGAGGTGGAGGCCGACCTGCGCAAGCTCGAGGCCTACGGCATCACCGTGCCGCAGCTGATGAGCGCGCTCGGCAACGCCAACATCAATGTCGGCGGACGCGAGATCGATATCGGCGAGCAATCGATCAATATCCGGGGCGTCGGCCTGGTCGAGGACGGCGGGGCAGACGACCTGACCAAGGGCTACAAGGTGAACGACATCGAGAATGTCGTCCTGACCCAGGCCAACGGCATCCCGGTGCAGGTCAAGGACGTGGCCCGGGTCTATATCGGCTATGTGCCGAGGCTAGGCATCGCCGGCCGCGACCATGACGACGACATCTCCGCGGCCATTGTGGTCATGGGCCGGACCCAGCACACGAACGACATCGTGCCGAAGATCAAGGCGATGGTCGATCAGTTGAACCACGATGCCTCCCTGCCTAAGGGAGTCAAGGTCGTGCCGTATTACGACCGCACCTCGCTGGTCAAGGTGACGACCCACACGGTGCTGCACAACCTGGTGTTCGGCTGTCTGCTGGTCTTCTTCATCCAGTGGATCTTCTTGGGCGACCTGCGCAGTGCCGTCATCGTCGGCGTCAACATACCGATCGCGCTGTTCTTCGCAGTGATCCTGCTGGTACTGCAAGGCGAGGACGCCAACCTGCTGTCGGTGGGCGCCGTTGATTTCGGTATCATCGTCGACTCCGCGGTGATCCTGGTCGAGAACATCTTCCGCAATTTCCAAGCGAAACCGGAAGACCGCCGAACGCTGCTCGAAGACCTGTATCAG
>CAZVYC010000171.1:0-11659 GCA_964631425.1 uncultured Rhodospirillales bacterium
GGTCGCAAAATCACCGATGCAGCCACTCTCGCGCGCATCCGGGCGTTGGCGATCCCGCCAGCCTGGCGCGATGTCTGGATCTGCCCCAGCGCACACGGTCACCTTCAGGCCACCGGTTTCGACACGCGCGGGCGTAAGCAATACCGCTACCACGCCAAGTGGCGCGCCTCACGGGATGAGACGAAATATGACCGCATGGCCGCCTTCGGCCGGGCGCTGCCGGCTATTCGAGCGCAGGTGGCGCACGACCTGAATCGCAAAGGACTGCCGCGGGAGAAGATCATTGCGACCATCGTGCGGCTGCTCGAAACCACGTTGATCCGCATCGGCAACGCGGAATATGCCCGGGAAAATGCCAGCTATGGCCTGACGACGCTGCGCAATCGCCATGTCGCGATCGACGGGGACGTGGTGCATTTCGAGTTTCGGGCGAAGAGCGGCAAGCTGCGCCGCCTCGACCTTCGGGACCGCCGGCTGGCACGGATCGTCAAAGCGTGCCGCGATCTCCCGGGCCAGGAGTTGTTCCAGTATGTCGACGGCGCCGGCGACCGCCACAGCGTCGCGTCGGATGACGTCAACGCCTATCTGAAGGAGGCCGGCGGCGCCGAGTTCACCGCCAAGGATTTCCGGACATGGGCCGGGACGGTGCTGGCGACGCTCGCCCTGCAGGAATTCGAGGCCTTCGATTCCGAAGCGGCCGCGAAGCGGAACATTACCCGTGCCATCGAGAAGGTCGCTGGCCAGCTCGGCAATACGGCGTCGATCTGCCGGAAATGCTATGTCCATCCGGACGTGTTCGCGGCCTATTTCGATGGTACCTTGGCGGCCGGTCTCAAGTCTGACGTCGACGAAACCCTGGCGCAGGACATCGAACACCTGTCGCCTGAGGAGGTTGCGGTCCTGGCGTTCCTGCAACGCCGCCTGGCCTCCTCGACCGGCAAGGCGGCGACCGCCAAAGGGAAAGATGGCGCGCTATGAATTTGGGGCACATCTCACGCCTGGTTTGGGGCGCCTCTGAGGGTCTGGTGTCGCGCAACGGCATCGAGATCGCCGGATACATCGCGTTCACGACAATGCTGTCGCTGTTTCCCTTCCTGATTTTCCTGGTCTCGATCGCCGGTTTCATCGGCGACACGCGGACCGGCCTGGATTTCATCTCGACCATGTCGCTTTTCGCACCCCCGGACGTGATGAAGACCTTGCAGCCGGCGCTGAACGAGGTCATCCAAAACCGCAACAGTGGGCTGCTGACCTTCGGACTCGTCCTCGCGCTGTACTCGGCAGGCTCCGGCGTGGCGGCTCTCAGGCTGGCGCTCAATCTGGCCTATGGCGTGACCGACAAGCGGCCTTTCTGGCTTCGCAAGGTCATCGACTTCGCCGTCGTCATCGTCGGATCGATCATCATCATGACGGCGTCGGCGGCGATCATCCTCGGCCCCTGGATTTGGCGCCTCCTCGGCTGGTTCGGCATCGTCGATCCGAACGATCAAAGTCTCTGGCACGTGGCGCGCTACGCCCTGACGGCGATCATCCTTTTGCTCTCGGTGGTGGCGCTCCACCGCGTGCTTCCAGATTGCCAGCTCACCTTCCGCCAGATCCTCCCGGGCGCGCTCACCACCACCGCCTTATGGATCGTCGCGGCCAGCCTGCTGACCCTCTATTTCGGGCATTTCGCGAACTATGCCTCGACCTACGGCAGCCTCGGCGGGGTCATCATCACGCTGCTGTTCTTCTATGTCAGCGCAATTATCTTTATATTCGGCGGCGAGCTGAATGCCGCCTTGCTTGGCCGCCACACACGCGCGGCGGCGCCCGAACCGGAGAGACGACCATCACCCGCACCATCTTGACGGCTCTGCCGTTGCTGCTCGCACTCGGTGGGGTCACCCATGCCGAAGATATTGGCAGCGTCAATACCACGTTCAAAATGCTCGGCCCCGATAACAAGATCATCGTCCAGGCCTTCGACGATCCCGAGGTGGATGGCGTCACCTGCTATCTTTCCGCCGCCCGCACCGGCGGCATCAAAGGCGGGCTGGGGCTGGCCGAGGACACGTCCGACGCCTCGATCGCTTGCCGGCAGACCGGTCCGATCGCGATCAAGGGAAAATTCGATCCCGGCGACGAGGTCTTCACCGAAAAACGCTCGGTTCTGTTCAAGAGGCTGCGCGTCGTGCGCTTCCTTGATCAGAAGCGCAATACGCTGGTCTATCTTGCCTACAGCGACAAGTTGATCGACGGATCGCCCAAGAACAGCGTCAGCGCCGTGCCAATCATGCCGTGGCCGGCCACCCTCGCGGGCAAATAGCGCCGGGTCTCAAGCCGGAACTAATGTCGACGGCTGCCGTTTCCCCGAAGTGGGGAAAACGGTGACATTGCAAAAAGCCGTACGATGAGGAAAGCTCTGACATGGATCGGCGGCGCCTTGGCGCTGATCGTCGTGGTGGTCACTCTCGTGATCGTCTTCTTTCAATGGAGCTGGTTGCGCGGACCGCTCGAAGCCAAGCTCTCGTCGCTGACCGGCAAGCAGGTCCATATCGACGGGCCGATCACCGGCACGAAATCCTGGGTTCCTCGTATCGAGTTCAACCAGGTGCGGATAGAGGACCCGAGTTTCCCGGATGCTTCGAAGGTCGGCACGATCGGCAAGGTCGCCGTATCGATCGACCTCGGGCAGCTGTTGAAGGCGAAGCTGGATTTCCCCGAGATTTCGATCGACCGCCCGATCCTGAACCTCCGGCGTGACGCGAACGGCAAGGCCAACTGGGTGTCCGCCAAAAGCAGTGGTCCCGGCAGCCGTTCCAGCGTGCCGGTCATCGGCATGCTGAAGATTGCAGACGGAAAGGTGTCCTATCACGACGCCGCGAAGCATACCGAGATCGAGGGCACGATCGCGACCGTCCAGGCGACCGGCGGCAGCGGAGATGACAAGTTCGCGCTCACCGGTCACGGCACCTATCGCCAGGCTCCCTTCACGATCCGGCTGACCGGCGACTCGCTGAACGATCTGCGGGATACGAAGCGGCCCTATGACGTCGATGCCGGCGCATCCGTCGGCGCAACCAAGGTGACGATCAAAGGCACGGTCACCGATCCGTTCAAGCTGACAGACATGAACCTGAAGCTGACGGCGCAAGGCGACAATGCCCACGATCTCTATCCGATCTTCGGCGTCCCCGCGCCGGCGACACCACCCTATCACTTGCAAGGAACCCTCGACCGGGACGGCAAGGCTTGGGTGTTCAAGAATTTCGACGGAACGGTGGGAAAGAGCGATCTGGCCGGCTCGCTGCGCTTCGACGACGAGGGAAAACGGATCGACGTCACCGGCAACCTCACCTCCAGGACACTCGATTTCGCCGATCTGGGCCTCCTTGTCGGTGCTCCCGGATCGACCGCGCCCGGGCGCCCGGTCTCCGAAGCGCAGCGCGAACTGGAAAAACGACTCGAAGCGGCCAACCGGGTGCTGCCGGATGCCCCGCTTGACCTCAATGAGGTCCGCAACGTCGACGCGGACGTCCAGTTCAAGGGCGAGCACATCCAGGCTCAGCACCTGCCGCTCGAAGATGTCGACCTGCATCTCAAGCTGGATCACGCGCTCATGAAGCTGGATCCCCTTCGAATCGGTGTGGCAGGTGGCCGGATCGGCTCCAACATCACGATCGATGCTCGGCAGGATACCGTTCAGACCGACTACGACGTTCGATTTCACCGGTTCCAGATTGCCCAGTTCTTCGAACACGCCGGCATTGCTGGGGGCGGCAGCGGCATCATCGACGGCCGCGCCCGGCTCCATGGAACGGGCAACTCGGTGCACGAGTCCCTTGGCACCGCCGATGGCGAAGTCAGCGCGATTGTCGACCATGGCTCCATCAGCAAGCTCGGGGTCGACATTCTGGGCTTGGATGTGGACAAGGCGCTCGGTCTCGTGATTACCGGCGATACCAAGGCGCAGACGCCGCTGCGTTGCATGGTTGTCGACTTCCCGGTCGAGAAAGGCGTGATGACGGCCCGCACGCTGGTTTTCGACACCGACGCGGCATTAATTACTGGCAACGGCACGATCAACCTGGCCGACGAACATCTCAACCTCTCCATCAAAGGCCAACTGAAGAGTCCCGGCCTTTCCCTTGGCGGCCCGATCAAGATTGGCGGGACCTTCAGGAAGCCGGAGATCGGAGTGGGCGCCGAGACAATCGCCCGCGGCGGAGCCGCCGTGGCGCTGGGCGCGCTGCTGACGCCGCTCGCCTCCGTGCTCGGCTTCATCGAGCCCGGCAAAGGCGAGGACGCCGACTGCAGCGCGCTGGAGAATCAAGCGACTGCCGACACAGCCAAGGCGCCGGTGGTAGCGAAAGCGCAAGGATCGCCTGAGCGCAGCCCGCCCCGGCGTCATTGAAGCCAATGACGCCATAGAGGTTCCCCCGAGCTGTTCGGGTGCTTGCTAATCATTAGCTAGCTATTTATTTTAGGGGAATGGGATCCCCTGCCGATATCAGCTCGATCAACTGGCTTCTGGCCGATACCTCGCGCCTGATCCGAAAGCTGGCGGACCGCCGGCTAAGCACGATCGGCCTTACTCGGGCGCAATGGCACGCGCTGGGCAATTTGCGGCGTCTGGGCCCGATGACCCAGGCAGCGCTGGCTGAGATCATGGAAGTGGAAACCGCGACCATCGCCAGGCTGATCGACCGGCTCGAAGCCGCGGGCTGGATCGATCGGAAGCCGGACGCGAGCGACCGGCGCGTGAAGCTTGTCTCGATGACCCCCAAGGCCGATGCGGTCATGGAGGAGGTCATCGTGATCGGTCAAAAGCTGCGCGACGATATGCTGGCCGATCTCTCGACGGCTGAGCGCGAACAGCTTGTCGCGACGTTGTCAACCATCAAAACCCGATTGATCCGCCTGTTGGAAACGCCATGACCCACGCCGAACGCTCCGCACCGATCGCGCCCGCTCCGGTAACCAACCTGGTGCCGGGCTCCAAGGCCCGTCGCCTGACCTGGCGCCGCATTCTGCTTCTGCTGGGCCCGATCGTCCTCGTCGTGGTCGGCGGCGTCTACTACCTGTTCAGCGGGCGCTTCGTCTCGACGGATGATGCCTATATCAAGTCGCGCATTCTGTCCGTGACGGCGACGGTACCGGGTCAAGTTGTCCAGGTGCCGGTCACCGACAACCAGTCGGTCAAGAAAGGCGATGTCCTGGTGCAGATCGACCCTGAGCCTTATCGTCTGAAGCTCGCCTCCGCAGAGGCCGATCTCGCCCGGACGATCGAAAACGCCGACGCCCTGCGCGCCACCGTTCGCAGCCTCCAGCAAGACCTGATCCAAGCCGGCGCGGATGCGATCTATGCGCAAAAGGAATTCGACCGCCAGGCGCCGCTGGCGAACAGCGGCGCCGTATCGCGCACGCTTCTGGACAAGGCCGAACGGGACCTGGTGACAGCCAAGGCCAAGGGCGCCGGCCTGGAGCAGCAGATTCGCTCGCAGCTTGCACAGCTGGGCGGCAATATCGATACGCCGAACGATAAACTCCCGAGCGTTCTGGCGGCCGTGGCCGCCCGCGACACCGCCGCGTACAATCTCGACCACGCCACGATCCGGGCGGCCGTCGACGGCCGGGTCGGCACGATCACCGTGCGCGCCGGCGAGTATGTAGCGGCGGGCCAGGCGCTGTTCCCCGAAATCAATACGGGCGACACCTGGATCGAGGCCAACCTGCGCGAGACCGACCTCACCTATGTGCGCGACGGCCAGCCGGCGACCTTCACCGTGGACGCCTATCCCGGCCACAATTTCCACGCCCATGTCCAAAGCTTCAGCCCTGCGACTGGGTCGGAGCTGTCGGTGCTGCCGGCGGAGAATGCAACCGGCAATTGGGTGAAGATCGTCCAGCGCCTGCCGTTGAAGCTGATCCCGGAGGTGAGCGCGGACGACCCGCCGCTCAGGGCCGGCCTGTCGGTCAATGTCGATATCGACACCGGCGCGTATCACCACATGCCGGCCTTTCTGCAGGCGAGCGCAGGCCCCGCGCCAGCCAAATGACCGCCCGGCAAATGATCGGCGTGCCCCAATGACCACTATTTCCCAATGATCACAACGACCCGATGACCACCGTGAACCATGTTCGGTCCGCTTCAGATGGGCCGAACAGGGTCATGGTCACCCTGATCGCGATGGCTGCGGTGACCATGCAGCTCCTGGACACCACGATCGCCAATGTCGCTCTGCCGCACATGCAGGGCAGCTTGGGCGCGACGCAGGACGAAGTCGCCTGGGTCCTGACCTCCTACATCGTCGCCGCGGCGATCAGCACGCCGGTCACCGGTTGGCTCGCCGCGCGGTTCGGGCGCACGCGGCTGTATGTGACGGCGCTCAGCGGCTTTACCATCGCCTCCGCGCTATGCGGCTTGGCGGTGACCCTGCCCCAGATCGTGCTCTTCCGGGTGTTGCAGGGCCTCTTCGGCGCCGCGCTGGTGCCATTGTCCCAGGCGATCCTGCTCGATGCCTACCCACGCAACGAAATCGGCCGGGCGATGGGCATCTTCAGCATGGGTGTCATGATTGCGCCAATCCTGGGACCCGTCGTCGGCGGCTATCTGACCGACGAGTTCAGCTGGCGCTGGTGCTTCTACATCAACGTGCCCCTGGGATTCCTGGCAATCGCCGGAGCTCTTGCCTTCATCCCCGAGACGGCCAGCTCCAAGGCGCGCAAGCTCGACTGGTTCGGGTTCGGTTTCCTGAGCCTCGCCGTCGCCAGCCTGCAGCTGATGCTGGATCGCGGCGAACAGCAGGGCTGGTTCCAGTCGACCGAAATCCTGGTCGAGGCCACACTCGCGGTTTTCGCCTTCTACATGTTCGTCGTCCACTCCAGCACGACCAGCCGCTCGTTCTTCGACGCACGCCTGTTCCGCGATCGCACTTTCGTGGTGTCGACGATCATCATGACGCTGATCTTCGTCGTTTATTATGGATCGATGGTGCTGACCCCGCAGATGCTGCAGGGCGAGCTCAATTACCCGGTGCTTACCGCGGGGCTGATCATGTCGCCGCGTGGCGTTGGCACCATCCTGGCGATCATGCTGGTCGGACGAATCGCGAAATGGACCGGCCCGCGCACCCTGATCGGCACGGGACTGTTCGTCAGCGGCGTCTCGCTCTACCTGATGTCGGGCTGGTCGCTCAACGTGAGTGCGCGTGACATTGTCCTTATCGGCCTCCTGCAGGGCGCCGGTAACGGCTTCATCAACGTCCCGATCACCACGGTCGCCTTCATCACCCTGACGCCGGAACTGCGCACCGAAGCCACCGGCTTCTATAACCTGATGCGTAACATCGGCAGCGCCATCGGCGTCTCGATCGCGTCCTCGCAGCTCGTCGAGTCGACCCAGATCAATCACGGGTACCTCAGCGAGTTCATGACGCCGTTCCGCCACCTGCCGACCATGCCGGGGATGAGCGGCGTCCGAGGACTTGAGATGCTCAATCTCGGCCTCACACAGCAGGCGGCCATGGTGGCTTTCATCAATATCTTCTGGCTGCTGGGCCTGCTGTGCGTCGCGATCACGCCGCTGGTGCTGTTCCTCAGGGTCCCAAAGGCGGCCCCCGCCCCCAGCCCCTCGGCGCTCACCGAGTGACTAACCCGCATTTCTCACACTCGCGCCGCCGGCACGGAGGAAAATCTGGCGACAAGGCAGGCAGCCGGCGCAGGTCGATGCTCTTGGCTTCGGCAAGCCGCGACTTGCCCGGACGCCGCCCCAAAACGCGATGCCGTCGGGGCGCACTGAGAAATGCGGGTTAACGCTCCGCGCCCGGCTTCCACAACACGTCGCCGACGTCCGTCTTGGCATTGATCCAGCGCGCCATCACGAACAGATGGTCGCTCAGGCGGTTTAGGTACTGCAGTGCTGCCGGGTTGACGTGCTCCTGGCCGGCCAGCGCCCAGCAGTCACGCTCGGCCCGCCGCACAACACTGCGCGCAAGATGGAGATAGGCTGCAGCCGGCGCCCCGCCCGGAAGAATGAAGGATGCCAATGGCTTCAGCGTAGCGTTCATCACGTCGAT
This sequence comes from uncultured Rhodospirillales bacterium, assembly GCA_964631425.1. Taxonomy (GTDB): domain Bacteria; phylum Pseudomonadota; class Alphaproteobacteria; order BOG-932; family Roseiterribacteraceae; genus BOG-932. The sequence continues at coordinate 8,061 of CAZVYC010000171.1, forward strand.
TTCCCGCTCCAGCCGCTTCACCTGCCCCGACGTGATCCGGAGGCGGATTTCCGATCCGTCATCCTCACCCGGCATGCAGAGATCGGCGCCGAGGTCGAAAAGGTCGTTCTGGATCCGAAGCAGTGTGACCGCCGGCTCGGGATCGGCGAGCTTGACCGCGTCGAGACGCGCCACGCCGAGCACGCCGTTCGCCTCGTCGACCGAACCCATGACCCCGACGCGGAGCGACTCCTTCGGCACGCGGCTGCCATCGCCCAGCCCGGTCTGGCCCTTGTCGCCGGTGCGGGTATAGATCTTCGTCAGCTTGACCATGCATCCTCCCGGATCGGACAGGCCCGTCCAAGGCGCGGGCCCGAGGAGATTCGCCATTTCAATCGGGCGATGGTGTAACAGCCCGGTGCGGAAAGTGCGAAGCGCATAACGCAACCCGCATGACGATCCCGACCTAGGCATTGGGCGCGAACAGCTCGGCCCCGGTCGAACAAACGGTGACTGTGGTCTCTCGTTTTGGCAGCTAAGCACCGCTCTGATTGTTGTGTTCTGCTCAACAGCGCTCGCGCCTCGCTTATTCCTCCCGCGTAATCCGTTTCCAGCGGCGACCGGCGCCGTCGATGCCGTCTGCATTCATTCCGCCGTCGAAAAAGCCCTTTGATTGCCGGGCGGCGCGCCATTCTGCGCGTCAGTATTTAGTGCTGGACAACGGCAGAACACGTTCCTAATAATTTCCTTAGCGTACCATCGAGTACGCCTATAACGCGGTGCAACAAGCACCATCGAACAGCGACGCGCTTGCGACCCAACCACCGGGGGATGGCGCATAGCGAGACGGGGAGGGGAAGACATGCACAGGAAAATCGTGTCCGGCTTGCTGGGCGCCGCGGGCGTTCTGAGCTTGGCTCAGTTTCAGCCGGCGATGGCGCAATCGTCAGACCAGCCGGCGGCGCAGCCCAGCAGCGGCGGCGAACTGGAAGAAGTGGTCGTCACCGCCCGCCGGCGCGAGGAAAAGGCACAATCGGTGCCGATCACGCTCCTCACCTTCACCCCTGAGACACTCGCGAAGCAGGATATCCGTGACTCGCTGACCTTGACGGACTCGATCCCTGGCTTCAATGGCGCCACTGGCGCCTCGCTCGGCCTGACCTATACTTTCCTGCGCGGCGCGCCCGGCGTGGTCTTCTATTGGAATCAGGTCCCGATCAACGTCAATAATCAGGCTCAGGGCTTCTATTTCGACCTCGCCAACATCCAGACTCTTTATGGGCCCCAGGGCACACTGTTCGGGCTTAGCAACGACGCCGGCGCGCTTCTGTTCGAGCCGCAGCATCCGAAGAATGATTTCGAAGGATATGGCCAAGTCACCTTCGGCGACTATGGCCGCGAGACCATCGAAGGTGTGATCAACGTGCCTATCATCCCGGACAAGCTGCTGGTCCGCGTCGGTGGACAATACCAGAAGCAGGACGGCTACCAGCACGTCATCAAGCAGAATATCGACCTGCTGAACCAGGATTACTGGAACTGGCGCGGATCGGTGACGTTCTCGCCGACCGACGATATCCAGAACGAGCTGATGGTCAATTATTTCACGACCCAGTATTTGCCCGGCGCATTCACCTATGGTGGATTCAACCCTGGTCCGGCGCAAGCGTTCGCGCCCTTTACGCTGCAGCAGATTCTGAATTTTGCGCAGGCGGGTTTGGTCGGCCCGTACGCCAAGGCGCAACTCGCCGGCCAGAACGTCAACTTGGCTTCGTTGCTTGCACAGCAGCAGGCCCTCGGCAAATACACGGTAGCGGCACTTGCCTTCGTTCCGACCGCGGTCTTGAGGCAGTTGAACATTGTCGATACCGCGTCCTGGGATATCACTGACAATATCACCCTGAAGAACATCGCCGCCTACGAGGAAATTGATAATTATGTGCACGCCGATATCGGTGGCTTGGGCTTCGGCCTCCTGCAAGGCCCCATACCCTCACCCTACCTTGATCAGCCGCGGGGCCCGACTGTCCAATACAACGAAGAAATCCAGATACTCGGCAACTTCTTCGACAACAAGCTGAACTTCCAGGCGGGCATGTTCAATCAGTGGGGCGGCGCCGCAAGCGGCGCCGGCGGAAGCACGCCCTCGGATTCGCGCGCGCCTTACGGCATCCAGTACACGAACGATTTCGGCGGCGTGTCGATCACCCGCGCGACCCAGAACCAGCAATCTCGCACGAACGCGGCCTATGCGCAGGGCACCTATAACCTTGGCGACTATGTCGAGGGGCTCAGTTTTACCGGTGGCTTCCGTTACACCTGGGATAAATTCTACACGCGGGGGGATAGCTACAGTTACAACCCCGCTACCGGGCTTTTCGCACTGAATCCGCCGCGGTGCATCAGGAATGGGGTTTCCGTCACGGGCAACTGTCCAACCTCACAGGCGGCGCGCTTCACGTCGCCCAGCTACACGCTCGAGCTGGATTATCAGTGGCGTCCGTCGACGATGTTCTACATCAACAACAGCCTTGGGTATAAGACTGGCGGTTTCAATGGCCAGAACTTTCAATCGTTTCAGATTTTTCAACCAGAGCACCTGAACAACTATGAAGCCGGTGTGAAGACCGACTTCGATTGGGGCGCGATCGGCCTTGAAAGCGTCAAGTCCCGGATCGATGCCAGCATGTTCTACGGCGTCTACCGTGGAATCGAGATTCAGACGACCGGTGCCTACCTGACCACGGCGAACACCCTGTCGCTTGGCACGCCTTATCTCGATGTCGGCAACGGCGACATTTACGGCTGGGACCTCCAGTGGACAGTACTTCCGACAGAGGATCTGGAGCTCTATGCCGACGCCGAATACAACAAGGGAAAGTATAAGAACTTCCAAGGTCCGAATGCCGCTGGTACAGGACAGGTCTCGGTTCCTGGCGTAGCCTTCGAAATACTACCAGAGTATAAAGTAAACAGCCGCATCACATATCATTTTCCGTTCATCGACAAGGCCTATGGCGACGTCAGCTTCACGGGCACCTACTCTTGGGTCCAGCACTCGATCAACAGTGATGTTCCCAACATTCAGTGGTATGACCTCCTGCCTGGACATCACAATATCGATGTCAGCCTTGACTGGAATGACATCTGGGGAAAGGCAGGCGTGAGCGGCCGCTTCTTCATGACCAATGTGACAAACAATTCAGTCGTCAACGGCTGCCTGTGTGCCTATCGTGCCATCGGCGAAATCGGCTATCAGCCGGCGCAGCCTCGGATGTGGGGCTTCACGTTGCGCTATAGTTTCAACGAAGGCGGTGCCCCGCCCGCGCCGGCCGCGCCCTACGTCCCCCCGGCGCCCCAGCCGGTCGCTCCGGCCCCTGTGGCGCACAGCTACATGGTATTTTTCGACTTCAACAAGTCTGACTTGACCCCGCAGGCGACGCAGATCGTCGATACGGCGGCCAAGAATGCGGAAGCCACCCACGTAACGCAGATCACCTGCACCGGCCATACCGACACGGTGGGCTCGGACGCTTACAATATGCGTCTATCGCGTCGCCGCGCCGAATCGGTCGCGGCGGAGCTGGAGAAGCAGGGCATCCCGTCCTCCGAGATTGAGA
>CAZVYC010000172.1:0-11404 GCA_964631425.1 uncultured Rhodospirillales bacterium
GCGAAGCCGAGGGGAATAAGCAGGCGATATTGCTTAAGCGAGCCGATCCCCAACGCGTCCATGGCGGATGCCGGCGCCACAAGCGCGCCGACGGCGATGACGCAGGTGGTGGCAAGGAGGCAAAGGCCGCTCAACGCGACGAGACTGGCCGCCTCATCTTCCGAGCGAGCGATAGGGATTGCCAGTTCATAGCGAAGCGCCCCGATTGTGCCGATCAGATACATGACGCCGCCGTATACACTGAGTGTACCAAATGCTTCCGGCGGGAATATTCTCGTGAGGATCGGGTAGAAAAGAAGCGTCACCAATTGGCCGATCGCCGTACCGCCAAACAACACGGCGACGTTACGTGCAAAACCGCCTGATACGATCCTTCGCTGGAATTTGGCGGCAATTCCGCGTCGCGCCTGCTGTTGAAAACCAGTTATCATATCCTCACCGCAATTATGAAGACGATACGAGCGCTATCGTGGGTTGCGATAAGGTCGGCGCTGCTCTCTTCGTGATATTAGCGCGTCCGACGAAAGGGCTAGCTTGAACAAACGTATACGTGCGGCGCAAAGGTGGTAGTTGAATAGTCTATTCGATATTGTGGCACTGGTCGCCTCCTCCTGAATCGCAGCGGCACTTGTCGCCTGAAGCTTCCGTCGAGTTCCAGTCCCGCACAGGCCTTCAGCACCTGTAAAGGACTTCGCCAGACGCTCCATCCCACTGGAATATTCCCGAGTTCGTGCTGCATTTGCCCTACCATTGTTAGGTAATTTATTTTGGGTAGCCTGTCGAAAATGCCCGGTAAAAAGTGTACCCTAATAAAGGTATTGCCGAAACATCAAGTATGACTCACCTTGATGTCATTGGTGGGCCAAGGTCAAGGGCAACTGGACCAGTTTTGTCGCCGGCGGCGTGCGTTGAAGAAGCCGCTGATATCGTCGGTCCAAATCAGCTCCAATCAACGTCCTATAAAGACTCTGCCAAATGACATGGCCGCGCTGAAGGCGGCATCGAATCCGCGGGGCACCGGGGGTAGTCTCTCCAGGCGCGGTGGCCACTGCGGTCACGCGACTCGATTCGGCGGCTTCGATCGTACGCCGGAAAACGGGGAAACATATACTGATTCAACTTTCAAAGTACCGCATGATTTCTAAATTATTGTCATATTATATACAGCGGAGGCCTACAGATGTCCGGTAATATAAATTGGGTAGTAGAAGAAAGAGGTGAAGCGGTGGAACTCCAAGTGAGGCGGGAATATTGGAGTCGCCGAGGTGAGCGGGTGCTCGTGACGGCGATCGATGCGGAGGGGCCTTTTCCTGTCCATTTTGTCGTGCTGACCGGACCTTACAAGGGTGTAGGCGCTACAGACGGGTCGCGGCTTATGCTCAATGGGCGATTTTTGGCCCCCGAGAACGGGGTTTGGCAGGATCATTTGAATGATCTGGTCGCGGAATGCACCGACAGCTGATCGAGTGAACCCTAAGCGAGGGTAACCTCGATTGCAGTCATCTGGCTCTCCTCAGCCACGGAGTTTGTCAGACTTGGCGAGCGCGACGTGCGATCTGCTCCGCATATGTCCGCTGGACATATTCCTTGGTCGCGGCCATTCCGCGCTCCAAATCGAACTCAGGAGTATAGTTCAGCAATGCGCGCGCCTTGTCGATCCGGATGCTGCAGCGGGCCGAATATAGAGCCAGTCGCGAATCCGTTGGATCTGGGGTTCTTCGGCGGCCGAGGCGGGCGCGCAAGTAGCGGAGCGCCATGTTGATATCCGAACGTGTCTTGGCGCTAAGCCGGCTGATCACCAGACGTTTAATCGCCTCGATCGCTCGTTCGAGGATAATTCTCCTCCATCGTCGCGCGGAACTTTCAGCTGCAGCGCGCTCGGGCTCACGGATTGTCGAATCGGTCTGGACGCTCGGCAGCAACTGCAGACACCTGCCGCCGACCATCCGGTCGTAAGACCCGAGAAATTCGCGCCATTCCACGGGAGTCGGGCCATTTATCAGAAACCGCTCCCCCGGCGGGACATTGGTCGTGAGCGCCCTGATCGCTGCGCGGCAAACATCATCGACGTATACCGCATTGCATAGTCCCCTGCCCTCATCGGGCAGGGCAATGCCGCCCATCAACAGCTCCCGGACCGGTGAGTCCGTCCATGCTCGCCCGGCTGGCCCGTATACGATGGTTGGTTGCAGGATGACCAGATCCAGAGCAAGTTCCGACGTATATCGCTGTAATTGCTCTTCAATCGCGACCTTAACCCTTTTGTACGGATCAGTCGGAAGGGCCGGCTGCAGTTCATCGAGCTCGCCGTTGGGAAGCGGCTCGTAAATGGCTGCGGTACTGATGTGGACCAGCTTGATGCCGGCGGCAGCACAGGCTCGACCGACAACCTGGGCGATTTCGAGATTGGATCCCATATTCTGGAAATCGAACGCGCAGTTGACCAGAGCGTGGCAGCCAATTAGGGCCTCGCGTACGGCCGCCTCGTCGTTCAACCGAACGAGCATTGTCTGGTTGTCGCGATCCCGGTGCCTTGAAAAACCACGCACTTCCCCGACCCAGGGTTCGCGCCGCAGGAGCTCAACCAAGCGTCCGCCAATGAATCCGCCTGCCCCGGTAATTGCGATGCAAGAGGGCAGGGAATGTATCGGGGCAACGGTACCGGGGGCGCATGAAATGGTCGTGCTTTCAGACCTCGAGCCGCCGCTCATGTGGGTTGACTCCCATTTAGAGCAGCGACATTGACCGGCATCTTCCAGACGGCGACTCGTTCGCGCTCTCTGGCGGGGGTTTGAGGGACCAGTGTGTGCGCGAAGGCGAGAAGGATCCACGCGTCCATAACGCTCACGTAATGATCCAGACCAGAAGGCAGAGCGCGGACGTGACAAGGATTGTAACGGCGAGGAGCACAGTGAGCGCCGATGTCTTCAAGATATCCGCATGTCTGAGCTGGAGCAGCTGCATCGTTACCAGCGGCAGCGCGGTGATGATGGAAGCGCCCGCGATTCCATCTATCCCGAGAGGGCCCTTGAGCAGATGAATGGCGAGATACAAGATCGCCGTGGCGGAAGGATAAATCAGCAGACCGTCGATCCATGGCTTACGGCCGGACGACAGCGAAAGCGGCAAAAGCCACGAGGCGAATGCCATAGCGGGGACGGCAACGAGCAGGACGCGCACTGTCGCCACACCCTGGTAGTATTTTGGATAGATCAGCTCAAGCAGCGGCGCCGCCAATAAAATTCCGATGGCGACAATTCCGCCAACCCCGAGTATCAGCTTCGAGCAGTCCATCATCAACGTGCGGGACAGGGCGAAGTGCGCTTCGCTAGCGATCCGGCCGACGATCTTTGGGTAATAGAAGGCGCTGAACCCGCTCGCCGCGCCGACCAGCAGGGAATAGATGTTCGCGCCAAAAGCGAAATGGCCGAACGCTTCGGGGGCCATCAAGTCAGAGGCGAACCACCTGTTCGCCGTCAAGTAAAAGGACCAGATGATCGAGGTCGCGAAGAACGGAAGACCTTGGGCGACCAGCCCTAACGATGCGGCGATCGACGGTCGGTATCGCAAACGCGGCGGCATGCGCCAATGGAAGAGGAGCAAGAAAAAGAGATACCATAGGGCCAGTGCGAGAAAGCACCCGATCAAACCGCCGGCGAGCAGCCCCGCGGGACGCGCGATACAGAGCCCTAGTGAGAGTATGCCGATGGCGAATGCATAGTTTCGCCGTGCGGAGCGGGCCCGGTAAATGAACCCCGGACCGAGCGCGCACATGTAGAGGATACCAGCTAACGCCGACAGAAGGCCCGCCCCCAACCCGAAGGGCAATTGCCGCAGCGATGCCAACCCCACCATGATCGTCGCGGATGCAGCGAACACACCGATGCCGATATACAAGCGCAGCCAAAGAAATCGTTGGCCTAGCCGTTCGGCTTCCTCGAACTCTTTCCGGCCGAGGGCGGCCGGAATCCAACGGTCGGTCAGCTGACTGAGCCCCATGTCGAAGATCAGCCCGTACTGGAAAAATGTGACGACGAGCGCGTATTCTCCGAAAAGCTGCGGCGACATCAACATGGGCAACAGCATTCCGATCGCCGCGTTCAGTATCATTATGGACGGAATGAATGCGCCGTAGACCCAAGGCTTGGACAGGAACGCTACGTGCTGTTTGGACGGAGGCCACGGCAAGTCAATGCCAAGCTTGGCCATAAAGCCTTTCCCATTTGAGGGTTCGAAATTCTCGCAGCGGGATGACCGTACAGGCTCCAGCATTTCAAGTGCCGTTGCCGGAAAGGACTGGAAGGTTACCGAAGCCCCTGGCCCGGAGTGGGGAGGATGCTCGGAGGCGGAAGTCGCCTTTTGCCGGATCAACAAATAGCGGCTCGGCTGAGATGGGGGCCGTATCATTGACCGGGGATGCGGGCAGTCGCCGCGCGCCCGTGATATCGAAATAGTCATTTGCCGAAACCCGCGGTGCGCCGCCACGCAGACTTTTGTAATAACTCTTACCAGGCGCCGTCGCATAAACGATGTTCCGGGTAATCTGGTTGTCTTGCATTTCGTCCGGCGGAGAGCCTGCGAAACCATCGCCAACGTGCGCACCGTCGACCGCAACCGTGAAATGTGCGCCAACGCCGCCGGCGGGATTTCCCCAGGCGAAAACGGAAATCGGAATATCCGAGGGACCGAAGAGTGTATCCGGTAGTTCCCAGATCAACGCGCCATTCCAAGGGAGCGCGACCTGGCCGGGTAAGATTCGCCGATCGTCCACGGCGTAATGCGCGCGCGGATCGGTCGCCAGGAATTCCTGCGTACCTACCTTGATTTTGCTGACGAAGAGATCGCGATCCTCCCCATCGATGATCGCGTCATTGTCGAAGCGCACTTCCACGCGATGCCGCGACGATTGCGTCGGAGTGGTGCCGGTGGCTTGAGCGACCGGTGTCGCTCGATCCGGGAACGGCCCCCGGCCCTGCTGCTGGGCGGTCGATGTATGAACCGTAAAGTCGAAGCGCTGGCCTCCCGAACTGGGATCTCCACCTTGCAGGAATAGGAAATTGGCGCCGGGACGATCCAAGATCACGATGTTGTCGCGGATTACGATTTTCGATCCGCCATGAATGTGGATGGCGGCTAGGGGGGCTCCGCGAATCCGGTTACCGCAGACGAGCACTCCGGACGTCAAGTCATCGAGATAAACACCCGAAATCGCCGTGTTCCGAAATCCGCCGTCGGAGCCGGACGAGGGCAGCGTTCCCACCTCCGCAATCTCGTTATATCTTATTATGGAGGTGGTATCGATGCGACTTCGCCCCAGCATCTCGATTGCACCCGTGTCGTCGGTTTCTCGGTTGGTCTGCCATAGCCTGTTGTATTCGATTATATTAGCTCGATTGACGGTGGTGTCGTCCCAATTATCAATACCTATTCCGTGTCTGCTCGTGTTGCGGACGAAGTTATGAGCGATGCGGTTGAAATTGGCGCCATGCAGATAGATGGCCGCGGCGGACAGTTCCACGCGCCCAACATCGGACAGGGTGTTTGCCGAAATCAAATTTCCATTACTTTGGTCCTGGAGCTCTATTCCGTGCGATCCAGTATCTTGTATGATGTTTCGTTCAATGAAATTCTGCGTAGAGTCGATGAGCCGAATTGCCTCCCCGACGTTGTGAAAATTATTATCGGAAAGCCGGATGTTGTGAGCGTTCTCAAGCACGATAGCCGCGCTCTTCAATTCTTCGGCAGGTGCCGTTTCGGTTTCAACAAAGCGCAATCCGGTCACCGCGATGTCGTGGGCGTCGCGGAAAATGATGAGATTTCGAAGCGTCGGCAATTGCAGGCCTGAGCCGGTTACGGCGGCAGGATCCGTCGGACTGAGTACCAGCAGGTGGTTGGCGCCAATCCAGCCAAACTGCCCTTTGCGCCGGATCCAGGCCGGGTTTCCAACCAATCGGTAGCCATCAATGCTGGAGATCGGCCTTTGGTCGATCGGTGCGACCTCTGCCATATGGCGCGCGGGATCGACGGAAACTGCACGCGCAAACACATTTCGCGATCGGCCCTCGTCGAGCAGCTCCAGATTAAGATCCGGATTTCCATCGCCCGCTTCAATGTCGCCCGGTCGGAAAAGAAAGGCATTCACGATATTTTGACTCGTGGCAGGCCGCCATCCGTCCTTGTTCTGAGCAGGCTTGAAGGCGAGCGTCTGGCGTGTGCCACCCACAAACAGTTCGCGTCCCGGATCGGTGGATAGCACCGCTTCGAAACGTTCCGGGCTACGTTGCGTAACAGCGCGGATCGACATTGCGCCCGTAAGTTCGGGGTGCTCATGTCGAAACGCCAAAATCCTGATGCCGGCATCCTGCGCTGCGAAGGCAATCGGTTGCTTAAGTTCGTATCGTCCGCCCCTCAGATAGATCGCGGCGGATTCGATCTCTGGTTGGCGCGCCCTGTCGGCACGGATTGCATCGCGGGCGCGTTCAATAGTCGCAAAAGGCCCATCCGTGCTGCCGGCAATGGCACCGGGGCGGCGACCAGACCAGCTGTCATTGCCTCCAGGGGCTACGAAGTACACGTCTCCGGTTCCTGTATCGAAGTCCACTGTCGCGCGGCCGGGGTCGTCGGCGGGGACGGATGCCAGCAGGCTGTTCCGCTGCGCGGAAGTATCGGTTTGAGAAAACTCGCAGCGGACCGGGGGCGTTGCGGCCTGCGAATGCTGGAGCGATAGCGCAAGCGCGACGGAGCACGCGGAAGCCAGTATGTGCGGTTGGAAGGGAAATCTCATGGGCAAGTACTGACGCTAAACCGGTCCTTTTGCACCCTCGCATAGGGAGTAACCCGACCGGCAGCAATCAAACTCATATCTATGCCTATAGAAATATTCGTTATATGATGAGCATATTGAAGAATATGTTCACGCGCTGATACAATTTGTCTTATATTGATAAGGAAAGCGGAATCGGGAGTATGCGAAATTTGTTCCTGATGGTCTGTTAAATTGTAACGAATTTCGCATCGCGTGCGAATGACTGTCTGGAGTTTAGAGCCAATATCAGGTGAATTGCGATAATTGGCATATAGATTATCTAACGGGTAAAGAGATACCGTAACTGTGCCAGTCCCCAGCCGGGCTCCAGGCGGACGCGCGGAATAGCCCACCGCGACGTGTCGCTGGTGGCGCTTCCGCGGATGGTGGTGAAGAACGAGTGATAGCCGGCGGCCGCTGCCAGGCGCGGATCTCGCGCCGGTAAATAATCGTCGCGCGGTTGGCCCCAGGGGCAGGCAAAATGCTCGCAGCATTGGCCTACCTCATGTTCGATACGGGATTTCGATACCGAAAGTTCGGTGATTGCCTGAAGATCGTCGAGCGCGGAAAAGCGTCGATGCGAAAGGCTGTGAGAACCGATCGTGACGCCGGCTCGTGCCATATACCGGCACTCATCCCAGCTTATATATTTCCTGTCCGCGGCATCGGGCGCCGCGGAGATCCAGGTTGGCACAACAAAGAATACGCTAGGAATGCTCAGTTCGGTGAGGATCGGGATGGCGTATCGATATGCATTTCGCTGCCCGTCGTCGAAGCTAATGCAGAAGTGCCGTCCGGTTAGACGGTTCCCGGGCTCCAAGAGCGCAACCGCTTCGCTCGGGCTTACGAAATCCCCAAGAGATTTCATAAAGCTCAGTTGGTCGATGAATCTCGGGCGATCGCTCGCCGTCATTCCGTGATACATGATGGTGATCAACCATCCGGTCGAGCGTTCGGGATGACATCCGATCGACCGGCACCACATCACCGGCGTTCGGACAAGCGGCGTCTCTCTCAGCAGATTCCCAAGACTGCCGAAACGGGTGCGGTTCCGAACCGCTTTCTCCATCGCGGTCGATCGCCTTACCGCTCGGCCGGAAAGTTCGCGAATCCCGCCATTTGCGCGGCGGCCAGCAAGACGAACGACGGGTTGTTGGCCAGGTACCGGCGCCAGAGGCGGCGTGGCTCGAGCACCAGGCGATATGTCCATTCGAAGCCGGTTCTCCGGAGAAATCGCGGCGCCCTTTGCACGTTGCCGGCGTGCATGTCGAACGCCGCGCCGACCCCGATCAGTACAGGCGTGTTCAGCGCCGTAGTATGTGCCGCCATCCAACGTTCCTGTTTTGGGGTGCTCAGACCCACCCACAGAATATCGGCGTTGCTGTCATTTATTATTTTAACGATTTCGGCGTCTTCCTCGCGGCTCAGAGGACGGAAGGGCGGCGCGTAAGTTCCCACGATCCGCGCCTCCGGATACCGCTCGTCAAAAACCTGGCACAATCGATCCAACGTCTGCTGGGTCGCACCATAAAAAAAGTGCTTGTATCCCCTGAGTGCCCCCAGCAGGTGCGGCATGAACTCCGGCCCGCACACCCGGTCCGCGGTTGGGTGCCCGGCCCCTTTGACCCACCACGCGAGCGGCATGCCGTCGGGCAACACCATGCCCGCCCTGTTGTGGATCGCCTTCAACACCGGATCGCGTTGGCATTCCATCACTCCGTGAACCCCGGAAACGCAAACGTAGCGTTTCTCGTGCTCCTCGACCCACCTCTGAATCTCGGAGGTGGCAAGATCGAAATTCACGGCGCTTACGCCAACGCCGAGGATATTGACCGTGGACAACATTTGAGAGGCTTTGTTGTCTCGTGACTAAGCCGATCCGAAGCGCGCCTGGCCGCTGACGATCTGGTCGTGGATCCATTGATAGGTTTGCTCGATTCCCGTGCGCAGAGGGATTTCGGGGGCCCAGCCCATCGTCGCCCGGAGCAGCGTGTTGTCGCTGTTGCGGCCGCGGACACCTTTAGGCGCATCCAATTTATAAGTCCTGGATAGCTTAATGCCGGCGATGTCCTCGACGATGTCGACCAGGGTATTGATCGACACGAGTTCGTCGCTGCCGAGATTCAGCGGAGGAAGATGTGCATTGCTGCCCATGATCGCCTCCGTTCCCTTGATGCAGTCGTCGATATACATGAAGCTTCGCGTCTGTTCGCCATCACCCCAAATCTCGATCTCGTGGCGACCGGAAAGCTTTGCCTGGATGACTTTCCGGCAGATGGCCGCCGGCGCCTTCTCTCGGCCGCCGTCATAAGTGCCGTTGGGTCCGTAAACATTATGATAGCGCGCGACCCGGGTCTGCACCCCAAAGTCCTCGTAAAAATGACGGCACATCCGTTCCGAGAAAAGCTTTTCCCAGCCGTAACCGTCCTCGGGCATCGCCGGATACGCGTCCTCTTCGCGCAACGCAGTCACTGCCGCCTCGCGCTGCAAGTCGGCATTATAGACGCACGCCGACGAGGCATAGAAGAATCGCGAGATGCCGAATTCACGCGCCGACATCAGCAAATGCGTGTTTATCAGAACTGAAAGCATGCATTCTGCTTTGTGGGTTTCGATAAAGCCCATTCCCCCCATGTCGGCGGCCAGATTATAGATCTGGGTCATCCCCGAGACAGCTTTGTCGCAGTCAGGACGAACGCTCAGATCCAGCGTCATGTTTTCGACGTCCGTAAATATCTGATACCATTCCGACATCGGCTTGCGATCGACGGCCCTGATCTGAGAAACGCCTTGCGATCTTAGATGGGCGACCAAATGACCGCCGATAAAACCGCCCGCGCCAGCAACAAGAACTCGCGCGCCGATAGGGATAATGTTATCCATAGTTTTCTCCTGACACTATTTGGGCAGTAAATGACTATGTGATATTAGTTAGTCGAGGTAAGTTATATTAATGAGCAAATGACTATCTGGACGATTTTTAGGAGTACCGATTTTGGCGAGCTGTTCTCCAAGCGCGGCATTGAAGATCAAGAAAATTTTGCGAAATATATCCGATAGATTTAGAATGCATTCTTGTTGACAAAGCCGACAAAAATCGTCGCCAACATAATCCGCAAGTCCAGCATCAGGGACCATTCATCGATATAGCGTAAATCGTAGATTACTCTTTCCTCCATTTTGTCGAGCGTATCGGTAATGCCGCGGCAACCGTTAACCTGCGCCAAACCTGTAATTCCCGGCTTGACACGGTGGCGGCCGAGGTAACCATCGATCAACGAGACGTAATGTTCGTTATGCGCCACCGCGTGAGGGCGGGGGCCAACCAGGGACATGTCGCCGCGCAGGACATTGATGATCTGAGGAAGCTCATCCAGGCTTGTCCGCCGCAGAAACCTTCCCAGCCGCGTCACACGGGGGTCGCCGCGGGTGGCCTGCGTTACAGCGGGGTCGTCGTCGGTTTGGACGCGCATCGTGCGAAATTTCAGGACGGAAATTTGCTTGGCGTTAAATCCCCAACGTGCCTGCCGGAAAAGCGCCGGCCCGGGACTGTCGAGTTTCACCAGCGCTGCGATCAACACCATCAATGGTGCCAGCAGCACCAATGCCAGCCCGGCCAGGGCGAGATCCTCGCCGCGCTTCGCCGCGATCTGAAAGTCGCTCAAAGGCCGCTTTATCACTGAAATCGCTGGCAATCCATAATGTTCGCTGAACGCGAGACACGAAAAGCTCGTGGTCGGCATTTCCGGCACAAGCTTAACCACCATCGGCAGGTCTTTAAGCGGCCGTAACAGCGCTTCCAACGGTGCCGCACCGGTCCATGGCAGCGGCACGAGCACCTCGTCGATCTGTGTGGTTCTTGACACCCTTGCCAGGCGATCAAAGGTGGCTCGGGTGTCATCGCTCGTGTCGAAGATGCCTACAAGGTTGACCGTTTTGCCGAGTTGCGGCGACAGTTGGGCCAGGAGGCGTCGATTGGAGTCGCGCGATCCGACGATTGCCACGGGCGTCGCCAATCCCCCCGTACGGTCCAATTGCGCAACGGCCCTCCATGCAGCCACTCGGACGCCGGCAAGAAGCAGCAGCGACCCAAGGAGCCAGCTCGCAGACCAGCTCCTTGATATTTGATCGGATGTCTTTAGCAGATAATCCAAGACGATCAGTGTGCCCGCAACTCCACCGAAGGCGACGGTGAGCTTGGGGAGATGTGGCTCAAGTTTGTTAGAGTGCGATACGTCGTATAGTCCTGTATACTCGAAATATAAGCTACACAATAAAATTGCAATGACAACATCAAGGGCATAGATATTAGAGAAGACAATATTGTTCTGATGCAACTTGTAGGCTGCCATCGCGGCAACTGCGATCGACATCGCGTTGCCGAGCCGCATTCCGCCGGCGATCAGGCTGCGTGAATTCTTCAATACCCAAGCACCGGCTCGTTGATTGAGGTCCGAGGCTTGAAGGAGCAATGGGCGCGGCTCGTCTATCGGCTCCGCACCGACGTCAATGGAAGAGCGGGTTCGCTCCAAGAGCCCTGTGACGATCTCTGGCGGCATTGGAGTCCCTCAATGCACGCGATCGGCCGGTGTCACCGCG
>CAZVYC010000173.1:0-11251 GCA_964631425.1 uncultured Rhodospirillales bacterium
GCGCCTACGGCTTTAATCCCGAAGGTGTCCGGATCGGCCAGGACGAGAGCCGCAATCGCCGGGCGGTCAAGGTGTGGGACAAGCGCGAGTTCCACAACCTCGACGAGGACGTTGAGCTCGGCACCCGCAACATCAAGGTCGTGCTGCGCCGGCTGCGCAAGTTCGCCCGCACCGGCGCCCGCGACGAGCTCGACTTGCCGGGCACGGTGCGCTCGACCGCCAACAATGCCGGCTGGCTCGACCTGCAGCTGCAGGCCGAGCGGCACAATGCGGTGAAGGTGCTGCTGCTGCTCGATATCGGCGGCTCAATGGACGATTTCATCCGCATCTGCTCGGAGCTGTTCTCGGCCGCCAAATCGGAGTTCAAGCATCTCGAGCAGTATTACTTCCACAATTGTCTCTATGAGAGCGTGTGGAAGGACAATCGCCGCCGGGACACCAGCCGCATTCCGACCGACGAGCTGCTCAGGACCTACGGCTCCGACTACCGCGTGGTGATCGTCGGCGATGCGGCGATGAGTCCGTACGAGATCATCCAGCCCGGCGGCAGCGTCGAGCACTGGAACGCGGAATCGGGCGAGGTCTGGCTGACCCGCCTGACTGAGACCTTCGAGCGCGTCGCCTGGCTGAATCCGACGCCCGAGCGCTCCTGGGGCTACACCCAATCGACCGGCATCATCCGTCGCATCATCGGGCCCGACCGCATGCACCCGCTGACCCTGGGCGGCCTTGAGGCGGCGATGAAGTATCTGAGTCGGTAAGGCTGCCTTCACGATCCATCAGTTTGCACGAGCCTGATGCCGCGTCGGACGCCCCGTGTGATCCAGAAAAAATTACGTAACATCGTGATTTCATCATAAATATACGTAAAAAGTGAGATTAATCTGTTAATAATTCTCTGGGAGTTCGTGTGCTGATTCCTCAATTATATTACCATAACTGTTTGATTATTGGATTGATCAAGAATTCCACTTTACTTCTCGTTGAAATGATGAGACGTTCGTGGCGCCCAACCGGGGTACCTCGGGTTGGTTGAGACGGCTTCATCGCACTCGGATGGGGGGAATCAAATGGGCACTCGCGATAGGATGTGGCGCGCCGGTGTTGGGCGACGGGTGGCAGCTCTGTTCAGGGCTATGTCGGCGGATGTTCTCCTGCGAGAACAGTTCATCACCGACCCTTCACAGGTACTCTCAGAGTACGTCACCGAGAGCCGCTTGCCGGCGGAACGCGCCGCGGCCTTCAACCGTCTGATCTACTCGATCCTGGGCAATCGCGGGCTATTCATCTGGCTGCGCGGATACGCCGTTGAACACTTTGGCAAGGCGGTGAGCCCCCATCAGTTCCTGCGCGATTTCAGCGCCGCCGCCACGCGCCACAATGGCTATCACGTCATGCTCGCCCTGGTGCGCGGCGTCACAGAACAGGAATCGGTGCCGAGCCTCGAGAGCCTGCATTTCATGATCCCCTTGACGATGGCTGTATTCGGTCCGGCGGCGGACGGCGTTCGGGGTGAGGGCGTCAACAATGTCATCACTGACATGTTCACCGGTTTGGGCGGGTCGACCGGCCCAGGGACGATATTCACGTCGGGCGGGACGGTCGGAACCAATGACACCCTGACCTTCGCGACCGATGTGCATACCGGCGACACGATCATCACCGACCACACGATCACTCAACTCACCATTTCCGACACCTACTACACCCTCCACCACGTGGGGACCGGTGACACGGGCACTGGCACGGGGGACACCGGGACGGGGACCGGTGACACGGGCACTGGCACGGGCGACACCGGGACGGGGACCGGCGACACGGGCACCGGCACGGGCGACACCGGGACGGGGACCGGTGACACGGGCACTGGCACGGGCGACACCGGGACGGGCGCCGGCGACACGGGCACCGGCACGGGCGACACTGGGACCGGCGAGACCGGTGGACAGACATTCACGGACAGCTCGTTCACCGACGTGGTGGGCCTCACCGACGACGGAAACCTCGGAGGCTTCGTGCCGTTCTCGCCGGCCAACTACGCGGCGATCTCGCTGGTGGCCATCGCGCAATACGCGGCCAGCCTGATCCAGACCGGCGCCCTCGACGCGGCCCAAGACTGATGTCGGTCTTGCAGGAGGCCGTCCGCGCGCCTGACTTCGAATACTACCTGTCGACGGGGCACCGGCTCTCCCAGCAGGGTCGGTTCGCGGAGGCAGAAACCTGCGCCAGGCATGCCGCACAGCTGCGTCCGGACCATGCGATGGCCCACAACAATCTGGCCTTCGCGCGGCTGAAGCTCGGCGACCCCGAAGGGGCGGTCAGCGCTTATCGGGAGGCGTTGCGTCTGGATCCGCGTCTGCGGATGGCGCGCCGCAACCTAGCGCCCCTGCTCTTGCGTCTGGGCAAGCGCGAGCAGGCGATTCCGCTCTTCCACGAGGAGCTGCGCACCGCCGAAGGTTTCCGCTGGCTGCAGGACCGCGTGACCACGGCGCTGAAGGAGCACGATATCCTCCTTGCCTCGGAACTGCAGGCGGTTTCGGCGGCCTTGCGCCTGGGCACAAGCTGGTATCCGCGGAACCGCGACCAGAGTCTGCGGCCATTTCCGCTGCAGTCGCCGCAGCGGACGGTAAACATCGCCAAGCTGCGCCATGACATCGACCAATTCGACTATCTGCAGCGCCGCGGAATCTTCGGAGACGAGCTGACGCCGGTGATCGCGGCCTACCGGCGGGTCGTCGATCGGATGCTGCCGGACGGCGAGAACACCCGCCGCGCCCTCAGCGAGCAGGACTTGGAGGACATCGGCGACGTCTTCAACAGGATCATCTACGTGCGGCCCACGCCCCGCGTGGCGCGGGCGCTCTCCGACAGCTGGGACCCGGCTAAGCTCGAGAGCCAATACCTGGATCATCCGCCGGGCGTGGTGGTCGTGGACGATTTTTTCTCGCCCGATGCGCTTGCCGAACTGCACGCCTTCTGCCTCGAATCCACGGTGTGGACCGGCAACCGCTATGCCCATGGCCGGCTGGGCGCCTTTTTCCACGAGGGTTTCAACTGCCCTCTGCTCGTCCAGATCGCCGAGGAGGTGCGGGCGGCGATGCCGCGTGTGATCGGATCGCGCCACACCCTGCGCCAGATGTGGGCGTTCAAGAACTCGCCCTACCAACCGGGCGATTCCACCACCCATGCAGACTTCGCTGCGGTGAACGTCAATGTCTGGATCACGCCGGACACCAACAATCTCGACCCGACCTGCGGCGGACTGGTGGTCTACAACGTCGATGCGCCGCCGCACTGGGACTTTCCCACCTACAACGGCCGGTCCGACGTGATCAAACCGTTCCTTGAGCGGCAACAAGCGCGTACGCTGACGATCCCCTACAAGCAGAACCGCGCAGTGATCTTCAACTCGGACCTGTTCCACGGCACCGCGACGGTCAAGTTCCGACCCGAGTACGAAAATCGGCGGATGAACGTCACCATGCTCTACGGCGTGCGTGAGGAGGATCATCGGCATCTGGCACGCCCCGACCCGATGACCGATCCGGCGGCGGCCTGGCGGTCAGCGGCGTTCTCGCGGCGGCGCGCGCGGTAGAACCGGCTTGCCGTCGCAACACGCACAGGATCACCTGGTTCTCGAGCTGCTGGGCGGCCTGCGCGGCGGCTTTTTCCTGGATTCCGGGGCGGCCGACGGGGTGATGGCCAGCAACACCCTGCTGCTCGAGAGGCAGTACGGCTGGCGAGGGATCTGCGTTGAGCCGGACTCGAACTTTTTCGCTGCCCTGGTCAGGAACCGCACCAGCCAGTGCGTGAACTGCTGCCTTTACGACCGTGACGGCCCGGTGGATTTCGTCGAAGCCAGCTATCTCAGCGGGATACGCGAGGCCTATGAGCCACGGCACTTCAGGCTGGTCACACAGATTTATGGCGACGGGCTCAGAACGGCGCGGCACCAAGCCAGGACTATCCGCTCGGTGTTGCGCGAGTACAACGCGCCCCCTGTGATCGACTACTGGAGTCTCGACACCGAGGGCTCGGAACTGACGATCCTGCAGAGCTTCCCGTTCGAGGAATATGCCTTCCGGGTGCTGACCGTTGAGCACAATCGAGGACCACTGCAGGAAGATATCCGCCGGTTCCTGGAGAGCCGCGGATACTCGCGGTTCCGCACCCTCGACATCGACGATTGCTACATCCGGGGCCAGGTGACTCCGCGACCGGCATGGCGCAGCCGAGTGAAGTCCTTGAGCCGGCGCTGAGTAGGCCTATGGATGGCGCAAATCCCGTCGACGCCGCTTCACGCACGTCTATCCACGCGCCGGTCCTCCAGCTGTCCCGGCTGTTCGACCGGTCGCTCTGCCAGCGACTGATCGAGGCCCACGCCGGCGGTTCGATCCAGGGGACGGTGATGTTAGTCAAGGATGGCCGCCACGCGCCGGGCGTTGACAAGACGGTCAAGAATCGCCGTGACCATCGGCTGGCCGGTTCCCTTCGGGACGAGGTATGGCGGCTGCTTTGTGCGCGCGCCTGGCCGGTAGTGTCAGCGGCCTTCGCCTGCGACATCACCCGCTTCGAGTACCTCGACGTCGGCTGCTATTCGGGTGACGAGCAGGGCCGTTTCGTGCCGCATCGCGACAACACCTCGCCCTTGACCGCGCATCGCCGGTTCGCCCTGTCGCTCAACCTCAATGACGATTACGAGGGCGGGGAAATCTACTTCCCGGAATTTCAGTCGGCCGCCTACCGGCCCGCGGCGGGCGATGGGGTTGTATTCTCCTGCTCGCTGGCCCACGCGGCCGCGCCGGTGACCCGCGGCAAGCGGTACGTGCTGGTGGGCATGCTGGGCAGCGACGCCGATCTGGCGGTGTTCGAGGCTGTCCGCCGGATACGTCGACCCGCGAGAGCCGAGCAGCTGGCACAGGATGCGCGCTCTCTGCGGCACATCGCTGGCGACGCCATCGCGCTTGGCGAGCGGGTTGAGCCGCGACTGGTCGCGCGGCTGGACCGGCTGCACCACGACCTCGCCGGCCTCGAGCGCGACCTGCGGGCGGTTCGCCCGGTCGGCATCAAGGCGTGGCGGCCGGACAGACGGGAACTGAAGCTGCATCTCGGTTGCGGTGACCAACGCTTCGCCGGCTGGATCAACATCGACGCGCGCGGCGGCGACGTTCGCAGGGACCTGCGCTGGCCGTTGCCCTTCGCGGACGCCAGCGTTCGTTATGTCTACGCCTGCCATGTCGTCGAGCACCTCTACCGCGCCTCGGAACTGCCCAGGCTCCTGGCCGAGATCCGCCGGGTGCTGACGGCCGGCGGCGTCCTGCGCATCGTCGTGCCGGACATCGAGCAGTGCCTGCGGGCCTATGTGGCGGGCGACGACCGCTTCTTCGCCGATCGGGCGAAGACCTGGCCATGGGCGGGATCGTGCAAGACACGGCTCGATCACTTCCTTGCGTACGCCGGCGCGGCGCAGGCCCTGGAGGATCTCGACGGCCACAAATACGGCTACGACTTCGAAACGCTCGCCAACCTGCTCCGCGAGGGTGGCTTCTCTCATGTGGAGCGGAGCGCCTTCATGGCCAGCGTCCACCCCGATCTGCGTGTCGATCACCGAAGCCACAACGCCAGCGCCCATACTGGCGGCCGCCACTACTCCCTGTTTGTCGAAGCGTCCTGACGCCGGCGGTCAGGCGGGGCGAGCCTGCAAAAAGCCGCGGAACGCCGCCCTAGGGGCGATGTCTGGGCTGGAATGCTTGCTCCGAGCGTGGTCGGTTGCCGGTAGCCGTAGAGCAGGATGAAGCTCATCCTTCTCTCATCCGGCGGGAACGACGGATTTGGCCCCTCGCGCAGCAGGTCGGCGTTGAAGATGACCGCCCGGTTCCGGCGATAGGGAATCGTCATGGCATTCGTGCGCCGTAATCCGTTAGGCAGCGGTTCGACGTCCCCCTTACGGGATTCGAAGACACCGCGAGGTTCTTCCTTGGGCGCTCGGACATCGTAGAAGACGAGGCCGTCGCCCGTGTCGCGCTTTGAAGCCGGCGTGACCCAGAGAGCCACGCTGATCGCGGCGAACTCCCGCCGCATCCCTGACTCGGCCGGCTGATTCAGGCGCGGTTTGCAGCCAAGGATCGCCCGGAGCGGATTTCTCCTGCCGATGACGTTCGGCAGACGCCGTTGAAGCTCCTCAGCGATTTGATCCAGCGCAGGATGTCGCATTTCACCCTCAAGCGACGCCCGGAGGCGCCGGTGCGGCTCTGAGGACCACATCGTGGACTCCCTGCAGAACCGATGCAGCTCGTGGAGCGCTTGGTCTGTCAGAACCTCGTCGATGACCGCCAGGCCGGGGGAATTGTCGGCAAATCGGCGCTCGACATCGGCGCCATCCCAGCCGGCAGACAGCGCTTGTCGCCACGGTGACGCGTGGCCGATGTCGATGGCGGGGCCGGGGCCGTTCGCGGCCAGATGCCAGATCGCCGTTTGCCACGGCTGGTGTCCGACATAGGTCTCATGCTGGGCGTAAGAGACCCCGAGATAGGGGCCCATCAGCGCTTCCGCTCCATACCAGAGCGAGGGGTCACCTTTACGCCAATTGTCGAAGATGACGCTCAACGGCCGGGGCAGGGTCAGCGCCTTGGCCAGGCACTCGATGCGCTTGACGCCATCGATGACCACAATATCAGGCGCGCAGCCGTCCGGAATCCGGGTGAATTCGTCGGCCGGCAAGTTCGAGGGCCTGTGCAGGACGCTGAGGTTGCCGATGCCTCTGGCCGAAGCCTGCGCTGAGATCCAGTCGCTCCAGTCAGTCTTGTCCTCGATCGTGAACACCTGGCGGCATCGCCTGGCCCACCAGAGGCTGGAGTGTCCTCCGCCCCACTCCAGCACGACCTTGTCGCCGAGGTCCCATTGCTGGATCTCATCCAGCGCTGCGTGGGTATACCAGGGTTGGGTTTCGCCGGTGATGGCGTCGACCCGCCGCCCGCCCTCGAGAATTTCCATTGGGACCCCAACTGCGCGATGGTGAGACTGAGCCGAAACACGGCTGGAACGATCTTGCGCGAGAGAATGCCGACAATGAAGCGTTGCGTTAAGTTGGCCGTGTCGTTCCCGTTCGGTAACGCCTAGTCACGGCGGGCATGGCGGCTGACCTCCATGCGATCGTGAAGGATGCGGAGAATCAATTGCTCCAGTCCGGCGGCAGCGTCGGGCACTGGAACGCGGAATCGGGCGAGGTCTGGCTGACCCGCCTGACTGAGACCTTCGAGCGCGTCGCCTGGCTGAATCCGACGCCCGAGCGCTCCTGGGGCTACACCCAATCGACCGGCATCATCCGTCGCATCATCGGGCCCAACCGCATGCACCCGCTGACCCTGGGCGGGCTGGAGGCGGCGATAAAGTATCTGAGTCGGTAAGTCAAAGGGCGCTCTCGGCCTCCCCTTCCTGTGTGCTTGAACCTCTTCGTGGTTCAGCCCGTGTCTTTCATCCGCAAACCACCGACCATGGTGCCGGATCACGACCCGTTTCAGCCGCTTGTCGACGCTTCTGCGTTACCTGGCCGCAGGCTCATCAAAGGATTGATAAGGTGTTTGACGTGGTTTATATGCCCGGCGAGAATGGAGAAGCGCCTATTGATACAATATAATCTAATTGTTGTGGAAATATAATCATAGAAGATGTTCTAATTTGTCCTTGCTCGCTCTAGGATAAGGCACTGCTTCCGACAACGAACTCCGTTCGACCCCGACTTGTGCCCGCAAGCTTGCTTGACGCGAGGACTCTTAAGGATGCGCTTATCCAACGTCGTTTTGCCCTTCCTTGGCGCGGTTCTTACGATTGGCGCGACTTCTGCCGCACGGGGGCAGACCACGGGAAGCCCCACGCCGGCAATCAGTTCGGATGTATCGACGCCGGCGCGCGAGGAGATCGTGGTCACCGGCCAGACGCAGGTTCCCTTGGCCGCCCCTTATACCGAAGGCCTCATTACCGCCGACGAGATCCGGAATCTGTCGCCGGCGCCTACGGTCACAGCGCAGACGCTGCTGAACACCCAGCCATCGATCTTCGCCTATACCGATGGTCCGCTGGGCACGCGCACCAACGTCTATTTCCGCGCCTTCAACGCGGACCAGTTCGCCGAAACCTATGACGGCGTGTCGTTGAACGACGTGTTCAACGGCAGCGTGACCAACCAGGCCTCGAACATCAATAACGTCCTGATCACGCCCAACGGTCTCGATGGCGTGAACGTCTACCGGGGCATCAACAACCCCCTGGTGAATTCCTATAATTCGCTGGGCGGCACGATCGATTATACACCGCGCCGCCCAGGCAATGCCTTCGGGGGCGAAGTCGGCATCAGCTATGGCAGCTTCAATACGCTGCAGTGGCACGCGACGGTGAACTCGGGCGACTACGAAGGCCTGAAGCAGATGCTCTCGTTCGAGCACGGTCAGAGCGATGGGTGGAACGCCAATACCGCCGATCGCAACAATAATTTATATTATTCCGCAACGTATGACCGCGAGAATGGCGACCAACTCGGGGTTTATTTTCTTTATAACGACAATACCGGCTATACTCCCTTCAACATGCCAGTGCCGCTGCTTCAGCAGAATGGCGGTTATTATCAATGGCCGAAAAGCTGGACGTACGAGTTTGATACCGACACCAATTGGATGGCCGTCGTGGACTACAAGGCCCAGCTTGCCGACGATATTACCCTCCAAAATAAAGTCTTTGGCGGATACAACAACTATCAGCGGACCTCATACTCCAATCCGCTCTACCAGCAGAGCGCGACCCAGCCCTACGTCCTTGAGAACACACCCAGCGGATACCCGTTCTGGCTGTCCTATCCCAACGGGCCGTTCTATGACCCGGGCGCGGTATTCGGGTCGCCCAAGGCCGGGACGGACTATCATTTCTACGGTTACGCAGCGTGGGGCGCCGGCGATTCGCCGACCCTGACGATCACGCTTCCGCATAACGTCATCTCGATCGGCGGCAACTTCACCTACGGCGAACTGCACTCCCGCGAATACTGGTATGGGAGCTTCGATATGCCGATGACCCAAGGCTACAACGATGCCTGGGACGAGCATGACAACAGGATTTTCGCATCGGTCTTCGTTCAGGACGAAATTGCACTGCTCGATGATCAGCTGCATGTGACGCCTGGTGTGAAATTCATCTACGCCCAGACCCAAGACCATGATGCGGTCGGGTTTTATTATCCGATCAGCGGCTCGGTAAGCGATGTCGAGAATTTCATCGCGCCGACCATCGGGGTCAACTACGCCTTGACCAAGGAATGGGCGGCTTATGCCGCTTTCGGCCAGAACCTGAAATTTCCTGACATCGGGGCCTTTTACGGCGCTTTCCAAAGCGATGTGAACGGCAATCCAGTGATCGTTCCGGTGAAGGTCAGCCCCGAGCATGTCAACGATTACGAGATCGGGGTGCGCTATCAGCACGACGGGTTCTCGGGCTCGGTCGATGCCTATCGTGAGGATTTCACCAATACGTTCGTCAATGCCTATGACCCGAACAGCGGATTGACGACAACGACCAATGGCGGCTCATCGCGCTATCAGGGCGTCGAACTGCAGCTCAAGCAGGATTTCGGGCAGATGTCCTGGGGCGACCTGAACGTCTATCTCAACTATGCGCACAACGAGGCGAAATTCACGTCGTCATTCGTTTCGGACTATGCCGGACAGGTGCAATCCGGGCAGCCGCTCGCCAACGTGCCTGAGGATCTTGTCAGCCTCGGCGCCACCTGGCAGGCAGATGGCTGGCGTGTCGACGTCGCGGGCCGCTATGTCGGTCGTCAATATATCGATCAGCTCTTGTCGGGCACTCCGTCGTCGAACGTGATCAAGTCCTTCGTTCTGGTCGATCTCGGTATTGCGAAGACGATCCCGGTCAACAATCTGGGCTTCGTCAAGCAGATCAGGCTTGCGCTGAACGTGAACAACCTGCTGGACCGATATTATTATAACGAGGCATACACCGATCAGGATTACAACGGCAACAGCTTCATCCGGGCGGTTCCGGGCGCGCCGCGCAGCATCACCGGGTCACTGAGTGCGAGCTTTTAGGAAGGCGATTAGGCCCTTCTCAACAACATGACCGGGATGGCCCGTCCCGACTTTCGCGCGTAAGTCTCGATTGCCGGGTTTTGCTTGCGCATCAGTGGCCAGACCTCGGAGCGGCGCCCGGGCTCAAGTTCCTCGGCGTGGACACGGAGCTTGCGGCGGCCGAGGCGGATGTCGATGTCGGGGTAGGCCTTCAGGTTGTAGTACCAGCTCGGAGCCTTAGTCTGGCCGTTGTTGGAGGCCAGCACCAGGACACCTTCGGGCAGGATCGGGTAAGCTTGCAGGGGCACCGGGCGGATTTGGCCGGTCCTGGCACCCACGCTATAGATCAGCACCATCGGACGGCCGAGATAACCGCCGAGCCAGCCTTGGGTGCGGTCGTAGACGTAACGGTGGGCCTTGGTGAACCACTCGAAATTCGCCATTTCATTCTTCCGTTCATGTCTCAGAAAGCCACCGGATTGTCCAAATTCCAACGCGGATAGCCCTTTCAGATTGCCCGCCGTCCAGCCCCATACTAACCTCCGCGCCATTCCAGCACATATCGAAACCGAGCGGGGAAGGCGATGCTGAGCTTGCAGGAACTGAACGACGAGCGCGACATCAAGCTGGTGTATTGCGCCTATTGCGACATCATAGACACGAAGGATTTCGACCGACTGACTGAAATCTTCACCCGCGACGCGGTTCAGGACTACACCTCGACGCTTGGCCCCGCGGGGTTGATGCAGGGAACGGCGCCGCTGATCGCCGGAGCCAAGATCCATATGGGCGAGGGCTCGAATTGCGGCCAGACGCACCATAATGTACTCAATTTCCGCATCCATATCTCAGGCGATACGGCCACGGCCAAGGTCCATTACTACGCCGTGCACCTGGGTGTCAGGAAGTATCCGGGCGCCCTCTATTCGATGTGGGGTGAATACGACGATCAGCTTGTTCGCACGCCCGATGGCTGGCGGGTCAAGCACCGGCTCTATCGCTGCTTCCTGACGGAGGGGCCGAACGTGACGTACAATGAAGAGGCCGCGCAGGCGGGGTGATTGGCAACCCGGGTGCGGCAAATGCGACACGCGCGCCCGCACGAAAGCCAGTGAAATTACGCTGAAGTCGTGAGATAGATTGCGACAGGAAGAAGGACCGCTTCCAATGGCCGTAAG
>CAZVYC010000174.1:0-11208 GCA_964631425.1 uncultured Rhodospirillales bacterium
ATTACTATATCGGAACCGGAATCGGGACTTCGACGATCGTCAACGGTGCGTCCTCGAATACGTCGCCCAGCAACTGGATCGATTTTGACAGCGGGATCAGCGACGAGACGCTCTGGTTCGTCCGGTCCGGCAACGATCTGCAGATCGATCTCATGGGGACGAGTGGTAAGCTTACCGTTTCGGGCTGGTTCGCAAGCAACGGACGGCAGGCCTCGGAGATCGCCGCAGGCGGTTTGTATCTCGACACGCGGCTTCCGGCCCTGGTAACCGCGATGGCCAACTATTCGGCGAACAATCCGGGCTTCAACCCAGCCACGGTGGGACAGGCGCCAAACGACAACACGCTCCAGAATGCCATCGCCTCGGCATGGCATAGCTGAGTGGGGGGCCTGAGATCGCCGGGCGCGAGGACATGCTTCCTCCTGCCCGAGGATCACAGGCAGAACTTCGACAACAACGCACATCAGGATGATAAAGTGATCAGGACCATACTTCTTGCCGCCATGCTTCCCTTGGCGGCCTGCTCTTCGATCGTGGAGGGTACGTCTCAACAAATTGTGGTGAACACGAGTCCGGCCGGAGCAAGTTGCGCGCTTATGCGCGAGGGGCAGCAAGTGGGCTCCATCGCGTCGACGCCGGGCAGCGTGGTCATCAAGAAGACCAAGTACGACATTACGATCCTTTGCGATAAGGCCGGCTTTGCCCAGGCGAATTATCTGGACCATTCCGGCGCCGCAGGGGCGACCGTAGGCAACATTCTCGCCGGTGGCGGTATCGGCTGGGCGATCGATTCGGCCTCCGGCGCCGACAACAAATACGACAGCCCTTTGAACATCACCCTGGTGCCGTCGTCAGCCTCGGCGGCGTCAGCACCAAACGCTCCGCCGTCCTCATAGGACGTCGACCCTCTATCCGGGGTCGGCCCGAAGCGAGTCGGCCCCGGAGCGTCGAAGGCAGCAGTCGAACGGATCCAGGATCGCCTTGGCTTTGGTGGCACACGCTTCCACTGGTTGGCCCAGGTCCACCCTCTGTCCGACTCCGGGCAGCGGCCTGTGGCCGGCGCTGGTGGCAACTATCGCGCGGCTGTACGGCGGGCGGAGCTCGGCGGTAACCGGCCAAGCCTAATCGTGACCCTGGTCTTTCCGGCGCAGCCCTGATCACACCTGCGCCGAAATCTTCTTCAAGGTGGCGACCGTCGTCGCCAGATCCTCCGCGCTGATCCCCCGGCAGGCGGTTTCAAGTATGCTGACCGTCAGCGGCACGATGGTGTCACGCAGTCTCTCCCCCTCCGGCGTCAACGACACCTTGAAGGCCCGCCGGTCGTCCTCGGCCATCACCTTGCGAACCAGCCCGCGCGCGATCAACCGGTCCAGCATCCGGGTCGTCGCCGGCTTATCGCGATAGGTCATGTCGGCCAGCTGCGTCTGGGTCAGCGCGCCATGCTGGTGCAGCCGGTTCAGCACGGCGAATTCCTTGGGCCTCAAATCCAGGCCCAGCCCAGCGATGGATTTGGCCAGGCCCTGGCTCAGGCGATAGCCGGCCTGGCTCACCACGAAGCCGATGACGTTGTCGTAGTCGTCAAACGAGAACGGCGCCCGACGTCCTATGGCTGAAACCCTGGAATCCACCTTGCCTGTCCAGTGCCGCGCGTTCGCGCTGGGTTACTCGCCTTAGTTATCAAATACAATAGTTGCAGATTACAACTGATCGCGCTAAGGGATCCCGGGCGACCTGAGACGGGAAGGCATGTCCGACGCAATTCTCAGCGGAGCCGACGCGCCCTTCCGGCTGGATGGCCGGACCTGCCTGATCACCGGCGGCACGCGCGGCATCGGTGCGGCCATGGCACGCGAATTCGCCGAAGCCGGCGCGCGCGTCGTCGTCACCGGCCGTGACGGCGCCCAGTCCGAGGCCGTGGCTCGGGAAATTCGCACGCAAGGGCATGATGCGCTCGGTTTCGGCTACGACGCCGTCTTGCCCGGGGCGGCTGCGGCGTTGGCGGCGCGCGTGGAAGCCGAAATCGGCTGCCTCGACGTGCTGGTCAACAACGCCGCGATCCTGCGCCCGCATCGTATCGCCAGGCTGACCGAGCCCGAATTCGACGAGCTGTTCCAGGTCAACGTCAAGGCCGCATTATTCCTGACCCAGGCGCTGCATCCGCTATTGGCCAAAGGGACGGGCGCAGCAATCCTCAACATCACCGCCGCGGGTGCGCACGTGCCGATGGCCGGCATCGGCGCCTACTGTGCCAGCAAGGCCGCGGTGATCAATTTCACGCGAACGCTCGCGAAGGAATGGGCGGCCGACGGCATCCGGGTCAATGCGCTGACGCCGGGTTCGGTCGCGACCGAGATGATCCTGCCCAAGGACCCGGAGCGTCGCGACCGCTTCATCGCCGAGATGGCTTCGACCAACCTGATGAAGCGCCTGGCCGACCCGGTCGAGATCGCCCGGGCGGCCCGCTTCCTGGTCAGCGACGCGGCCTCGTTCGTCACCGGCCAGGTCCTGATCGCCGATGGAGGGCTGCTGGCATGAATGCGCCGCCGGCCTATCCAGCGGGGCGGGACATCTTGGCCGGCAAGACCGTCCTGGTCACGGCCTCGGCCGGCACCGGAATCGGTTATGCCTCGGCGGTCCGCTGCGCCGAGGAGGGCGCGACGGTGATGCTCTCCGACATCCATGAGAAGCGGCTCGTCCAATATGCCGATGAGCTTGAACAGCGCATCGGTCGCAAGGTTCATCGCATGCTCTGCGATGTCCGGTCCGACGCCGAGGTCCGGGCACTGATCGAAGGCGCGGTCGCGGCCATGGGTCGGCTCGACGTGCTGGTCTGCAATGCCGGCCTCGGCGGCACCTATGCCACGCTCGAGATGACCGATGAACAATGGCACCGGATCCTCGACACCAACCTCACCGGCACCTTCCGCTGCATGCGGGCGGCGCTGCCGGTCATGATGGCCCAGCGCGGCGGCGTCATCGTCAACATGTCTTCGATCTGCGCCTGGCGCGCCGAGGCGGGGCAGTCGGCCTATGCCGCGTCCAAGGCCGGCATCCTGGCGCTGACCCGCTGCGCGGCGGTCGAGGCGGCGCCGCAGAATATCCGCATCAACGCCGTGGTCCCAAGCCTGGCGCTGCACCCCTATCTGCAGAAGGTCACCGACCCGGCCCATCTCGAAAATCTCATCCGTGAGAACGAGGCCTTCGGCCGCGCCGCCGAGCCGTGGGAGGTAGGCAACGCGATTGTCTTCCTGGCGTCGGACTATTCCAGCTATATGACCGGCGAGGCGCTGTCCGTCAGCTGCCGCAGAGCGTGAGGAGCGCCATGGCGAAGGCCCTATCCGACGACATCAGGCGCCTGATCGACGCGCCCAATTTCGCCACCCTGGCAACCTTGATGGAGGATGGCTCGCCCAAGGCCGAGCCGGTCTGGGTGGCGCGCGAGGGCGACCTGATCGTCATCGCCACCGATCGCAAGTCGATCAAGTCGATCAATATCGACCGCGACCCGCGCGTATCGCTGTCGATCACCGACTTTGCCAATCCCTACGAACAGGCGCTGATCCGTGGCCGCGTGACCGAGGCGAGGGACGACAATGACCTCTCCATCCTCGATGCGATGTCGGAGAAATATCTGGGCAAGCCGTTTCCGCGCCGGAAATGGTCGACCCGAGTCGCCTATCTGATCGAACCGACCGTCGCGCGCTATTACAAATCCCCCTTGCAGCACACCCCGCCTAGTATCCGATCGCAGAGGAGCGTGAGCCGCAAAAGCGACCCACGCGACGTCGCGTGAATCGGATACTAAACACTAACACGACGACTTTCCATGAAAGTCGATACTGAGGCTTGAAGAGGCTCACATGACCGTCACCTGCACGATTGAAGACAACATCGCCGAAGTCGTCATGCACAACCCGCCGGTGAACGCCATCACCGTCGGCGATACCTGGAAGATCCACGACATCTTCAAGGAGCTGAGCGCAAACGAGGCGCTGCGCGCGGTGATCCTGACCGCCGAGGGCAAGGGCTTCAACGCCGGCATCGACATCAAGGAGATGCAGGCCAACAAGGCGGCTGGCGACGAATGGAAGCTGATGATCAGTTCGGGCGAGGCCTGCTATCACACCTTCCACGCAATCTATAACACGCCGGTTCCGGTGATCGCGGCGGTCAATGATTTCTGCATGGGGCTGGGCGTGGGACTGGTCGGCAGTTGCGACATCATCGTCGCCTCGACCAAGGCGCGCTTCGGCCTGCCCGAGGTCGATAACGGCGCGCTCGGCTGCGCCTCGCATCTGGCAAAGCTGGTGCCGCCGATGAAGCTCCGCGAGATGTCGCTGACCTGCAAGCCGGCGACCGCGGCGGAACTGCACGCCTGGGGCTCGGTTGCCTACCTGACCGAGCCGGAGGGGCTGATGCCCAAGGCGCGGGAGCTGGCGAAGCAGCTGGCTGCCAAGCAGGCGGCGGCGGTGAAGTTCGCGAAGGCCGCGCTCAACCATATCGATATCTTCGAGATGCACTCCAACTACAAGCTGGAGCAGGGCTATACCTACCAGCTGAACATCATGGGCGAGGGCAGCAAGGCGCGGAATGCCTTCGTCGAAGGCACCCGCATTATAACCCGAGGCTGAATCGTGCTGCTGGAGGGCAAGGTCGCATTGGTCACCGGCGCCGCGCGGGGTATCGGCGCCGCGACGGCGCGGCTGTTGGCGGCCGAAGGCGCCTCGGTGATCGTCGCGGATCGCCGCGCCGCCGAAGCCGCAGAAATTGTGAATGGGCTGAATGCCGTACGCGCTGGGTCGGCCCTGTTCATCGAGCTCGATGTCGCAAGCGAGCCCGGCTGGCAGGCAGCGATCGATCGGGCCGAAGCGGCCTTCGGTCCGATCAATATCCTCGTCAACAATGCCGGGATCATCCGCGTGGCGCCGATCGAGCAGATGAGTCTCGAGAATTTCCGCAAGGTGCTCGACACCAACCTGATCGGCACCTTCCTCGGGATCAAATATGGCGCCCCGTCGCTGAAGCGTGCCGGCGGCGGCTCGATCGTCAATTTCTCTTCAGTCCAAGGCATGGAAGGGCGGCAGGGCTTCACGGCCTATGCCGCTTCGAAATTCGGCATCCGCGGTCTGACCAAGAGTGCTGCGATCGAGCTTGGTCCTCACGGCATTCGCGTCAACGCGGTGGTGCCGGGCCCGACCAAGACCAAGATGATCGAGCGGCCGGGCTGGTCCGAGGCGGACTATGATCGGACGTACGGAAAATACCCGCTGGGCCGCATGGCGAGAGCCGACGAGGTGGCGCGCGTGGTCCTGTTCCTCGCCTCCGACCAATCCTCGTTCTGCACCGGCAGCGACTATGTCGTCGATGGCGGCACACTGGCGGGAAAGCCCAGGGATTAGCCCTCATTTTTGACACTGAGCGCCGGCCCGGGTGTCAAAAATGAGGGCTAATCACCACGAGCTAATTAACAATTTGTAATGTTGGTGAAACGCGGCGGAAAGGGCGCGAACTGTAGTTTTCGAATGTGCCGAGCGGGAATCGGTTCCGCTGCGGTTGCCTGACCAGAGAGGAATAGTCATGACCCGTCATCTCGTTGCCGCTTCGCTCGCGGCGCTCATGTTCGCCGCTCCCGCCATCGCGTTGGCCCAGACCACCGCTCCGACGTCTCCCGACACCAGCTCCTCTTCGTCCGCTCCGACGAAGAAGAGCACGAAGCATCACAGCAAGAAGTCGAAGAAGAGCTCCGCTTCGACTGCCGACTCGACCGCGAAGTAATTTCGCAATCGCGGTCAGGAGAGATCGATGATGCGCCGTTTCATCGCCGCTTGGTTCGCGGTTCTCGTGGTGGCTTCACCCGGATTGGCCTTCGCTCAAGCCGAGCCAACGACCTTGAGCTACAGCGATACCTTTCCGAAGCATCCTCATGCACAGCCGCATGCGATCAAGGCGAAGGCTGCGCACGCCGCCAAGCCGGTGAGGACGAAAAGGGCGAAAAGGCCGGCTTCGGTGCGATAGATCTTTCAGGACTGCCGACATACAAAAAGAGCCGTGGCGTACACCACGGCTCTTTTCACGTCTGCCGACCGAGAGGCAGATCAGCGGGCCCAGATCGGCTGGCCCAGATCGGCGGGCCCAGATCGGCGGGCCCAGATCGGCGGGCCCAGATCGGCGGGCCCAGATCAGCGGGCCCAGATTAGCGGGCCCAGATCAGCGGGCGTAGATGAACCCCAGCGTCTTGTAGGGGTGGCCCCAGCAATGGTCGAGGTCGTTCCACACCTCGACCTGGCTCCAATCATTGCGGTCCGACACGTCCTGGACGCGGACGTTGCGGGCGATCTTGCCGCGGCCAAAGCGTCCGATCGACCAGTTCGCGTGGTCGATCTCGATCATCCGCTTGTTGACCAACTGGGCGACGACCGCGACATGTCCGTGGACCATCTTGCGGGTATGGTCGAACACCAGAACTGCTTTACGCTCCGGCGCAGAGCCGCGATCATAACGGCCACGGGCGGCGTTCCACCACTGCCAGGCATCGCCCGAAATCTGCAAAGAGGAAACTTGATGGACGAATTGGACGCAATTCCAGGCTTTCGCCTTTTGGGGGACGCCGGCCAGTATTGCTGACGCCGTTACTATGCCTATGGAAATATTACGCAAGAACAAGGCTCTCGCCTCCTTGTTTATCCATTGGACTGATAACTGACTGCCCTTGGGCGGGCATTCCCTCATAGGGTCCGTGGGCACTCCTAGGAAAGTTCCACCATCTTGTCCAGCCAAAACGGCATGGCTGCCGCGTGTTTTTCCGATTTCTTTTACGGCCTTTTTCCTTGACTTTTTTATATCTGCGTGAAGCGTAAGTAGAGAAATTGATTAAGCCTTTGATATATCGGCAAACAGAGATGGAGCGGTGTGTCGCTTTTGTATCACTGGTTTCGGCCTCGTTTTGACCGTTTGTGGCACTCAGGTCTTTTTTGCGGCGCGAGCCGGGGCGGGATGAAAGCGGCCTCGATCCATCCCTTGTTTCGGGCAGTACCGGTCTACCCCGCGCCCGCGACCGGCCGCTGCTCCGTGGCGAGGGGACGTGCCTTGCCGCCAGCAGGCCCCGGGGAGGTGCCAATTCCGAAGAACCTCGCTCCCCAGTTCCCACTCGTCTTCTATAATCGGGCTGATCCGAAAAATGACTTTTTTGTGTCTCGTCGGTCCCTTGTGGGAGGGGCCTTCCGGGATGATATACTCAGGCCATGAAAGACCCTTACAGCGTGCTCGGCGTCGCCAAAACGGCCAGCGCCGACGAAATCAAGAAGGCCTATCGTAAGCTCGCCAAGCAGCATCATCCGGATCTCAATCCCGGCAGCGCCGAGGCGGCGACGCGCTTCAAGGAAATATCGGGCGCCTACGACCTGCTTTCCGACGCGGACAAGCGCGCCCGCTTCGATCGCGGCGAGATCGACGCCGCCGGGCAAGAACGCGCCGACGCGTCGTTCTACCGTGCATATGCCGGCGGCCCGCAAGGCGCCAAGTATCGGGCCGAGGCCGGCTTCGATGCCTCCGACCTGTTCGCAGACCTGTTTGCCCGCTCGGGACGGGGCGGCCATGGCGGTGCAGAGTTCCGCGATTTTGCGATGCGCGGCAGCGATGTGTCCTACGCGCTCGCCGTCGACTTCCTCGATGCCGCCAGGGGCGTCTCCAAGCGCCTGTCATTCCCCGATGGCCGTGCGCTCGACGTCAACGTGCCGGCAGGTGCCGCGGACGGCAGCGTGCTGCGCCTGCGCGGCCAGGGCCAGCCGGGCCTGGGCGGCGGCCCCCCGGGCGACGCGCTGATCGAGATCAGTGTCGAGCCGCATCCGCTCTTTCGCCGCGAGGGCAACGACATCCATATCGATCTGCCGATCACGCTGACCGAGGCGGTGGCAGGCGGCAAGGTCAACGTCCCGACCATCGAGGGGCCGGTCAGCATGACCGTGCCGGCGGGCTCCAACACCGGGACGAAACTGCGCCTGCGCGGACGCGGCATCACGCCAAAGGGCGGCACGGCGGGGGACCAGTACATCACGCTTAAGGTCGTCCTGCCGCGCGAACCCGACCAGGCCCTCAAGGATTTCGTCAACGAATGGCCGGGCCGCGATTACGACGTGCGATCAGGCCTCGGCGGCGGATGACGGGAAATCATGAAGCCCACGCTCGAATATCTGTCGGTCGAGTTTGGCCTGGCACCCGAAGAGCTGACCATGTGGGTCGAGCGACGGTGGATCCGTCCGGGCCGAAGCGACGGCGAGTTGTCCTTCAGCGCGGCCGATGTGGCACGATTGCGGATGATCACTGAGTTCCATCGCGACCTTGCGATCGACGACGAGACGATGCCCGTGGTCCTGGATTTGGTGGACCGACTGCACGCCGCGCGCGCCCAGCTCAAGGACATCTTACAGGCGATCGCGGAGCTGCCGGAGCCGACGCGACTAAGGATTTTACGTCGATTGCAGGGAAAGGGATCAGCATGAGGATTGCATTGGCCTGGCTGCACGCCACCATTGTCTTGCCGTTCGCCGGTGCCGTGGCGCTTCAGGCCGGCCCGGCCATCGCCCAGGATCAGGCGGACGTGGCGGGATACTGGGTCACCCCCGACCATGGCGCGGTGGTCAACATCGTACCTTGTGACAGCGGCATGTGTGGCTATGTCGCCGGCGTCCGCACCAACCATCCGCCGGGTGAGGTGCCCCGTGACGTAAAGAACCCCGATCCTGCGAAGCGCAACGACCCGGCATGCGGCATGATGATCATGGGCAGCCTGAAACCGGTGCCGGGTAAGCCCGGCAAATGGCAGAACGGCTGGGTGTATGACCCGGAAAGCGGCAACACCTATACCGCCCAAATGCAGCTGGACGGGGCGAACACCCTCAACCTCAGGGGGTATCTCGGCATCTCGCTGTTTGGGCGGACCCAGACGTGGACGCGCGAGACCGGAGAGAACAAGAATCGCTGCGTCCGACCGGCGGCCTGACCCGTCAGGCAGGGGCGACGCCGCTCCCTGCGGCGCTACTTCCCGTGCGCTGCAGCGTATTGGATGCCGTCGACGATCGCCGCGAAACGCTGTTCGCGCTCGTCGACGGTCTTGAGGAACGCGACCAGCGCGTTGCCCTCGAGCCCGGTATCAATCGGAGTCGTGACGGTCATCGGATTGACTTGCGTGCCGTCAATTCTGACCTCGTAATGCAGATGCGGTCCGGTGGCGTCGCCGGTCATGCCGACATAGCCGATCACCTCGCCCTGGTGCACATGCTCGCCCATGGTGGCGGCGATTCGGCTCATATGGGCGTAAGCCGTCTCCATGTGCGGGTTGTGCCGGAGCTTGACGAAGCGGCCATAGCCGGCCGCCCACCCCGAGAACTCGATCGTACCGTCGCCCGCGGCATAGATAGGGGTGCCGGCCGGCGCGCCGAAATCGACGCCCTTGTGCATGCGGGTGAAGCCCAGGATCGGATGCATCCGCATGCCGAAGCCGGAAGTCAGGCGCGCACCGTCGACCGGAGTCTTCAGCAGCCCCTTCTTGATGCTCTTGCCGTCGCGCGTGAAGTAGTCGACCGTGCCGTCTTCCCGGCGGACGCCATAGATCGCGTGTGACTTGCCCGACAGGATCAGCTCGGCATACTGGACGTCGCCCGGCCGGCTCGCACCGCTGTCGCTCACCACCGTATTGTACATCACCTTGAAGCGATCGCCCGGCTGCAGCTCGCGCTGGAAGTCGACATCGAACGAGAAGGCACGGATCATCGCGGCGGTGACAGGGTAGGGGACGCCGGCAGCGGCCGTGGCTTCGACCAGGCTGTTATGGATCACGCCACGCGCGGCCCTGGTTTCGGTGTGAACTGCGAGCTTCGTCTGCTCAACCGTGAACCCGTCCGCGCCGCGCGTTACCGTGACCAGGTGCTCTGGGTCCGACTGGACCTGGAACCCGAGGAAGGCAGGCCCATCGCTCGATGGGAACGCGCCCGCCTTGAACGCCACGGTGACAGATTGCCCGGTCTTGAGCTTGCGCGGATCATAGACCTTGTGCGCCGCCTCGACCGCCGCCTGCGCGTCCGCGGCCGGCACATCGGCACCGGCAAGCACGCCGGCCAGCGTCTGGCCGTCGCCCACGGTCAAGATCAGCCGCGACTCCGTGCTCGCGGTGTGTGGTGACTCGGGAAGCGTCGAATCGAGCGCTGTGTCGGCGGGCGCCAGCCGCGCCTCATAGTCAGCCGGTGCCCGGGCGGGTAAGGCGGCCTCGGCCCGATGGGAGTCCGGGGAGCCTGCAACGGCTCCGATCAGACGATGAATGGCGGTATCGAGCCTGACGCCATAGGTAGATGCGGCGAGCAGAATAGCGATTACCGTCGAAGATGCGCCCGCGCGCAGCTTCACCGCTTTTGATCCGTCATCAATCGGTCCTCATGCGCGGCGTGCTGACCCGCCGACTGAGATGGATAAATTTTTATGAACTCGTTTGGCCAGACGATGCGGCACACAATTGCCGCTGTCAATCGGTTTGCGCTGTATCAATCAAAGGTTAAGCGGGGTGCCGCACTCCGGCTAATCGGCATGATGGAGCCCGCACCGACGCCATAACCAGTCTCCTGAGTTCCGGGCGGAGGTGTCATTCCGCTCCCTTTTGCCTCACGCAATCGCATTCGGGAGGTTCTGGGTAGACACCAAGCCTTTGAAAAGAAACGAGACCTAAAGAAAATAGCGAAAGTTCAAAAAACCTATGGACAGGGGCGGAACACGTCCTTATATTCTCGGTCTCCGGCGGCGATCACACGGATCGACGTTGGACCCCGTGGTTCGGGGAAGCGCAGGGCGGTTCGGCCGCTCCTGCCCACAAAGAGCCGACATTATTTAGATAGCACGTTTCGAGGGCTGCGTCCCCCATAAGGAAGCAGCCAGCGGGGCGTTTTGCGGTCCTCTCCAGGGCTGCGGGTTTTGGACATCGTTGTAAACCGAGAAGGGATGCGCAGGCGGTGGTCCGGCAAGTTACGTGTTCGACGTATGTCGTGGCCTCGCAATCTGCGTATCCTGGACAGTAATTCATTCTGTGATGAGTTCTGTTCGAGAGTACTCGTGAAAGCGAGGTCTCTGAATGGGCAATCCCGGAGCAATCCGGTGGATTGTACCAAGATCAACTTGAGAGTTTGATCCTGGCTCAGAACGAACGCTGGCGGCAGGCCTAACACA
>CAZVYC010000175.1:0-11116 GCA_964631425.1 uncultured Rhodospirillales bacterium
CACGGTCCAGATGATGTTCTGCTCCGGATCCTTGATGTCGCAGGTCTTGCAGTGGACGCAGTTCTGCGCGTTGATCTGGAAGCGCGGGTTGCTGCCCGAATCGTCCCGCACGATCTCGTACACGCCGGCCGGGCAATAACGCTGTGCCGGCTCGTCATAGAGCGGCAGGTTGACGCGGATCGGGATGGTCGGGTCTTTCAGCTTCAGGTGGCTCGGCTGGTTCTCCTCATGGTTGGTGTTGGACACGAACACCGAGGACAGCTTGTCGAAGCTGATCACGCCGTCGGGTTTGGGATAGGCGATCTTCGGCGACTCCGACGCCTTTTTCAGGCTCTCATGGTCGGCCTTCCTGTGCTTGAGCGTCCAAGGCGTGAGGAACCCCAGGCCCAGCGACTCCACCCACATATAGAAGCCGCTCATCAAGGTGCCGAGCCACAGGCCGTAGCGCAGGCTGGGCTTCACGTTGCGGACCTTTTTCAGGTCCTGCCAGACCCAGGAGGCCTTGAGCGCCTTCGGGTATTGGACGAGCTCGTCGCCGCCTTCCGATCCCTCGGCCAGCCGTGCGAACACCGCCTCGGCGGCCAGCATGCCGCTCTTCATCGCATTGTGGCTGCCCTTGATGCGCGGCACGTTGACGAATCCGGCCGCGCAGCCGATCAGCGCGCCGCCGGGAAAGGTCAGTTTCGGAATCGACTGCAGCCCGCCCTCGGTGATGGCGCGCGCGCCGTAGGAAACGCGCTTGCCGCCCTCAAGGATCGGTCGGATTTCGGGATGTTGCTTGAAACGCTGGAACTCGTCGAACGGCGAAAGATGCGGGTTCCAGTAGTTGAGGTGGACGACGAAGCCGATCGACACCTGGTTGTCTTCCAGATGATACAGGAAGGATCCGCCGCCGGTCTTGCTGTCGAGCGGCCAGCCCTGGGTGTGCAGCACCGAGCCGGGCTTGTGCTTGGCGGGATCGACGACCCAGAGTTCCTTGAGGCCGATGCCGAACTTCTGCGGTTCGACCCCGTCGCGCAGGTTGAAACGCGAGAACAGAGTCTTGGTCAGCGACCCGCGGGCGCCCTCGGCGAACAGCGTGTACTTGGCCCGGAGTTCGACGCCTGGGGCATAGTTCGCGGTCTTCTGCCCGTCCTTGCCGATGCCCATGTCGCCCGTGGCAACGCCCACCACCGCGCCGGCCTCATTGTAGAGCACCTCGGCCCCTGCGAAGCCCGCATAGATCTCCACGCCCAGCAATTCGGCCTGAACGGCGAGCCAGCGGCAGAGATTGCCCAGGCTGACGATATAATTGCCGTGATTGTTCATCAGCGGCGGCAGCAGGAATCCCGGGATGCCGATCTTGGCGACCGAGGTCAGGAAGGCGAACCGGTCCTCGGTTACCGGCGTGTGGATCGGTGCGCCCTTCTCTTTCCAGTCGGGGATCAATTCGTTGATCGCGATCGGGTCGATTACCGCGCCCGAAAGGATGTGAGCGCCGACCTCCGAGCCTTTCTCGATCAGGCAGACGGAGACCTCCCGTCCCTCCCGCTCGGCCAGCTGCTTCAGCCGGATCGCCGCCGCCAAACCGGCGGGGCCGCCGCCGACGACGAGGACGTCGTATTCCATTCTCTCGCGTTCGACGGTTTCATCCATGGCCCTGGCCCCTTTTTTCACGCTTGTGCGTCCGTCATAAGATGTTCGTCATGAAAACTGAAGGGTCGCGCGCGGGATGACTGAGCTGGATCGATCGGGCGATGCGGCCGCGCTCGCCTGGCTGGTGTCGGTCGGCGCAGACGAGGCAATCGGCGACGAGCCGGTGGACCGGCTGCGGGCGGCTATCGGGTTGCGTTCGAGCGAAACGGCATCATCACCCCCACCCTACCCTCCCCCCTCGAGGGGCAGGGCGTTTGGAGAGAGCCTCCCCCTTGAGGGGAGAGGTCGGCCCGAAGGGCCGGGTGGGGGTGATGGCGCCGCCGCCCCACCAGGAATCCCGTTGGGCACCCCCGAAGCCGCTGCCGGCGCGCGCCATCTGTGCGCGGCCGCCCAGACGCTCGATGCGCTGAAGACCGCCATCGCCGAGTTCGAGGGGCTGGGGCTCAAGGCGACGGCGACGAACCTGGTCTTCGCCGACGGCAATCCCCAAGCCAGGCTGATGCTGGTGGGCGAAGCGCCGGGGGCGGAAGAGGACCGGCGCGGCCTCCCCTTCGTCGGCGCGGCGGGGCAGCTCTTGGACCGCATGCTGGCGGCGATCGGCCATGACCGCAGCAACAGCTACATCACCAACATCGTAAACTGGCGCCCGCCCGGCAACCGCAAGCCCAGTCCCGCCGAGATGTCGCTCTGCCACCCCTTCATCGAGCGCCATATCGCGCTGGTGAACCCGGCCGTGCTGGTCCTGCTGGGGGACACCGCCGCCAAAACGCTGACCGGCCGCAGCGAAGGAATCACGCGGCTGCGCGGCCGCTGGTTCACCTGGACCAACCCGGAGAGCGGCCGGGAAATCCCGATGATGCCGACCTTCCATCCGGCCTTCCTGCTGCGCTCCCCGGGCCAGAAACGTGAGGCCTGGATCGATCTGCTGGCGATCAAGCAGAAGCTGGCCGAGTCGGGCGAACGGTAGGGTCGACCGGCGACGCCGCTCACGTAGCCGCCCCAGCCTCACCCTTAAGTGCCGCGTCGATTTCAATATCAAATTGACGCGGCCGGTCCGTCAGTCTAGCTTACGCCCTAATCATACGCCGGCGTGAGATAACACGCTAGATCGGCGA
The DNA here is from genome assembly GCA_964631425.1 of uncultured Rhodospirillales bacterium. GTDB lineage: Bacteria > Pseudomonadota > Alphaproteobacteria > BOG-932 > Roseiterribacteraceae > BOG-932. Next base: position 2,751 of record CAZVYC010000175.1, read on the forward strand.
ATCTGCCGGTTAGGGGAGGAATTGATGTCAACACGGCTTCCGCTCGCACTTGCCTGTTCGGCGAGCATCTTCTCGCTTCTGCAGCCCGCGCCCGCGATCGCCCAGCTAAACCAGCAGGACGCTTCCGCGCAAGGTTCGCTCGAAGAGATCGTCGTCACGGCCCGCCGTCGCGAGGAAAAGCTGCAATCTGTGCCGGTGGCGATTACCGCGTTCACGCCGGCCGCGATCGAAGAAAAGCACATCGAGAGCGCGTCCGACTTGCAGCACTATGTTCCCTCGCTGGCGACCTCGCAGGAAACGCGTGACGAGCAGGTGTTCTATCTGCGCGGCCAAGGTCCGAACGGCGGGCAGGGTGGAGCGCCCGGCGTTGTGACCTATTTCGCGGAAGTGCCGTTCTTCGGCTCCGGCCCCGGCATCTATTACGACCTCGACAATCTGCAGGTGCTGCGCGGTCCTCAGGGCACGCTGTTCGGCCGCAATACGACCGGCGGCGCCGTGCTGTTCGAGCCCAAACGCCCCACCAATACTTTCGAAGGTTACTTGCAGGCATCTTTCGGGGATTACAACCTGCACGCGGAAGAGGGTGCGATCAATATCCCGATCATCGACGACAAGCTGCTGGTCCGCGCGGCTTTCAACATCGATCAGCGCGATGGCTTTACGCACGACTATACGAGCGGCCAGGATCTGGATAACCGCGATTATTGGGCGTTTCGCCTGGGCGTGACCTGGCGGCCGACGGACGATTTCGAAAATTACATCGTGTATGACTCGCTCTATTCCCACACCAACGGTACGGGCATCGAGCTTCAGGCGATCAATACGTTCCGGTCGCCGACGGGTGACGCCAGCCAGGAAGCGACATTCGTCCAGACGTTCTGCCCCGCCCTTCCTGCGCCTTGCACGGTGCCGCAGCAACTGCTGGCTGAGCAGGCGGCTGTTGGACCACGCGGCACCTTCTCCACTCCGGGGCTTGGCGGGCTCGATAAGACGTACAGCTACGGGATTACCGATATCGCGAAATACGACGTCAGCGAGGATCTCACGGTCAAGAATATCTTCGGGTATCGGGTCCTGAAGAACCTCCTCCGCTATGATCTCGACGGCATGCCGTTGGCCGTCATCGATTTCGTAACACCGAACAACTGGAACCTTAGCAATTCTCAGTACTCGGATGAAATTCAGTTTCAGGGGAAATCACTCGGCGGTAACTTGAATTGGATTGCCGGCGCTTTCGGTGAATTCCTTCATCCCAGCGGGACAACCGTGGCGCAACTTGCCACCACCTCCGTTATTTCGCCGCACTTGATTTCCATTCCTTTATCGGTGGAGGTTCTCTCCAACGCGCAGGGACAGAATGCGCTTGGGCCGGAAGGGATCACCGAACGGACGCAAGCCGTCTTCCTGCAAGGCACGTACAATCTGGGGGGCCTGTCCGATGCGTTGGAAGGCCTGAAGTTCACCGCTGGCGCGCGCTATACGTGGGATTACACGTCCAACAGTAACTTTGAAACGGTCAATGTCTTTCTGCCCGCCGCCTTCGGTGGTGGGCAAGTCGCGCATATTCCCTGCGATCCCTGCATCTACCAGAGCCATACCTTCCAGGCGCCGACCTGGACCGCGGGTTTCGATTATCAAATCACCCCGGAAACGCTGGTTTACACGAAAGCCAGTCGCGGCTTCAAAAGCGGCGGCTTCAATGGCGCCGGCACGCCGCCGTTCCAGATCGAATATGAATCGGAATATGTCACCGACGTCGAAATTGGCTTGAAGTCTGATTGGGATGTCTATGGCGTGAAGCTGCGGACCAATATCGACGGCTTCCATGATGATTATAAGAACGCCCAGCGATCGGTCGGCGTTCTGGTTCAGACGGTGCCGGCGCCGGCGCCGAAGACCGCGACGACGCTGATTGCGAACGGCGATGCGACGATCGAGGGCATGGAATTCGAGAGCACGATCATTCCGGTCAAGGACCTGGAACTGACCGCCAGCTGGACCTACATCCATGCGCGCTATGACAAGTTCTTCATCCCGACGGTTGGCGATGAACGTGATTTGCCATATCCCTTTACCCCGAAGAACAAGTTCGGCTTTTCGGCCCACTACCACCTGCCCTTCATTCCCGAGGAGATCGGTGACGTCGCGCTCCAAGCGAGCTATGTCCACACCGGTCGCATCCAGTACGCCACGTCCGATATCGAACCGTACGGCAACGAGCCCGGCTATGGGCTGGTCGATCTCAATCTGGAATGGAACAACGTCTTCTCGCAACCGATCGACGTAACATTTTTCATGAGCAACGTGACCGACAATCTGGTCAAGCTGGGCAATGTCGGCATCTACAACTCGTCGGGATATGTGGCCGTCATCTATAACGAGCCGCAAATGTGGGGCTTCCGCCTCAAATACCGATGGTGAACCCACCGAAACGGCGGAGGCCGCGGTCCCCTATACGCCGCCTCCACCGCAGCCCGGGCCGCCTCCGGTCGCGCATGGCTGAATGGTGTTCTTCGGCTTCAACAAATCGGACCTGATGCATGTGGCGCCAAGCAGCAGGGCGCCCCTCATCACAGATCTTTGAAATCAGCAGTCCGAACGGCGCAAATCTTCTGTCAGGCGCGCTGGAGCGCACCGTGATCGTCCCAGTGATCCCCGTGTGGATGCTGGAGATGGCCATCGACGAAATAATCGACGTGATCGCCGTGCGGCACCGCCTCATGACCGCAACCGGCACCATGCTGGTGCCCGCTGGATTTGTGCTGCGGGGTGCAGGCGTTCGGATTGCCGGCGCTCACCGCGATGACATGCTCGTCGACGTGATCGCCATGCACGTGGTGCAAATGTCCGTCATGCAGGTAGTCGACATGACCGTCATGGCGGACGGCGATGTGGCCGCAACTGGAGCCGTGTTGGTGCGCATGGTTGGCGTGAGATGGGTTGCTGCAGCTGGTCATCTCCTATCTCCTCGGTGTTGGCCGCGGCCTCGGCCGTCGGCATGACTCGTTGCATGGCGTGATCGATCGCGCTTCGCACAAGTGACAACACGTGCTCGTCGGCGAGCGCATGAATGACGTGCTTGGCGTCAAACAGTCACCGGACGCCGTGCAGCGCCTTCAGCCGCACTGAGATCATCCTCAGACTGAGATCATCCTCAAGCTTGCCACCTTCCAGGACCGCCAACGCGCTGACACGAGCTTCGCCGCCCGCTAAGCGCGACGGCAATCGCAACCGCAGCGGATCGATCAAGTCCCGAAACATCTCTGCAGCCCTCTCAAGCGGCCGCCATTCCGGAGGTCTGGCGTTCGAGTGGAGGCGCTCATGTTCCCAGCTGGGCGTTCAGTATGACGCAATGAAAAATTGATGATGTCAAGAATTCCTTATTCCCCTCCGAACCGGATGCCAGCATCGCTTGCGGATGACTCCGCAGGCGGTGCAGATCGTCGACCAGGGAGAACGCGGAAACCAGGTGATGCAGATCACCTGCCCCACCGGGCAGCCGAGGCTTCCCAAGAAATCAAGGCTGAACGACGGCACATTCCTCGTCACGCCCGACGATTTTCCGTATCGCGGCGTCGCTCACCCAATTTACCAGCCGATCGTCGTCGACGATAGCACATCGCAGTGCTTACGATATTCCCTTCCTGGAAAGTCGCGGCCGGGATTTCAGAACGTGGGACGTTCGACTGCAACGACTAGTCTTTCAGGCTGCGGCGGCCTGTCACTCCGAACACCACAAAGGTGGGGATCCTGACTCGAAAACGAATCGACACCAGTCAGCCGGGTGGCTTGTTCCATCTTTGCCGCTTTATCGCCGCGATCGCGAACGCCGCTTCCAAATGCTCGGCAATCTCAACCTCTTCGGTTTCCCGTGCGAGATTCAGCGCCATCCCAATCTTATCGCTAAGCCTCCGGTTGAGCTCGGGAATGTGCGGCGCCTCGATCTTATAGCCGACTCCGTGCTCGGGCCGGATGCTCATGCCGGCGGCAAAGATCTTTTTGCGTAGCGAAGAAATCGCGACCCGGATCGATATGGCCGCCGTCTGGGGCTGGTCTGCACCGTAGACGTGGTGGATCAACGTGTCGACGGAAGTCGGATGCGCGAGATTGCTTAATAGTGCCCGCAATATGTCAGCTTCATGAGGAGAGAGACGGACGACCTTCCTTTTATAGATAATTTGATTGTTAATGTGATCGAATTCAAAACTTCGATGCGAAGCGGTTTCCGCTGTCCTGCGTTTCTGACGCATCGTGTCGTCCTTACCGTCTATACTTTATGGATTGGCAGGCAGGAGGAGTAATCGCGTCTCTTGAGCGCGCGCTTGGTGATCGGCCGATTAGAGCGGCCGTCGACTGGCACGACGAAGCCGCCGGATTACGCGTCCGCCGGCTCGGTATAGAGCGACAGGAAACGATCCAACGCGAGCGTGCGACGCTCGCTCTCGCTCCGGCCAGGGCTGGTAAACTCGACATCGAACTGCACGTGCGAAACACCGGCGCCGTCACGCACGACAGCAAGCACCTTGACGGTTTCTACAATCCACCGGCTGGCGTGCCGACAAAAGCTGGCGCCCTCGCGCGGGGAAGGACGTGCCGCGATTTCCCCGCGCGACCACATTCTCTACCTCGTTCAATTTGCTCCCGAAATATGCATGCATTCCTGTTAAAGTTGTGTTATCCCTCTGCCAGGACAACTACGCAGGCCATCCCCTGAGGGCTTCAAGGGGGAAGGCGATTCATCTCGGATCGCGACCCGTGAATCTGACGGGCTAAAGCCCGGCGAATTTCACCGCCAGATAGAGCACTGCCGCGCCCAGCAGCGTCATGATCGTGGTCAGCACCTTCGGATGGGCGTGAAAACTCTCCGGAATCAGGTCGCTGGCGCCGATATAGAGGAAGAATCCCGCGAAGAGCGCCAAGAGGCCGCCGAACACATCGCGCGGGACGACGAACAGCGTCGTGGCCGCGATCCCGAGCGCCGGCGTCAATGCGTCCAACATGAGCCAGCGCAGCGCCTGGAGACGGTTGCCGCCGTTCTTGAGGATGATACCGGCGGTGTTGATGCCATCGGAGAAATCGTGCGTCAGGACCGCAACGGCGACCGCCAGCCCGACCGCCGCCGACGCCTCGAATGCGAACCCGATCGCCAGCCCGTCGAGGAAGCTGTGCGCCGACAGGCTGGCGGCCCCGAGCAGACCGCGCGGCGCGGCGCGGCCCGTCATCGCCTCATGGTTGTGATGTCCGCTTTGGTCGTGATGGCCGCCATGGTTGCGCCGCATCGCGATTCGGTCGACGACGAGATAGGCCAGAAACCCGAGCGCGGCCTTGGCGAGCAGCGTACCGACACTCTGGTATGCCTGCCCGATCTCCACCGCCTCGGGCAGCAGATCGAAGAACGCCACTGCGACAACCGCGCCCGCGCTGAAGCCCAGAATCAGGTGCAGCCTGTCCCGGAGCCTGAGCGCGAACAACCCGCCCGCGAGAGTCGCGAGAAAGGCGGCGAAAGCGACGGCGGCCAGAACCATGGTGCCGATCCCGAGCGGTTGGCAGGCGTTGCGCGGGACGGGTGCGCGAAAGCCGGGGCCATGACCTTCGTCATCGCCCCGGCCCTGTCAAGCCGGCGCGAGCGGCCGATCAGAAGCTGCGGCTCACCCCCGCGTAGAACGAACGACGCTGTGCGTATTGGGAGGCAAAGACACCGATGCCGGTATTGCTGCGGATCAGATACGCTTCGTCCAGGAGATTGATCACATCGAACCGCACCTTGGTCGGACCGCCCAGCAGCGACTCGAACTGGTGAGAGACGCCGAGATTGACCTGCTCGTAGGATGGCACGGTCGCCTCGTTGATGTTCTCGCCCGGCGGCGTGGTGCGCACCCCGGTTCCGGCCAGTATGTCGACGCTGTAGAGCGTGCCGTCCCAGAGATAGGAGATTCCGGCGGAGGCGGTCATGCGCTGGCTGTGGTCGGTGTTAATCAGGTGATCCTGGGTAAAGGCCAGGTCGTCCGGGGAAAAGGCGAACTGCGCCGAATTGATGCCCTCGGCCTTCTGCTCGCCGATCGCCAGGTTGCCATAAAAATTGAAGTTGCCTTGGCGATAGGAGGTCGTGAGCTCGACACCCCGGTTGTAGCCGACATTATAATTGAACGGCGTCAGGATGACCGGCGCGCCGAACTGTCCCTCGTCGAGCAGGTTGCGGGAATATTTGTAATAGAGGTCGAGTCCGACCGTGAGGCTGGGCAGGACCTGCTGCGAGACGCCGATATCGAGATATTGCGCGCGCTCGTTCTTGATCGGGGAGCTGCTGGTCGTTGCCGGCGCGGCACTGGTGTTGTTGAAAGGCACGAGGCTCTGGTTGGCCACAAGCTCCAGCGGCGGGGGGGTGAAATAGCTGGCATAGCCGGCATGGACGGTGGTCGAAGGCGTTGCCTGCCACACGACGTTGAGGCGCGGACTGATCTGGTTCCCTTGCGTGTAGCCGTTCACTACGTCGAAGCGCCCGCCATAGTTGATCGTGACGGTCGGCAGGATCTGCCATTCATCCTGCAGATAGATGCTGTAAGTCCACCCGGTCTTCTCCGCGTCGCTGACGATGCTGGTCGTGCTGGTGTCGTAGATCGGGTTGCCGGAATCGTCGGTGCCGGTCTGGGCCAGGACCAGCGAGGTCGTGTCGGCGGTGATGTGCTCGGCCGTGATCAGCACGCCGAAGCGCAGCGTGTGGTCGTCGGTCAGGCGATAGGTGCCCTCACCCTGGAAGCCGTTGGCGAAGCTGGTCCGACCCGCGAACTGGGAGATGCCGTTGAAGGCGAGGTCGCCCAACTGGTCCGGATGGTAGTTGAGGTCACTGAACTTGGTGAAGGCCGATGCCTGGAAGTCCAGGCTCTCACCGGCATAAAGGTAGGACAGCACAGCGAACTGGCTGCCCTCGGTCTGGTGCTCATGCAGCATCGACGAATCGAAGGCGGTGATCGGCACACCGTTGATCGCCGAGATGCCACCAAAGGTCGACACGCCGGGATTGTTCGGAATCTGGAACTGCGAGTTGAAGGTGCCGATCATCGCGCTGATCCGGCTCGAATCGTTGAGGATCTTGTCGAGATAGAAAAAGCCGTGGATCTGCTCGCTGTGGTCGTGGATCGGGTTGTAGCCGGGGGTCGGCGGCTCGATGCCGCGGCCGGTGTCCAGATAGTCGAGCGAGGCGAAATACGTGTAGTCGCCCGACGAGCCGCCATAGTCGACCGAGGGGTTGAACGTGTCGTAGCTGCCGCCATAGATGCTGATATCGCCGCCGGGGTTGGAAAGGCCTGTGCGGCTCTGGATGTCGACGATGCCGGCGGTCCTCAGCCCGTATTCGGCCGGTAGCGCCCCGGTGATGAGCTTCATCGAGCCGACGAAGCGCGGCGAGAGCGTCTGCCCGAAGAAGCTGACGCCGTCGGGCAGGATGACGTCGTTGATACGGTACTGCACGTTCAAGTGCTCATTGCGGACATGCAGCCCGCCATTATCGAGCGTGTCCTGGGTGACGCCGGGCGCTTGCAGGATAACCTGACTGAGCGAGTTGTTATCGCCGCCGGGTATGGCCTCGATCGTCTGCTGGCTAATCGTATAGGTCGAGGCGCCGATCTGCGGCTCGATATTGATGCGCGCGGTGTCGAGGCGCTTGGCGGTGACGACGATCTCTTCCAGACTCGAACCGTCGGATGGCGCTGATTGGGCGAAAGCGATCCCAGCGAGGGTCGTGGCAATGCCTGCCGCGAGGGACAGGCGGATGGCGTAATGGCACATGATGGCTCCAAATAGAATCCTGGAATGGAAGCCGTCCCGGCGGACGTGAATCCAGCCGGCGCCTCCTGCCAGTTCGAAATGCAATTGTTGTGGTGGGTCGGCGCGGCCCGGCCGCGCCAATGACTACAAGTCGAGCCGGGGCGGCGCCTGGGCGCGGAAACCCAGCCGGTCATCCAGGGGGGCGATAACGGCCGCGCGGACTGTCCAGAAGCGGATAACGTATGAAACGGGGGTTGGCGGCCTGATGACGACCGGCAGGGCCGGCGGGTCGGTGACCGGCGCGAACGCGTCGCATGACGCCTCGTCGGATTCGACATGTTCGGGCAGGAGGTAATGTTCGACGCGATGCGCGATGAGGCCCAGCTGCAAGGTGAGCAGCAGGAGAGCCAACCAACGTGCGTTGCGGCGGAAAAGTGCCTGCATTCCGACCAGATATGCGTCTACGAACCGGCCGAATCTTAGGCGGGGGCGACAGGCGTGGCAAGCGCGGTGGCGGATAACCTGCTGCACCGCGCCAGGAGCGCCGCCGACAATTCGGTACGACGGGCCGTCAGCCGATTGGCGGCGCGATCACATGAGGC
>CAZVYC010000176.1:0-11077 GCA_964631425.1 uncultured Rhodospirillales bacterium
CCGACATTGTCGGCGATCACCGTGTGCGGCACGCCGTGCTCGGCCAGTTCCCATGCAGTCAGGCTGGCGCCCTGGTTGCGCGGGCGGGTCTCGTCGACCCAGACATGCACCGGTATGCCAGCATCGTGCGCGGTATAGATGGGCGCCAGCGCGGTCCCCCAATCGACGGTCGCCAGCCAGCCGGCGTTGCAATGGGTCAGCACGTTGACCGGCCGACCTCCGCCTCCATACGTCGCAGCGATCAGTTCGGCGCCCGCCTTACCGATCGCGCGGCAACATACGACATCCTCGTCGGCGATCCGCTCGGCAGCCCGGTAAGCCGCTGCCGCGCGCGCCTCCGGCGGCAGCAGGCGAATTTCCGTGGTGACGGTGTTGATTGCCCAGGCGAGATTGACCGCTGTCGGCCGGGTCGCGCGAAGCTGCCGGCCGGCGGCGTCCAGCGCCTCGTCCGACGGATCTTGCCGCAAGGCCAGCGCCAGCCCGTACGCGGCGGTCACGCCGATCAGCGGCGCGCCGCGCACCGCCATCTCACGGATCGCACGGGCAGCGTCGGCGGCGTCACGCAATGTGACAATTTCGAAGCGATGCGGCAGGCGGGTCTGGTCGATCACCTGGACCGACCAGCCATCCTGGCTGAGCCAGATCGTCCGGTAGGGTTTCCCGCCAACCTTCATGCCGTCGCTTCGACCTCAGAAAAGAACGCCTCACGGACCGCCCTCATGTCCAGCAGTGCCATCCGCTCCAGGACGAGGCGCTTGGCAAGGGCCAGCACCTGCCGTTCGACTCCGGCGCGCCTGTCCGGATCGGCGATGCTTTCAAGATCCTCGACATGTGCGAGGCCCAGCACCCGGCGGATCATCTTGCACCCGGCGAAGCCCAGCGTATCGGCGAACAAGGTCGCCATGGTACGATCCTGTACCCGCGACAGCGCCGCGCGCCCCGCCGCATCGGTGAACAGCTCCGCGGTAAAGGCATCGCCGGTCGCGTCGCTGTCCCAGAGCGCCTGGAACTTCGCTTCGAAACCCGTCCAGACGGTCTCGGCCTGATCCAGGATCCAGTCGCGGTAGGCGAAGCCGGCGGGGCTGCCGTCATGGGCTGGGTGTGCCAGCGCGGCGATCAGGAGGTTCCCGATCAACGCGCCGATATCGAATCCCATGGGGCCGAAAAAGGCGAATTCCGGATCGATCGCCCGGGTGTCGGTTTCGGTCACCATGATCGAACCGGTATGCAGGTCGCCATGGATCAGCGCCTCGGCGCTGGTGAGGAACTTGAGTTTCAGCGCCTGGACCTCCGCCTTCAACGGCGCATCGGCCCGGATCCTGGCTGCATCATCGTCGAGCTGGGGACTTGTCCAGCGGTTGCCGGGGCTTGGCCGATAGGGGTCGGTGAAGACCAGATCCTCGGTGATCTTGCAGAGCGCCACGTTGGCGCAGAATTCGCGCATCAACGCCTTCTTGCGCGCCGCTGGAAGATAAAAGTCTGAGGTCATGAACAGGGACCGCGCCAGAAACGTCGCCATATGGTCGGCGAAGCGCGGCAGATACTGCCCCTGGATCAGCGCCTTGCGCAGGATCACGTGGGGACTGAGGTACTCCATCGTGATCGCGGCGCCAACCCGGTCCACCGCGAGCAAACGCGGCGTCGACCCGGCCGCCGCGGCTTGCTGCTCGGCCAGCGCCAGCGATTCGAAATAGGATCGGTTGAGCGGCAGCGGCCAGCTCTCCCCGACCAGGCGCAGATAAGGCAGCGCCTGCTTGACCACGACGCCGCCGGCCGGACCTTCGACGATGAAAACCAGGTTCAGATTGCCGTCACCCACTTCCCGCACGCGCCAGTCACCGGGCTCGCCGCCTAACAGGACCGGAACGGACGGTATCGCAGCCAGGTAGGCTGCGAGGCGCTGCTCGTCGAGCGGCTGATAGCTGTCTGTCGTGACTGAAAAGACCCCTTCCACCTTTCCGTCCCCGGTTTTGTTGCGCGTCGTTGGCAAAGCTGTGCACATGCTGGATGCCGCGGGTCAATCTAGAATCGCCGCGGCCGGAATCGTGGTGGATTGACCGGGTGGTCCCCGGGGCGGTACGTGATCCCATGGAATTGCCCGTTTCGCTCGCCGATCCGCCTGCGACTCCCCGCCCTGCCGCCAGTGTCCTGTTGCTCCGTGACGGGCCGTCAGGCGTCGAAGTCTTCATGGCGACCCGTCATAAAGGCAGCAGCTTCATGCCGGGCATCCTCGTCTTTCCCGGTGGCGCAGTCGACCGCGACGATGCCGACGTGGCGTCGGCCCGCGGCGACCCACCGGAGGATTGGGTGTGCCGCATCGCCTGCATCCGCGAGGCGTTCGAGGAAGCCGGCATCCTGCTTGCCCGGCCCATGGGCCAGCCGGATCTCGTCAGCCCTGAGCGGCTCGACGCACTGGTCGCTGCGTACCGCTCGCGGCTTTGCAGCGGTGAGGACTCGTTCTCCCGCATGCTCGCGCACGAACGGCTGGAGCCGGCCGTCGACCTTCTGGTGCCGTTTGCGAAATGGACAACGCCGATCGTGCGGACCAAGCGGTTCGACGCCCGCTTCTATCTGGCGCGCGCGCCAGAGGGCCAGATCGGGGCCCATGACGAAAACGAGCTGATCGACTCCCGCTGGATCACGCCGGCTCAGGCCTTTGCCGAGGCAGAGGCGGGCACGGTGCGCATCGTGTTCGCCACCCGCTCGCACCTGCGGCTCTTGGCCAAGAGCGCCTCGGTCGAGGCGGCGCTGTCGGCAGCGCGTGCGCGGCCGATGCCGGTGGTCGAGCCGCAACTTTTCCACAGCCCCGAGGGGCCGGCGCTGCGGATCCCCTCGGGCGTGGGCTATGATGTGACCGAAATCCTTCTCAAGGATGTCGGCGATTAGCCCGGGCTAGGATCACAGCGCGGCGATTACCGCGATCTCGATGGCATATTTCGGGGAGGCCAGTTTGGCTTCGATGGTGGTGCGGCAGGGCGCTTTGCCAGGCGAGACCCAGCCGTCCCACACGGCGTTCATTTCGGCGAAGGTCGCCAGATCGACGATGAAGATGCTGGCCTGCAGTAGCTTGGATTTGTCAGTGCCGGCCTCCTTCAGTAGATCGTCGATCTGTTGCAGGATTTCCGTCGTCTGCTCGGTAACGGTGCCGCCGGCCGTCTTGGCCGCGACCTGGCCCGAGAGGTAGACGGTATCTCCATGAACGACGGCCGCGCTCATGCGAGGACCGGCATTGATGCGTCTGATGGTCACGATCTGCCCTTTGTGGTTTAGAGGGCCGGAGCAATAGGGCCGGCCGCGCGAAAAATGAAGGGCCTATCGGCGCGCGGCCGGCCCATGCACGAGTTAGCCCATCCACGAGTTGTTGAAGAAGGAGTTCGATCTATGCGTCTGATTGCGATGGGACTGCTGCTGGCGGTCACGGTGGCCGGCGCGGCACGGGCGCGCCCGGACATTTCGCTCGTCGGCTCATGGCGGCTCAACGCCAAGGAATCGGAGGCACCCGCCGGCGACGCACCGGCGGACCTCGTCATGAATATCACCAAGGATGACGGGATGGCTTTCCAGTGGACCGTCACCGTAAGGATGCCCGACGGCGCCAGCGGCTCGACGCGGTTCAAAGGCGCGATTGATGGCAAGGCCTATCCGATCGAAGGGCGGCCCGGCAGCACCTCAGCCTTCAGCTGGCTCCCGGACGGCACCTTGAAGCAGGTTTCTGAGAGCCCCGGCGGCATCGCGACGGAAATCTGCAGCTTTCCGCCCAGTGGCAAGCGGTTCGTCTGCGAGGCGCGCCAAACCGACACACAGGGCAGGGTGGTGACATATACTGAGGTGTTCGACCGCGTGGCGACGCATTAGCGAGCCTATTGTGCATCGCAATGCAAATGTTAAGCTCGCTTATGATTTGTCGAAAGCGCGCCTGATATGAGCCTGGCTGAGACCCGTTCGGGATTGTTGTGCGGGTACGATGCTGGGAAATATTATTGCGAGCTTCTGGGGTCCTCGGCCCATCCCCATCCGGCTGTCGAGGTCGTCGAGCGACAGCTCTCGACCATCTCGGAGGAGGAGCTGCGCAATCGCGCCGTCGCCGCCGAGAACGACATGTTCGACCTCGGCGTCACCTTCACCGTCTACTCGGAAAAGAGCGCGATCGACCGGGTGTTCCCTTTTGACCTGATCCCCCGCGTCCTGACCGCGACAGAGTGGGAGAAGATCGAGGTGGGAATCATCCAGCGGGTCGCCGCGATCAACCTCTTCCTGGCGGATGTCTACGGCCCGCAGAACGCGCTGAAGGACGGCATCATCCCGCGCGAGCTCGTGCTGGGCAACTCGAACTACCGCTCAGAGATGCAGGGCGTGAAGGTTGCGAACGGCGTGTATGTCATGATCTGCGGTGTCGATATCGTCCGCGACGAGGTCGGGCGCTTCCTGGTGCTCGAAGATAATGCGCGGACGCCGTCCGGGGTCTCTTACGTGATCGAGAACCGGCGGATGATGCTGCGGGCGTGGCCGGAGCTGTTCGAAGGGCTGCCGGTCCGTTCGGTCGATATCTATGGTCCACAGCTGCGCCGGGCTCTTGCCGAGCTCTCGCCGTTGGAAGCGATCGAGCCGCATATCGTCCTGCTTACGCCCGGCGCCTATAATTCCGCTTATTTCGAGCATGTATTTCTCGCGCGCGAGATGGGTATCCCGCTGGTCGAGGGGCGCGATCTCACCGTTGTGAACGGGCGGGTGTACATGCGCACGATCGCCGGCCTGCGCAGGGTCGACACGATCTATCGCCGCATCGACGATGACTTCCTGGACCCGCTGGTGTTCCGCGAAGACAGCGTCCTGGGCGTGCCCGGCCTGATGGAGGCCTATGTCTCCGGCAATGTCCAGCTGGCGAACGCGGTCGGGACCGGCGTCGCCGATGACAAGGCGGTTTATGCCTACATGCCGCGGCTGATCCGCTACTATCTCGACCAGGACGCCATCCTGAGCAATGTCGACACGCATCTCTGTGCCGAGCGCGAAGGCTTGACCTACACGCTGGCCAATCTTGAGAGCCTGGTCGTGAAGCCGGTCGGCGCTTCCGGCGGGTACGGAGTCATGATCGGCCCGCGATCCAGCAAGGCCGAGATCGAGGAGACGCGGGCCAAGATCGTGGCCGATCCGGGCAACTTCATCAGCCAGCCGGTGATTTCGCTGTCTGTATGCCCAACGCTGTGCCCCGAGGGCATTGAGCCGCGCCATGTCGATCTCAGGCCCTTCGCGGTGACCGGCAACAGCACGTGGGTGCTGCCGGGAGGGCTTACGCGGGTCGCGCTGCGAAAAGGATCGCTCGTGGTCAATTCGAGTCAGGGCGGCGGATCGAAGGATACCTGGGTGCTGTACCCGGGGGTGACGGCATAATGCTTCTCGCCCGTCATGCCGAAGCCGCTTTCTGGATGGCGCGCTATGTCGAACGGGCGGAAAATCTTGCCCGCCTTCTCGACGTGCAGCAGGTCTTCGCCAGCGATTCGCGCGACCCGGCAAGCTGGGGGTCGATGCTGGTGCTCAACGCCGATGAGGCTCGCTTCACGAAGGCGCATCAGACGGTCGATCGCGCCAGCGTCACGCATTTCTATGTGTTGGATCAGGCCAATCCCACCTCGATCATCTCGGCCATCCACATGGCCCGGGAGAATGCGCGCGCCCTGAGGCCGCTGATTCCGACCGAGATGTGGACCCAGCTCAACATCTTCCATCGGCGGCTCTATGCGCTCACCCCGGCCGACCTCGGCGAGGCGCGACTGTCGCGCACCTGCGCGATGGTCAAGGAAGGCTGCCAGACCCATACCGGCATCACCGACGGGACCTTCTTCCGCGATGAAGGCTGGTATTTCTATTCGATCGGCCGCTGGCTCGAGCGCGCGGACCAGACCACGCGCCTGCTCGATATCAAGTACCACCAGCTCTTGCCGCGTGGCGCCGATGTGGGCTCAGCGTTCGATATCGGGCAATGGAACTCGGTGCTGCGCTCAGCGGCCGGCTATTATGCCTATCGCCGGGTGCATTCGCAGGCGATGAGCCCTGCCACGATCGCCGGATTCCTGCTGCAGAACCGGGCCTTCCCACGCTCCGTCGCGCTGTGCATCAACGATATCGACCGCACGCTGCATGAGCTCCGGTCGCGCTATAAGCTGCGCGGCGGCACGGCCGCGCTGGAGCGGATAGACGAGCTGCTGGCCGAGCTGACCGGACGGCCGATCGAGCAGATCCTGCTGGCCGGACTGCACGAGTTTCTCGACATGATGCAGCGCAACCTGGCGCTGCTCGCGGGCGATATCGCACGCGAGTTCTTCCACCATGAGGAGGTCGTGACGCAGATGGCGACCCAGGCGCAGTAAGTTCGCCCCCACCCATCGCGGGGAGAGCCCTCCGGCCGACGGCAGATCAGTGTGCACCCGGCTGGTATATCTGGTCGAATACGCCGTCGTCAGTGAACCCGAGCCGCCGTGCGACTGCTGGAATTCTACGTGCTCGCCCGTCTCGGCCTGCCAGTGCCGGGCGAAGGCGGCGTTGAAGGCAACATAGAACTCGCGAGTCGGGTCATAGGAGACATTCAGCAGCGTTGCCGCGTCCACGGTGGGGGCGAGGGCGAGCGCCAGCGCGACGGCCATAACAGCGGCGCCCTGGAACGAGCTTCATGGCCTACCTCAATATTTGTAACGCGCGCGGAAAACCACCATTCTGGGATCGTCCGGGTATACGACGACCGCATTGCCGTTCTGTTGGGCGGTCGAGAACCAGTGAACATCCGTCAGGTTGCGGCCTTCCAGGCTGAAATTCCAATGAGCGTCCAGTTCGTAATTCACTGACGCGTCGAACAGGGTATGGCTGGTGGTGGCGGCGAGCGCCACGCCCGCAACGCTGTTCTGATACTTGTCGCTGTAATTTGCCGAAAAACTCAGCCGCAGCTGCCCCGGGATCGGCAGCGACGGCGCATAGACCAAGCCGCCCAGGGCACGCAGCGGCGCCAGCCCGATAAGCTTGTTGGCCGAGCAGTCGACGGTGGCCCCCGCGATGTTCTGGCAGAGGAACCCGCGGTCGTAATGCCCGTGCTGGAGGTCAAGCAGGCCATAGGCCTGAAGTTCGTGCGTCAGCTGCCAGTTGGCATCGATCTCAAGGCCGGTAATCTGCGCGCCCGGTGCCGAAGTCAGGTAGGAAGTCGAGGAATTGTACAGAAGCACCGGAATCTGCAGGTTGGTATAGTCGTGGATATAGGCCGCGACGTTCACCTTTAGGGCGTGGTCGAGGAAATCGGTCTTCGCGCCAAGCTCATACTGGTTCACGCTCTCCGGCAGGTAACGGATCGGCCGCCCGTCGATGATGCCGCCGGGGCCATAGTTCGGCGGCAGGCGGTTGTTCCAGCCGCCCGCTTTATAGCCCTTGGTGTAGCTGAAGAATGCCAGCAGGTCGGGCGTGATATGGAGGTTGACGCCGATACGTGGCGTCACGCCGTAACCGGTCTGACTGTCCGCCTGCGGCGGCGTGGCGCTGGCCGGGATATTCTTTGCGACGCCTTTCAGCGTCGCTTTTTTGTTGCCGGCATAGAACCAAGAGGAAAAGTCGCCTGGTTCAACCGTATAACGTATCCCGCCGACGATTTCGACCGTGTCGGTGACCTTTGCAGTCACGCTGGCATAGCCCGCATAGGAGTATTTGAGCTCACGCGAGAAATTGGGTGACGAACCGGTCGGCGTCCACTGCTTGGTGTCCCGCCGCAGGAAGAACAACCCAGCCGTGCCTTCCAGCCCGTCGTTGCCGCGATGCACGCTCAGATCCTCGACGAGCTCGTTCTGATGGACGAACGCCGCGGTGGACAGCGTGTTCGCCGGCGTGGCGTCATAGGTGACGTACGAAGATGAGGCGATGTCGCGATATGAGGTGATGGACTTGAGGGCGACCGCCTCGAACCGGTAGTTGCCGACGATCGCTACTCCCTCCTGATCCACCCGGTTGAGGTCGGGCGTCACCGCCTCCGTCGTGAAAATATCGCGACCCGGCGTGGCTGCCGGATCCTGGCCGGGCGCGAAGGTCGAGAGCGCCGATGGATATTTTGGCGTCGAACGATCGCGCAGCATGTCGGCCGAAACCGTCAGATCGAAATCCTGTGTCGGCGTAAACAAAAGCTTGGCCCGGCCGGCCTGGTAGTCGCGGTCGTTGACATGCTTGCCGAGAGCCGTGTCGTCGACCAATCCGTCGCGCTGTCGCGACAGTCCCGACAGCGATGCGGCCAGTTTATCCTCAATGATCGGCCCGCTGATTGCCCCGCGGACATCGAACCAGTTGTTCGTGCCATAGGCGACGTCGCCGGTGAAAGCCAACCGACTGCCCGGCTGCCGCGTGGTGATCAGGGTGGCGCCATCGACCGTGTTGCGGCCGAACAGCGTCCCCTGGGCGGTAGGGATCACGTCGATCCGATCGAGGTCGATGAAATCGTAAAGCGCGCCAAAGGGCTTGTTGTAATAGACTCCGTCGACATAGGTAGGCGCGGCGTTTGACGTGAAATAGTTGCCGGAGTCCGGCGTCGGCTGTCTCAGGAACAGCCGCGCCGCCAGCGGTACGCCGGTGGATGTCTTGGCGAGCAGCGACGGCGCTTGCCGCGAGGTCTGCGACACATCGATCACCTCCTGATCTTCGGCCGATGGCGCGTCGATCGCGATGAACTGGTCAGCGGCAGTCGAGGGCGTCCTGGCGGCGGTCACCTGAATCGTTTCAGTAGCAGCTGGCTGATGCGGCGGGGCTTCGTCTGCGGTCGCGGACGGCGTAGCGGAGCTGAGGAGGGCCAGCGCGGCGACGGACGGGAACCATGCGTGAAAACGGGCAGCATGGGATAGCCGGAGACGGAGTGCCACGTGGAACAATTCCTCGATCGGAGAGTGTTAAATACGGTGTTATTTTGGAAAATCATCCTATATAGCGAAAATATGATGTCAATCCAAATATAAATACATTAATAACATGTGAGATTCATGAGCGGTTCGAGGGCGAGGGCGGACAAGATGGCTGCCGGCGGACTGCGTGCCGACGAGCACGGTTGCCGGCTATCGGGTCGGGCCGCAATTCGTGTAAGCGTCGGCTTCTCCCGCCGGCGGATTGCCGCGATGCTCATATTCGAGCTTTCCGAGCAGGCCGAAATCGCCGCCGCAAACGTTCGGCCGGTTGTTTGCGAGCTCCGTTGGGCCCGTAGCGCAGGCGGCCAGCGAGAGCGTCGAGAACAGCGTCGGGCCACCCAAGGCCGCGCCTTGGATGCCGCGCAGTGAGACAATGGGTCGAGTCATGATTTGCCTTCCCTAAAGGCCATCTCATGAGCCCTGAAGGAGTATCTATGCATGCTCGACACAGCTTCAATCGAGGTGACCAGGCGCGTGCGCAGGTAAGTGTTACTTACCTGTCCCGATGATTTCGGACACGACCGGGAAGTCGGGCCCGCTACGACTCTTGATAGATACTTAAAAAAACGGGCGCCCCGTGGAGCGCCCGTCTAAGTGCAGTGTGGCCAAGCGTTTCAGCGCCGGACTATGGTTATACAGAAGGGCCGCGCCGAAGCGCGGCCCGATTGCTGTTATCAGAACGGATAATAGCGGAAGCTGGTGAAGATCATGTTGTTGTCGGCAGTGCCGCCGCCAGGCCGCCCAGGTCCGCCATTGGTCCCCGCCCAGATGTTGCGGGCGATATAGGCATACTGCGCGCCAAATCGCACGCTGCCGAAATCACCCTGGTAGAACTTCCACCAGAAGCCGACAGTGCCTTCCATGGCGTCCCGGGTATTGGCCGCGCAACTTGCGCCGCCTTCCACGAAACAGCCCGAATTGTTGGCGAGCGGATCGCCATAACCGTACTGCGTCGTCGTGGTGCCGACCCTGACGTTTTGGTACCACCGGTCCGTATGCTCCAGGCCGCCATAGGCATAGATGTCCAAGCTCGGATCGGGATGGGCGATCGCCCCCGCCAGGACCGAGTACTGGGTCAACGGCTTGATTCCGCCGTCGGCGCCGAAGGTCACGTCGGGAAACTGGGTGCTGCCGTACCGGCCGATGCCCTGGCCGACCAAGCCGCTGATCTGCACGTCCAGCATCTTCGGGATGACGGGCAGGATCGCGCCACCGCCCACGCCGCCGCCAACGGTGGTGCGGTTCTGGAAGTTCGCCCGGTCGCGGAAGAAACGCGCGATGCCGTACAGTTCGTAATGGCCCCAGCCGGGCTCGACCGCCAGCTTGGCGATGATGTCAGGCGCGGCATCGTTGGAGTAGGTGCTGCCGCCGGTATCGGTATCGAAGTTGCCGCCGCCGCCGGTTGCGGGCGCGACGACCTGATAGCCCGCCGCGCTCGGGAACGTTCCGGTGGTACCGGAGAGCTGCGCGTTCTCAACCGAGAGACCCGCCCACACTTCTTTCGGGACCACGTCGTAAACGACCCGGAAGCCCGGGACGCGCAGCCAGTTGAAACCCACGACGTACTGTGAGTCGATCGTCAGCGGAACTTGCTCCTGCCGGGGGGTCAGTCCGTTGCTGTAAAGCGTCGCCAAGCTCCAGTTCTGGCCGGCCAGCAGGTGCAGCCCGATGCTGTCCCAGTCGACAGTCGAGTAGATATTGCGGATGCGCAGATTGTAGCTGTTGCTCTCTTTCGAGTTCGCAGTGCCCGCGGCACCCAGGAAATCCATCTCGTAATAGCCGGCGACATGCGTCGTCGGATTGACATCGGCGGTCGCGAGCAGCGAGAGGCGGCTCTGGCGAGCAGTGAAACGGCCTTCAGTCAGGTGATAGTTCGAGCTGTTGGGGAACGGAATGCCGTTGAAGCCTTCGCCGATGTCGGCGCCCTGGAACTTCTCACGGAAAACGCCTTCCGCCGCCAGGAAGCCACCGGGTGTTACCGTCACGGCGCCGATCTGGAGACCCTTCTTGCCCTTGGGCGGCGTGACCTTCGCGACCGCGGTCGCGGCCTCGGTCGCCTGCTGCTGGGCCTGCTGCGTGGTCGTCTGCATCTGCTGCAGCTTTTGCTGCATGAGCTCGATCTGACGCTTCATGTAATCAATCTGCGCCTGCTGCGCGCG
>CAZVYC010000177.1:0-11051 GCA_964631425.1 uncultured Rhodospirillales bacterium
CTCCCGCGAGGGGAGGGGGATCTGTTGGGGACCGACAGAAGAAGCCGCCAAGCTGATTTTACCTCAACGCGGCCACCATCGGCTATTCGTATCCCCCTCCCCTCGCGGGAGGGGCAAGGGGAGGGGGTGACGGCAGCCTCACCCTCCGAGCCCTGCGGGCCGGGCCCCTCTCTCTCCCCGCTGGGGCGAGGGCTCCGTGAGGGCATATCGCGATATGTGCATGCCATAGTTGAGGGGGAGCGTTGCGTGGGTTTGATGCTGAGCGAGAGAAGGGGACACGAGCGATCACTCGGTCTGCAGCCTGAGGATCCATACCAGCCAGGTGGCCAACGCCAACGGGGGGCCGAATGGCAGGGCAGTGGTCGACGTGAACCCGCCGCCGCGCAGCCGGATCGCCAGCGCAAAGCCTAAGCCGATCGCGCCGGCCAGCAGCATGACTGCGCCGAGCCCCGACCAGGTGATCCAGGCGCCCGCCGCAGCCAGCAGCTTGGCGTCGCCCTCGCCCAGCCCTTCCCGCCCGCGGAACGCGCGATAGGCGCGCGCCAACGCGAAAAGCAATAGCCAGCCAATGGCGGCGCCGATGGCGTGATCACCAATCCGCTCCGGCTCTTCGACGAACCCCGTCCCCAAGCCGGCGAGCAGCAGCGGCAAGGTCAGCAGATCCGGCAGAACCATATGGTCTGCATCGATCCAGGCGAGAGCGAGAAGCGCCCAGCCGAGAATACAGTCCGCCCACAGCCGAAAACCCGAATCGACGGCCGCCGCCCACAGCGCGACCGCCACTGCCGCAAGCTCGATGACAAGATGGGAAGAGCCGATCAGCCCGCCACAATGGCGGCACCTGCCGCGCATCGCGAGATAGCTGACGACCGGTATGAGATCAGGCACCCCCAGCTTGTGGCCGCACGAGTTGCATTGCGATCGGGCCAACGCAACCGGCCGGCCCGCCGGCAGGCGATCGACCAATACGCCCAGAAAGCTGCCGACGAATGGCGAGACGACCAGCGCGATCAGTCGATCATCCATGTCAGTATGTTCACCTTTGCCGCCGCCTCGAAAGGGGATAGTTTAGGTCCAGTATCATGCCATAGTATTTGCGCGAAGGATTGGCTTGGCCGATGACTACGACGGGCTTCGATCCTGGAATAGCGATAGGGCGGGCGGACGCGATCTCGGTATCGCGCGGCGGCGATGCAGAAGATACTTGTGAGGTAGCCCTTGCGTCGCTGGCAGACCTGTTGCTTGAGCGCGGACTGATCGACGGCAGAACGCTCGACCGGGCGCGCCGCGTCTCGGCGGAGACACGAGAGCGGCTTGACGAGGTCCTGACCCAGCTCGGACTGGTGAACGAGCGGGATCTGGCGAGGACTGAGGCCGCGCTGCTCGGCGTCCCGCTGGTGACACCCGAGCGATTCCCGGCCGAGCCCCTGCTTTCCGACCGGCTTAAGGCCAAGTTCCTGCGGAAGGCGCGCGCAGTGCCGCTGACCATCGAGAACGGACGCCTGGCGGTTGCGGTCATCGATCCATTTGATCAGTTCACAAGCCGTGCCATCGCTTCGGCGACCGGAATGCCGGTGGTCATCGAGGTCGGCGTACCGATCGAGATCGAGGCCGCACTTGACCGGCTTTATCCGGCATTGGACGGGGCCGGCGACGCACCGGTTGCGGAATTGGCGGGCGAGGCGCCGCTGGAAGAAGACGCCGAGCGCCTCAAGGATCTGGCCAGCGAGGCGCCGGTTATCCGTTTCGTCAACCAGATCATTGCACGCGCTGTCGAGACCCAGGCATCCGACATTCATTTTGAGCCCTTCGCCGACCGGTTGCGTCTGCGCTACCGGTATGACGGCATCCTTCACGAGGCGGAATCGCCGCCCAGCCGGCTGACCGCGGCGATCGTGTCGCGCATAAAGATCATGGCGCAGCTCGATATCGCCGAACGCCGCTTGCCGCAGGACGGGCGGCTGCAGTTGGCGGTGCGCGGCCAGGAAGTCGATTTTCGGGTGTCGATCGTGCCGTCGCTCCATGGCGAAACCGTCGTGCTCCGGGTGCTGGATCGCAACGCCGTCGAATTCGATTTTGCCAAGCTTGGCTTGCCGGCCACGGTTATCCGGAAATTCGAAGCGGCGCTCGAGCTGCCCAATGGGATCGTCCTGGTTACCGGTCCGACCGGCAGCGGCAAGACGACAACGCTTTATACTGGACTGCTTCAGCTGAATTCGATCGCGCGCAAGATCGTCACGATCGAAGACCCGATTGAATACCACCTGGGCGGCATCAACCAGATCCAGATCAAGCCGCAGATCGGGCTCGATTTCGCCAACCTTCTGCGATCGATCCTGCGCCAGGACCCCGACGTCATCATGGTTGGTGAGATTCGAGACATCGAAACCGCCCAGATCGCCGTGCAGGCGGCGCTGACCGGCCACCTCGTGCTGTCGACCCTGCACACGAATTCCGCGGCGGCGACGGTGACCAGATTGCGCGACATGGGGCTCGAAGATTACCTGCTCACCGCAGTTCTGCGCGGCGTCCTGGCGCAGCGCCTGGTCCGCCGGCTGTGCCCGGACTGCCGGCAGAGCGCACCCGCGCCGGAGGAAATGGTGCGGCGTTTCGATCTCGGCCGGTTCGGCATCAATCCGATCGTTCTCTGGCATCCGGTCGGTTGTCCGCGGTGCCGGGGAACCGGTTACCGTGGCCGGCTGGCGATCGCGGAGTTCCTGGCGCCGGACGAGACCATCGACCACCTGGTTTTCGCCCGCGCCGATCACGCCGAGATTGAAAGAGCGGCGGTCGCCGCCGGCATGGTGCCGCTGTTCGACGCTGGCGTGAGCGCCGCGCTGAAGGGCGACACCACGATCGAGGAGGTGGCGCGGTCGATCCGTGCCGATGCCTGAGATGGCTGAGTTCCGCTATGTCGCCGTCGATCCTGCCGGTGTCGTTCGCCGCGGCATGATGGTGGCTGCCGACGAGGCCGGCGCCGTCGCCACCCTGCAGCGCCAGGGCTATATTCCGTTGCGGGCCCAGCCCAACTATCGCAGCGGATGGCTGGGCAATCTGGCTGCGCTGGAATTTACACGTCGGCGTGGAATAACGCGCCGTGAGGTCGTCGACCTGACGCGCGAGCTCGCGACGATGCTCGGCGCCGGCCAGAATTTGGACATGGCGCTGCGCTTCCTGGTCGAAACCACGCCTGTGGCGCGTGTGCGGGAGGTTATCGGCCGCATTCGAGAAAAGGTCCGCGGCGGTAGCACGTTCGCTTCGACGCTGGCAGCGGAACCGCGCAGTTTTTCTCACCTTTATGTCAGCCTGATCCGGGCCGGTGAGGCGGGCGGCAGGCTCGGCGAAACGCTGGAACGCCTGGCAGCGTTGCTGGAGCGGCAACGCAGCTTGGCTGCCACGGTCCAAGCCGCGATGGTCTATCCGGTCTTGTTACTGGTCACGGCAATCGGCTCGGTCACGCTTTTGGTGACCAAAGTACTGCCTGAGTTCACCGCGCTGTTCGCGGAGAACGGTGCCGCGCTGCCGGCCTCGACGCGCATGCTGATCGGTTTCGGCAACTTCATTGGCGATTTCGGAATTTGGCTGGTCCTGGGGTTGCTGGTGCTCGGGTTGGCCGGGCAGCAAGCGCTCAAGCAAAGGCTCGTGCGCCGGGCCGTCGACGGGCTGGTCTTGCGCTTGCCGCTGATTGGCGTGTTGCTCCGGCGAACCTTGGCCGCCCGCTTCAGCCGGACACTCGGGACGTTGTTGTTGAACGGTGTGCCGCTGATCGGCGCCCTTGCCATTGCCCGAGACACGCTCGCCAATTCGGTGGCCGTTGACGCCGTCGACTGGGCTATCACGCGCGCCCGCAGCGGGGCTGGTGTGGCACAGCCGCTCGACGAGCGAAAGGTTTTCCCGCCGCGTCTCATTCACCTGCTGCGTCTTGGAGAGGAGACCGCGCAGCTCGGGCCGATGTGCCTGAAAGCCGCGGAAATTCACGAGGAGGAGACACGCCTGGCGGTACAGCGACTGGTCTCGCTGCTCGTGCCGGCGATTACGATCGTAATGGGCGCCGTCGTGGCGTTCATCATCGGCTCGCTCCTCCAGGCCATGCTGAGTCTCAATGACCTCGCGGGCTGACACGACCTGCGCGGGCTATACGCTTATCGAGCTGTTGGTCGTCGTGGCCGTGCTCGGCCTTGTGTTGGCGTTGTTCGCGGGCAGCGGCTCGATGCGGAGCACAACCCTGGACGCAAGAGCCGCCGCCGCCGATCTGGCCGGTGGCTTGCGCGAAGCGCGCTCACGCGCCATCGCAACCAACCGGCCTGTCAGCCTTACGCTGGATATTGACGCACATAGATGGCGGATCGAGGGATCGCCGCCGCGGCTGCTTCCACCATTTTTTGCTCTGGCCTTGCTGACGACGCAAGGCGAGGTGCGCAGCCCCCACATTGGCGATATTCGCTTCGAGCCTGATGGCAGTTCCACCGGCGGACGTATCGAACTCGACGACCGCCACCGGAAACTGGCGATCGCCGTCGATTGGCTGACGGGTAATGTCCGTATCGCCGACGAACGCTAGGCGCGGGTTCGCGCTGCTGGAGGTGCTGATTGCCTTTGCAATCGCTTCCATGGCGCTAGGCGTCCTGTTTCAGGTTGCGAGCGGCGGCGGAAGCATCGTACGGAGCGCCGGCCAATACGAGGAGGCTGTGTCGCGCGCCAAATCGCATCTGGCCGCGGTTGGCCGAGATCTGAGCATGCCGGAGGGGGAGCAGAGCGGCGACGATGGCGGCGGCTATCGCTGGCGGATCGCGGTCGCGCCCAAGGCGACTGTCGAGCCTGAGCCCGCAGCCGAGCATGAGCCGCCTCCGCCGGGTGCCCCGCGGCTGGCGCTCTACACGGTAGACGTCGCGATATCCTGGACTGTCGACGGACGCAGGCGCGAGGTCATGCTGCACAGCGAACGGCTCGGTATGCGCAAAGAGCGTGTCGACAATGACTGAAATGTCTGCGGTTGCCGGCTCGCGCCGATCGCCTGGCTTCACGCTCCTCGAAATGATGGTGACGCTGGTCGTGCTCGGGCTGCTGCTGGTCGGCCTCAGCGACGGCACCCGATTCGGCCTTCTCGCTTGGCGGCACCAGGCGGGGATCGTTGCTCAGCGTGACCAGCTTGACGCCGTCGACCGGACGTTGCGTCAACTCCTCGCGCATGTCGAGTTTGAGGACAGCGGTCCTCAGGACAGCGGCGACTCCGGCGGATTGGCCTTTATCGGGGAGCTTCCGGCGAGCGTGGGGCTTTCAACTCGCCGCGCGGAGATGATCCTGCTGGTCGACGAGAACCATCGGCTTGTCCTCAGGTGGCGACCGCTGCGGCATGAAAGATCGTTCGTCGCGCCACCGCCGCCGACCGACACCACACTGATATCCGGAATCGAACGCTTGGAGGTTGCTTACGACAGCGGCGGAGCAGCGGGTTGGCAATCGGGCAGGAAGTCGGGCGTCGCGCCCGTCCTGATCAAGCTCAACCTTGTTTTTCCCGTCGGCGACCCTCGGCATTGGCCGGCCATTATTGTCAACCCGATGTCGACTCACACAAATGGGTGAGATTGTCGTCCTTTCGCGGCGGCAACGAACAGGTTACAATCAAATGCAATGTACGCGAACGGACCGTGGTCTTAGCCATATGCTTCGTGAGTACTTCGTTTGGTGGGCGCGCCAGATGCGCGACCTATCGCCATTGGGCCTTCGATTTTGGCATCAAAGGGCGGCGAACGCGCTCCTCATCGAGCCGGATGACGATGCGGCGCGATTGCCGTCCGGGTTTTCCGTTCGCGTTCGGCGCGATGACCGCACATTGCATTTCGGGCGGTTTGATCTCGACGCCGCAGGTCTCGCAGCCGCTCGGCGCGCCGCCGCGGTTGAAGAACGTCCGATGCCGATCTCGCTCCGTCTGCCGGCCGGCATTTTGCTCGAGAAGCAACTCGTCATGCCGCTCGCCGCTGAACCCGCGCTGGAGCGGGCGCTGGCATACGAGATGGACCAGGAGACTCCGTTTTCGGCCGACGAAGTTTGGTGGGATTGGCGGATCGTGAGGCGGGATCGCCAGCGCGGGCAACTCCACCTCGTATTATTCTTGATCCCAAAGACGTCTACCAGCGATCTCATCGAGGCGTTGGCGCGCGGCGGGCTGGCGCCGGCGATTATCGAGACCGAAAGCCCGGGGGGTGAGCACTACCAGATCATGCTCGACTCTACACATACAACGGGAAATACTTGGTCTGGCCCGATGCGGCCGCTCATGGTCGCCTGTCTGGCGCTGGCGTTGATTGCGGTTTTACTTCCATTTGTCCGTCAGTCTTTGGCTTTAAGCAGAGTTGAAGCACGTATCTCCAGGCTTCAGCCTGAAGTTGACCAAGTTCAAAGGCTACGCCGCTCCCTTGAGAGCGTCTCAGGAATAGGGGCCGCGTCGGCAGCCGGCCAAGCGGGGGGTGCCGAAATCTTGAAGGTGCTGGCCAAGACAACCGATATTTTGCCGGACGACACGCACTTGACCGAACTCACTCTGCATGGCCGCAAGCTGGGCATTTCGGGGCAGTCCGCCGGAGCGGCGAAGCTGATCGGGCTCTTGGCTGCCGACCCGTTTTTCAAGGATCCAGCCTTCGTCGCCGCGGTAACCCGGGTGCAAGGCACAAAGCTGGATGCGTTCTCGATCAGCACCGAGGTCCGTCCTTGAGCATGAGCGCCGCCCTCCCCACCGGACGGCGCGGCGCCATGCTTGCGTTCGGCATCACTCTGGCCGTTCTGCTCGGTCTATGGATCATCGTCGTGGCGCCACTCGCCGGCGTCTATGCAGACAAGCACCTGCAGCTCGTGCAGCGCCAGGCGTTGGCGCAGCATATGGAGCAGCTTGCCGCGACGCGGCCGGCGCTGGAGGCCCGCGTCGCGCAAGCGGGTCCGAGAAGGGCAGTCGCCGATGCGCTTTCCGGCGACAGCACGCCGGTCGCAACGGCGGCGCTGCAAGGCCAGGTGCAAGACATCGCGGCAAGCGCCGGAGTTAGCCTGACCAGTGTCGAGAGTTTGCCGGCGGGTGCCAGCGGTGGATATCGACGTATCGGACTCAAGCTCGCTTTCTCCGCGCCTTGGCCGAACCTGATCCATTTCCTGCAAGCGCTTGCGCAATTCCGTGAGCCGCTGGCGATCGACGACGTACAAATTCGCGCCTCCTCCCAGACGGAGCGCGAGACGCTGGATATTGCATTCAGCCTTTATGCCCCAGCGGGACCCGTCGCACGCGACGCACCGCCAGGGGGCGGCAAATGATCCGCGCAGCGACGTTGCTAGCGGGGATCGCGGCCGCACTGAGCGGGCTTGTGCTGTTCGAGCTTTCCGGATCATCCAGCGACGCGTCGAACGGCATGGCGGGCTCAATCGCACCACCCTCGACAGCGGCGGCCGGAGGGCAGGCAATCGCCGCAGATGCGGCCGCACAGGCAGCTTCCATCATGGCGCGCCCGCTATTTCGTATCGACCGGCGACCGTTGGCCAAAGACGCGCAAATCGTCGTCTCGAGCCAGTTCACCGATCTGCCCCGGCTGGCGGGGATATTGCTGTCGTCGGATGCCCGCAAGGCGATGTTCCAGGCGGCGGCGAACGACAAGACCATCGTTGTCGGCGAAGGTGAAACTGTAGGGAATTGGCGTGTGCGGGCGATTTCAGCGGACTCCGTGACGCTGGAGGGACCCGGCGGCACACGACGGCTAGGACCCAAATTCGCTCCGAATTCCGCAGCACCTCTCCCTATGTCGCAGCCTGTGCCGCAGGGACAGATGTCCGTGTCGAATTCCGCAACACCGGCGGCGCCCATGTCGCAGCCTGCGTCGCAGGGACAGCTGTCCGTTAGGAGTGAGGGTCGTCGCGGCGCAAGGCGCCCGGCCGGTGACACCGGAACCAGCGATATCACTCAATCCCAGGGGAAAACCCGATGATTGGCGCCGATCGATCATGAGTATGGGCGGGCAATTTCGGAGTACTTAGAAATACTCATCTCAGGACTTCGCTGCTGCTTGGCGGGTGTGGGCAGTTTCGGCAGAATTCCTCTGATTTGACCGGGACCGGCTAATGACAAGCGTAGAAGTGGTCACATCGGACCGCGATCGGGGAAGAGTGGTGTTTCGCGCCCTGTTGCTATCGGCTGCCCTTTTGGCCTCCGCCGGCTGCGACCATGTCGCCCCGACGCTGGAGCCGTTGCCGCCAACGGCCACCAGTCTCGCCGGTACAGCCAGCCCGCGCGTCAACGGTGTCATAACCTCGAATCCCGCCGCCACGCCCGCCCCCGAGGTCGCCGAAGGTCGGAGGCCGTCTACGGGCGGGCCGGAGGCCGCTGTCATACAGACCAAAGGCGGTGACGTTATGCTGAACTTCGCCGACACCGACATCCGCGAAGTTGTGCGCCAGATTCTTGGCGCTATCCTTCAGGTGAATTACGTCATCGACCCCAGCGTGCGCGGAACCGCCACGATCGAGACGCAGCAGCCGGTACCGCGCGGCCAATTGCTGGCAATATTGGAGACTTTGCTCAACCAGAACGGTGCCACCCTGGTGCAAAACGGCAGCCTGTATCGCGTTGTACCGAACGCGGTCGCGCTGGGTGAGCCGTCGATGGCGGGCGACGTCACTTTCGGGACGCAGGTCGAGGAACTGAAATTCACGTCGGCGCCCGAGCTTGTCAAGGTGCTGCAGCCGTTCGTCGGCAATGGCGCGCGGCTGGTCGCGGACCCGACCCGCAACGCGCTGGTGGTCAGCGGCGAGCCGACAGCGCGCACAGCCATCATCAACATGATCCACTCGTTCGACGTGGATATCATGGCCAATCAATCCTATGCCCTGTTCCCCGTCACCTCGGGCGATCCTGACAAGGTCGCGACCGAGTTGCAGAAAGTGTTCCAAACCAATGGAACCGGCGCTCTGGCCGGGCTGGTCAGGGTCGTGCCGATGCAACGGGTCAACGCGGTGCTCGTTGTTTCGGCGCAGCGCCGCTATATCGAGGATGCACGCCGTCTGTTCCAACTCGTTGACCGAGCGCAACGCGTCACCGCCCGCAACTGGCACATCTATTACGTCCAGAACGGCCAAAGCACAGATTTGGCGAACCTGCTCCAACGCGCCTTCAATCCGCGCGAGTCGCAATCAGTATCCGGAGATACCGGCGGTTCGACCGCGCCCGGCCTGGATCAAGCGCAGGTCGGCGGATCGCAAGCCGGTGGAAACGGCTTCAGCAATGGTGGGACTGGTGGAAGCTTCGGGAACGCCCCGACCGGACTACAACCCTCCGGTGCCGGAATAGGCAATACCATCGGCGGCACCCTGGGCAGCAACAGCGGACGGGCCGGCAGCGCCGGCTCGGATGATCTGCCGATGCCGACCGCCGCGACCGATTCTCTGTCGCCGCCGCAGGGCGAAAGCAACACGCCCAATTCGATCCGCATCATCGCCAATCGTAAGAACAACGCAATCCTGTTTTACTCGACGGCCGAGGAGCAAAGCACGATCGAGGGAATGCTGCACAAGATCGACATCGTGCCGTTGCAGGTGCGCATCGACGCGACGATCGCCGAGGTGACACTGAATGATAACTTGAGATACGGCACCCAATTCTATTTCCAGAATGGCGGGTTGAGCGGTCTTTTGACGGATGCGACGACCGTGTCAAAGGATCCAGCCGGCCAGCTTCCCGGATTCGTGCTGTCCAAGACTACCAGCGCGGTCCATGCGACAATCTCGGCCCTGCAGGCGGTGACGGATGTTCGGGTGCTGTCCTCGCCGCAACTGCTGGTGCTCGATAATGAAATGGCGCGGCTGCAAGTCGGCGACAATGTCCCCTATCTGACCCAGACCGCGCAAAGCACGCTGACCAACACCGCCGATATCATCAATTCGGTCAGCTATCAGGAGACCGGGGTAATTCTCCAGGTCGTGCCGAGAGTGAATAGCGGCGGCCTGGTCACGCTCGATATCTCCCAAGAGGTCAGCGACGTCGCCACGACCAGCAGTTCGAATATCGATTCACCGACATTTTCCGAACGCAAGGTGCGATCGCACGTCGTGGTGCAGGATGGGCAGACCGTGGGCCTGGCCGGTCTGATCCGTGACAATGTCGCTCGAGGCAATTCGGGTATTCCTTACCTGAAGGATATCCCCATATTGGGCTCGCTCTTCGGAACGCAGACCAATACACGGCTGCGTACCGAGTTGTTGATCCTGATCACGCCGCATGTGTTGCAGAACCAACAAGATGCGCAAGCCTTGACTGAGGACATGCGGGAACAGCTTACACATGCCGCCCTGGTACCCCAGCAGCTCGAAGCCCTGCCGGTCGCCGGCAAGGCCAACCCGAACGCCAGCCTGAGCAGATGAGGTCGCACGGCTTCGCGCTGGTCGTCGTTTTATGGACTTTGGTCCTCCTGTCTCTAATCGTGACCCATATCGTCACCACCGGCCGCACAGAGACTCGAATCGCGGCCAATCTGGTTGCCAACGCCCAGGCGGAAGCGGCCGCAGATGGCGCAGTGATGGAGACGGTGTTCCGGCTCGCCGACGGCTCCGAGCGGCGCTGGTCGGTCGGCGATGGGACCCGCGTCCTGGAACTCCCTGGAGCCAAGGCGACCGTGCGGATCGCATCGCAGGCAGGCAAGATCAACCCCAATACCGCCTCTGCCGGCCTGATGACTGGGATCATCGCCGCTTGTGGCGCCGCCCCCGACAAGGCGGCGCAGCTTGCCGCCGCGATCCTTGATTGGCGCGCCCCCGACGACACACCGGGGCCACTGGGCACGAAGCTCATTCAATACCGTGCGGCCGGCCTGGACTACGCCCCGCCCGACGCGCCGTTCGAGACGCTCGATGAAATCCAGCGTGTTCTCGGTATGACGCACGAGATTTTCGCATGTATCGAGCCGCATCTCTCTCTTTACCCGACGGGCGAGCCCGATCCGATGGCGGCCGACCCGGTCGTCCAGGTCGTGCTGCAGCGCCTGTTCGGCAATCAGTCGCCGCAAGGCAACCGATCATTGCAA
>CAZVYC010000178.1:0-10914 GCA_964631425.1 uncultured Rhodospirillales bacterium
ACTTTAGTAGGGAATGTCTTTCATGGTACTTATTGGAGAAGACAAAACATAGAGGACCGAAGATGATGGGAAAGGGATTCGCCTCACTGGCGCTGTGCTGGGTCGCGCTCAGCTTGCCGCCGTCCACCGCCGCGGCGGAGCAGTGTCAGCTAACGAAGATCACCGACCTCGCCACCACGGTCACACCCTACAACCAGATCCTGGTCGATGGCAGCATCAAGGGCGAGCCGGTCCATTTACAAGTGGATAGCGGTACGCCTCTGACCGTGTTTGACGAGGCGGTGATATCTCGCTTTGGTGTCGACAACAATAAGCGAGAAATTATCGGTTATGGCTTTGGCGGAATGGTCAAAGCGGTACGCGCTCAAATTCCGGGCCTTAAGGTCGGCAACTTCAGCGCGACAGATATATTCCTGCACGTGCTTGAAAGTCATTTTCTGGATGGCGACGTGTATGGCCTTCTCGGAGAGGATTTCTTGATATCGTTCGATCTCGATATCGATCTCGCGCACAGTAAGATTACGCTTTTTGACCACAACGCTTGCCCGAGCGAACCAGTTCTCTGGACAGACAGGTTTAGCGAAGCCGATCTGGCAATTAATCGCAACAAGGTTACAATTCTCATTGAGGTAAACGGTGTTCCTATGCGTGCTCGACTGGACACTGGTGCAAACCGGACCGTCATTTCCACCGCGTTTGCCCGACGTCTCGGCATCGACCCCGACAGCCCGGCATGGAAAAAACCAGCACTGTACGGGGCGTCGACGGCCATCCTGTCATGGAATACCAATACCGGTTCTCCACATTTAAGGTAGGTGACGAGATGGTCAAAAATCCCATTCTCAGGATTGTGGATATGGCACCTCGCAAGTTCGAACACGATTCCATGTTACGAATCCAGGATAAAAACCCGGGAGAAGAGGCATTGCTCGGCGCGGATTTCATCAGGTCTCACCATATCTACATTGAGACTAACAGACAGAAGATGTATTTCACATGGAATGGGGGCTCTATCTTTTCTCCGCCCAAGGAAGAATCCACCGGTCTCCGTGACCGGGAATGACCAGCGTGGATGAACTACCGCCACGCCTACCATGCCGGCAATCATGGCGATGTCCTGAAGCACGCCGTGCTGACGGCGGTGATCCAGCGTCTGCATGACAAGGCGTCGCCCGTCTTCATCCTGGATACCCATGCCGGCATCGGCGCGTACGATCTGACGGGCGTCGAAGCCGGGAAGACCGGGGAATGGCAGACCGGCATCGCGCCGCTGCTGGCAGCGAACCCGCCGGCTCTCCGCCCTTATCTGGACTTGGTCCGCGCTCTGAATCCCGGCGGCGACCTTACCTGCTATCCCGGCTCTCCCGCCATCGCCGCAGCACTGATGCGGCCGGGCGACCGGCTGGTGCTCAGCGAGCTGCATCCGGAGGACGCGCAGGCCCTGCGTCGCTGGGCCCGCGGCAGGCCGGGCGTGGCGGTGCACGAGCGCGACGGCTACGAGGCGATCCGAGCCTTCCTGCCGCCGCGCGAAGGCCGCGGGCTGGTCATCGTCGACCCGCCCTACGAGGCCCCAGACGAATTCGAACGGCTGGCCCAGGCAATCCTCGACGGCCATCGGCGCTGGCCCGGCGGTCGCTGGCTGGTCTGGCATCCGATCAAGGATCGCGCACCGGTGTGGAAGCTGGAGGAGGCGCTGGTCGCCGGCGGCATCGCCTCTGCGATCGGCGCGGAGCTGCTGGTGGCGCCAGTCGATGGGGTTTCGCTAGCCGGCAGCGGCGTGATCCTGATCAATCCCCCCCACGGCATAGAGGCCTGGCTCAGCCAAGCGTTGGCCGAGCTGCAGGGCATCCTTGCGCCACGACATGGGAGCCATGCAATCCGGTGGCTCAGGGGATTGTGAGCGGCGTGTGATACCGTTCTATCATGGATGCTTCGTCGCCCGCGCCCGTACAGCTGATCTATCCGCTCGCCGAGCCGCCGGCGCATGAGGCCTTCATCGAAGTGGCGCCGGGCGTGCGCTGGCTGCGGTTCCCCCTGCCCTTCGCGCTCAATCATATCAATCTCTGGCTGCTCGACGACGGCGACGGCTGGACGCTGGTGGATACCGGCATCAAGTCGCAGGTTTCCTATGACCTATGGGAGCGGCATTTCGCGACCACCCTCGAAGGAAAGCCGATCACGCGGGTGATCGTCACGCATTTTCACCCCGACCATGTCGGCTGCGCGGACTGGCTGGTCGAACGGTGGAAGCCGGAATTCCTGATGACGCGCGAGGAATGGCTGACGGCGAGCGTGCTGCAGGCCGAGATGGCGATCGAGGGTGCAGCAGGCTTCTGGGGCGAATATTACCGCAGGGCCGGGCTGGACGAAGAGGCGCTGGCCGCAGTCGCCAACCGCGGGGAGAATTATGCTCAACGGGTCGGGCGGGTACCGCGGCCGTACAAAAGACTGATCAATGGCGACCGCTTGTCGATCGGTGGCCGGACTTGGCGCGTGGTCATCGGCACCGGCCATTCACCGGAGCTGATCTGCCTCTATTCGGAAGCCGACCGCCTGTTCATCGCGTCGGACCAGGTGTTGCCGGGGATCAGTCCGAATATCAGCGTCGGCGCGCCCGAGCCCTATGGCGACCCGCTGACCGAGTTTCTCGACAGCTGCCGCAAGCTCAAGGCGCTCGACGCCCAGACATTTGTGCTGCCGATGCATGGGAAGCCGTTCTACCGGCTGCATGAGCGGCTGGAAGAGCTGATGCGCCACCATGCCGAGCGGCTGGCGCTGACCCTCGACGCGGCGCATGAGCCGATCACCATTGTCGAGCTGCTGCCGATCATGTTCAAGCGCAAGCTCGATTTCCAGCAGACGCAGTTCGCCATCGGCGAGGCGCTGGCGCACGCCAACCATCTGGTAACGCGGGGCGTGATGGAACGGATCGTGGCTCCGCGGCAACCGATCCGCTATCACACGATCTGACGCGGGCGGCCTGAGGAGGCGGGCGTCCGATTGTTGGAACAAGGGATTCTTTCCAGATCGAGTTCTGGGGACTAAGAATTCAGAAGTTGCATTCCTGTTCGAGGCTTCGCGCACAATGAATTCAGTCGCGTCCGACGGCCGCGCCTTCGACTTCCGCAGCGACAATGTGGCCGGCTTTCCACCGCAGGTGCTGGCTGCGCTGGCCGCGGCGAATGCGAGCTCGGCCTCATCCTATGGCGAGGATGAGATCACTCAGCGGCTGGAAGACCGGCTCGCGGCATTGTTCGAACACGAAGTCACGGTGTTTCCTGTGGCGACCGGCTCGGCCGCGAATGCGCTGGCCTTGGCGCAGCTGGTGCCCGGCTGGGGCGCGCTGATCTGCCATCGCGAGGCGCATATCGCGACGGACGAATGCAACGCGCCGGAGTTCTTCACCGGCGCCAAGCTGATTCCGCTGGACGGCGCGCATGGCAGACTGCAGGCAGAAGCGATCGCCGCCCATCTCGGCCGCGCTTCGCGCGGCGTGCACCACGCGCAGCCGGCGGCAGTCAGCCTGTCGCAGGCGACCGAGGCCGGCACATGCTATCGGCCCGAGGAGGTCTCGGCGATCGGCGCCGTCTGCCGCCAGTATGGGTTGAAGCTCCACATGGATGGCGCACGGTTCGCGAATGCGGTGGCGAGCCTGGACTGCGCGCCGGCTGAGGTGACATGGGAGGCAGGCGTCGACGTGCTGTCCTTCGGACTCACCAAGAACGGCGCACTCGCGGCCGAGGCGGTGATCTTCTTCGACCCGGCGCTGGCCCAGGATTTCGCGTTCCGCCGCAAGCGGGCGGGCCATCTGTTTTCGAAGATGCGCTTCGTCTCCGCCCAATTCGAGGCGCAGCTGACGGATCGGCTGTGGTTGAAGCTCGCGGCGCAAGCCAACGCGATGGCGGCACGCCTCGCCACGCGGCTCAGCAAGCTACCCGGCATCAGCCTGGTGCACCCGGTCGAAGCCAACGAGATCTTCGCGCTGCTGCCCGAGACCGCGATCGTCAGGGCGGAGCAGCTCGGCTATCGTTTCTATCGCTGGGAAAGCCCGGCGGGGCCGTGCATCCGGCTGGTGACGGCGTTCGATACGGAGGCCCGGCATGTGGATGGCCTGATCGAGGCCCTTGCTGATGAGATCGACACGCCGGAACCGGCGCCATTGCCCGATCTTTGGGATGATTGACCGAGCCGACGATATAGCTTGCCAGCGTGGCGGAACTGGCCAACCTTAGCCAGCAAGCTTCGCACTTTCGCCTCAAGGGAACATACTTATGCTGATCGGCCGTTCGCCGGACATCAAATCGTCGGAAATTACGGACAAGACGCTTTACCTGAACCGCCGCAGCCTGCTTGCCGCGGCGGGGCTTGCCGGCGGGGCGTCGGTGGGGCTGGCCTTCATCCCGAATACCGCGCGCGCCGACGCGCTGAAGACGGTTCCGAGTCCCCTGTCCACACAGGAGGCGCCGACGCCGAAGACCAAGATCACCAGCTACAACAACTTCTACGAGTTCGGCGTCGACAAGGACGACCCCGCCGAGAATGCCGGCTCGCTGAAGACCGCGCCCTGGTCGGTGGCGATCGAGGGTGAATGCGCCAAGCCCGCGACCTATGCGCTGGAGGATATCCTCAAAGGCGAGACCCTGGAGGACAGGGTCTATCGCCATCGCTGTGTCGAGCGGTGGTCGATGGTGATCCCCTGGGTCGGGTTTCCGCTCGCCAACGTGCTGAAGCGGGTCGAGCCCAATGCGAACGCCAAGTTCGTTGCGTTCCAGACCCTCCATGATCCGAAGCAGATGCCGGGCCAGAAGGATAACGTCCTTGAGTGGCCCTATCTTGAAGGCCTGCGCATGGACGAGGCGATGCACCCGCTGACCCTGCTAGCGGTCGGACTCTATGGCGAGACGCTGCCCAACCAGGACGGCGCACCCATCAGGCTCGTCGTGCCGTGGAAGTACGGCTTCAAAAGCATCAAGTCGATCGTGAAGATCAGGCTGCAGGCGGACCAGCCGAAGACCGCATGGAACACGGCCAATGCCGGCGAGTACGGCTTCTATTCCAACGTCAATCCGGATCGCGACCATCCGAGGTGGTCGCAGAAGAAGGAACACCGGATCGATGACAGCCGGTTGGGCACTTTGATCGATACCCAGTTGTTCAACGGCTATGGTGACCAGGTAGCCTCGCTCTACGCCGGCATGGATTTGATAAAATACTATTGATGGACCGCCGAGCGCGCGAACGCTGGGCCTATCGCGCGGTCTGGGCCGGATGTTTCCTGCCCATCCCGCTCGTCGTCTGGTGGTTCTACAATGACGAGCTGGGCGCCAATCCGGCCAAGGAAGGGCTGCATTACCTTGGCGAATGGGCGCTCAGGATGCTTGCGATCGGGCTTGCCATCACGCCATTACGCAAGCTGTTCGGCTGGGTCTGGCTGTTGCGCTATCGCCGCACGATCGGGCTGTTCGCGCTTGCCTATGTAATGCTCCACTTGATCGTCTATATCGCGCTCGACCAGGGCTTCGAGTGGGACGAGATCTGGCGCGATATTGTCAAGCGGCCCTACATCACGTTTGGCATGCTGGCGTTCGTGCTGCTGCTGCCGCTGGCGATTACCTCCACCAACGCGATGATCCGCCGGCTGGGCGCAAGACGGTGGCGCAATCTGCACCGGCTGGCCTACGTCATCGCCGCCCTGGCGGTGCTGCATTACGACCTGCTGGTCAAGAAGGATGCGAGCTGGCCGCACTTTTATGCAATCGTAATTGGCGTGCTGCTCGCATATCGGCTGGTGGATGCGGCGCGGCGGCAATCGGCCCGCCGAAATCCTCGCGCCGTGGCGGTCCGTCGGCCGATCAGCAGGTCGGCGCCCGGCTCGCAGGCATAGCGAGCTCGGCCGACAGCGCGGCCGCGTTCCCTGGAACACTGGACAGCTGTCCCGGCGGAAATTGGAACGTTGTCGACAGGGGGCACGGCAATTAGACTCCGAGTCGAAGGTGGGAGCAATCCAGCACGCCCAGGCCGCGGGCGGCGACGGGCATGCCGGGGAGCAGTATGAAATCTCATGTGATGAGCTGGACCGCCGTGGCGCTGGGCTTTGTAGCCGGCTTCTACGCCACCGACGCCCGGGCGCAGAATCAGTATTCGAGCATCACTATTTTCGGCGACAGCCTGTCGGACCCCGGCAACATCCCGCGCTTTCTCGGCTTCAGCTATCCACCGCCGCCTTATTATCAGTACCAGTTCAGCAACGGGCCGAATTACTCGAAATATCTGGACTCAGTGTTCGGCATTTCCACGCCAGTCAACGATTTCGCCATCGGCGGGGCCGAGAGCGGCGTCGGCAACATCGGCGGCCTGCCGGGAAATCCATCAATCGGGCTGCCCAATTCCGGCATGGACGGCGAGATCAGCTATTACCTGCAAAGTAAGCCGACGCCAGGAAAGAACGACCTGTTCATCATCTGGGGCGGCGCCAACGACTATCTGAATCTGGTGCAGGGTCTGGGTCCTGGCCTGACCGGCGCGCCGCTGACCAGCTATCTGACCAGCCCCACCGGACCCGTCACGACCACAGTCGGCAATCTTGTCACCGACGTGAAGCGCCTCGCGGCGATCGGCGTGAAAAATTTCGTCGTGCCGAACCTGCCCAACCTCGGCGCGACACCCCTGCTGAATGGCAGCGCCACGACATCGGGCCAGGGCGCGCAGCTGACAGCGGCGCACAACCAGACGCTGGCGGCAGCGATGGGACAACTGCAGCAGCAGCTTCACGTCAACGTCACGATCGTGGATATCGGCGCGATCTTCAACGACATCCTGGCGCATCCGGCCAAATACGGCGTCAGCCCTTATAATATCACCGACCAGTGCATCCTTAATCCGACCTGCGTCGCGCAGCATCAGAACTACGTGTTCTGGGACACCGTTCATCCAACCGCCCAGCTGCAACAGGAACTTTCCTATGTCTTCCTGTCCTCGGTCGACGGGCCGACCACCGTCGGGCCGGAGATGGACCTGGCCAAGATCGTCCAGCAGGATCTGTTCGATCATATCTCAGCCAGGGCCGCTTCGCTTCGCCTCGGCGCGGCCGGGCTGCTGACCGGCGGTTTCGGCGGCGACGGCGGGACCGTGGGAGATCCTGATCAGCCGCTTTCCGCGTTCGTCACCGACAGCTATGGCTGGGGCTCGCGCGATCCGCGCCAGAACAGCGTCGGCTTCAACTATCACCAGAACACAACCTCGGGCGGGGTCGACTATCGGATCAACGACTGGTCGGCGGTGGGCGCGCTGATCGGGTACAGCACGGCCGATGATAGCCTGGGCAACACGCTGGGCGCGCAATCGGTCGATTCGTATCAGTTCGCCCTGTACGGCACGGCGTTCGCCGACGGCTGGTACGGCTCGGCCGCCGGAACTTATATGTACAACCAGTGGAGCCGACTGGACCGCAACGTCTTCGTCGGCAACGAGGTCGCCAACGCCCAGACGAGCGGCCGTATCCTGGGCGGCAAGCTGGAAGGGGGCTACGTCTTCCAGACCGGTAAGCTCTCGGTCGGCCCCGCCGCCGAGCTGCGCTATGCCGAGTACCGCATCGGCAGCTATACCGAATCGGGCGCGGTCGGCCTTAACCAGGAAGTCGACGGCCAGGCGCTATCCTCGATGATCGGCCAGATCGGCGTCCAGGCCGCGCTAGCCACGATGGTCGGCGACTACGTCGTGGTCCCGCAGCTTCGCGTCAATTTCGACCATGCGTTTCATAACGACACCCGGGCCATCGTGACCCGGATCGCGAGCCAGCTCTCGACGTCGGTGACGACCGATCTCTATCCGGATACGAGCGATTGGGTGCGCATCGGCGGCGGCGTCAATGTCAGGCTGGCGGACGCCATCTGGGCGCTGGTCGATTTCGACACGACGGTCGGGCGCACCGGAGGTGAGGATTACAATGCGCTCTTCCGGCTGAAAGCGCGCTTCTGATCGACCGTATCAGCGCGGCCGTTTCAGCGGGGCCGAGCCTCGAGCCAAGCGGCGAGCGCGCGTGACGCGGCGGCGGAGGCCTCGGCGAGCGCGTCGCCGATCGTGCGCGCGTTGGGCTGATCCCCGGCGCCACAGGCCTGCTCGAGCAGTTTCGCAAGCTCGCTGACTCGAAGCGCGCCGACATTGCCGGCGATGCTGGCGATGGCATGGGCGTCGCGACCGGCGCGATTCGGATCCGCGGCCCCGTCGATCCGGCCGATCCGTTCGCCGACGTCGGCGATATAGAGCGTGATGAACTCGTCAATCTCGGCCGGACTCATGACCGATTCGAGCACCTCGAGCGCGCCGCGTTCCACACCCGCCTCGGCAAGCAAAACGTCGACGTCGAGCGCCTGGGCGTCCGCGCGTTCATCCACGCGCTGATCCACTTTGGCGGGCTCGGGCATGAACTCCGCCAGCTTCGCCAGCAGAACCGCCTGATCGATCGGCTTTGAGACGTAATCGTCCATGCCGGCGGCGATGTACGCCTCGCGCGCGCCGGCCATGGCATGCGCGGTGAGAGCGATGATAGGGATCCGCCCCTTGGGCGACGGCAATGCCCGAATCTGCCGCGTTGCCTGCAGCCCATCGAGTTCGGGCATCTGGATGTCCATCAGGACCAGGTCGTAATCGGCCCGGCGAACGAGATCGACGGCCTGGAATCCGTTCTCGGCCACGTCCACCTTATGGCCGCCACGCCCGAGGAGCGCGAGCGCAAAGCGCTGGTTGATCTTGTTGTCCTCGGCCAGGAGGATATGCAGGCCACGCACGCCAGCAGCGGGCGCTGCAAGCACAAGCTTCATCGGCTCCGGGCGCGCCAGTGAGTGACCGGCGTAAAGGGTAGCGAGGCAGCCGAGCAGATCGCGCTGGCGAATCGGCTTGTCCAGCACCGCGTCGAGAAGCTGCGTGGCCCCGTCGTTGTACCCGTGCCGGCCGGCGGAGGAGATAAGGACGAGCTTGGTCTCATACAGTTCCGGAATCGCCCGAACCTGTTCGGCCAGCTTCTCTCCGGACATGCCCGGCATCATCTGGTCGATAAAGACGATGTCGTGCGGCTTACCGCGGTGCCAGGCGCCCTCAACCTCGGCCAGAGCGTCGAAGCCGTTACGGCAGCAGGTGACCTCCATCCCGAAACCACGCAGCTGCCGCGAGATGATCTCGAGATTCATCTCGAGGTCGTCGACCGCCAGCGCCCGTACACCCCTGAATTGCGCGGGCAAGTCTTCCCGTTCCGGCAACGGCGCCAATGCCGGCATCAGCGGAAGCTCGAACCAGAAATTGGATCCAAATCCCGGCCGGCTCTCGACATCGATCCGCCCCCCCATCAGCTCTACCAACTGCTTGCTGATGGCAAGGCCGAGGCCGGTGCCACCATAGCGCCGGGTAATCGAACTGTCGGCCTGAGTGAATTTCTCGAACAGGCGCGACCGCGTGTCGTCAGTCATGCCGATGCCGCTGTCCTGGATGTCGAAACGCACCAGCGTCGCGCCCGGCGTCAGATCATCGGCCCCGCCACCGCCCGGGTGGAGGCCGTTCCGGCCGGCATGAGACACAGAGATCAACACCCCGCCCTTCTCGGTGAACTTGATGCCGTTGCCGATCAGATTGAAAAGTATCTGGCGGATCCGCGAAGGGTCGCCACGATAGGCGGAACCGAGCGCCGGATCGACGTAGACCGCGAGGTCGATCTCTTTGGCATTAGCCTTGGCGGCCAGCAGGGTGACCGCACTTTCGACGATCTCAGCAAGATCGAAATCGATAGTCTCGAGCTCGACCTTGTTGGCCTCGAGCTTGGAGATGTCGAGGATGTCGTTGATGACGGTGAGTAGCGCCTCACCCGATTCCCGGACCGCTTCGGCAAAGTTGCGCTGGTTCTCGTCCAGCTCGGTTTCGAGCAGGAGGCCGTTCATGCCGAGCACGCCATTCATCGGCGTACGGATCTCGTGGCTCATGTTGGCCAGGAACTCGCCTTTGGCGATGCTCGCCGCCTCGGCCGCCTCCTTGGCGGCGCGCAATTCGATCTCCGCTTGCTTGCGGTCGCGGATGTCACGCATCATGAAGGCGACGTTATAGGACCCGTCCTCGAAACGCTGCACGATCGCATAGCGTGCCTCGATCCAGATCGCCGTGCCGTCCGGCTGATGAACCTGATATTCGAGGCCCTCCATGTTATCCCGCGCGACAATCGCGCGGATTTGCGCATTGATGTCCCGCGAGGGCTGGAAATCCCGCAGCCTGGAAACGGATTGGCCAGCCAGTTCTTCGATCGAGAGCCCTGACAGGCGCTCGAAAGCCGGATTGGCGTAGAGGATGGTGCCGGTCCGCGCGTCCGGCCCGCTATTCTCGATGATGAGAATCGCGTCCGTTGAGCGGACGACGACCGATCGGAACAGCTCGACCTGATCCTCGGTTGCCTTCTGCCGCGTGATGTCGCGGATGACGCCGCTCCATCTGACAGAACCGTCCGGCAGCCGGACCGGCAGGGCCAGGAAACGAGCCCACCGCAGGTTTCCATGCCCGTCCCGGATGCGGGTGTCGAACGACAGCGGCGTCTGCTCCGTGGCCGAGCGGCCGAAGGCGGCACGGAATTCGTCCCGGTCGCCGGCGCTGCGCTCGAGCCGGGCCAGCAAGGCGGTGATCTCGGTTTCGCCCGCAGGCAGGTAGAAGAACTGGCGTGCCTCGGCCGACAAAGTGGCGGGAACCAGATGGCCGTCGGCATCGAATTTAACTTCGAAGGGCACGCTGGCGTCACCCTGGTCCTTTAGCCGGGTTTCCGCCTGCGCCAGTTTTTCCTGCGTAACACGCTCTTCCGTGATATCCCGCGCAGTACGATGAATGCCGCCCGAAACCATCTTCGTTTCGTCAACCGCGATGAGTCTGCCGTCACGCCAGTACTCG
>CAZVYC010000179.1:0-10896 GCA_964631425.1 uncultured Rhodospirillales bacterium
TTCAGGGCAGTGAACAGCAACGGGGCGGTCTCTCCGCTGATGCGGGCAATGGAGGAAGGCAGGATCGTGCGGTTCGAGGAACTGACCCGCATGTCCTCCGATGTACAGGACACGCTGATCACCGTGCTGTCGGAAAAGCTGCTGCCGATCCCCGAGCTCAATGACGCGGTGCGCGCCGCCAGGGCTTTAACCTCATCGCCACGTCATTTCGGCTCGGGCGTCGTCGACGCGCAATCGCTGGCCGCGAACCTGGTCGGCGCGATCGTCAAGGATCCGGTTCAGGACCGGGTGGCGCTGCAGGAATATCTCGAAACAGTGATCCGCGAACGAAAGGAATGGGGCGACCTCTACGGGGCGATCCGCGAGGTCATGTAACGTGGCGTGGCGCGAGGCCGCCGCCCAGCGGCTCCATCTCTTCGGCATCCGGCATCACGGGCCTGGATCGACGCACAGCCTGCTGGCGGCGCTGGACACCGTCGATCCCGGGATCGTGCTGATCGAAGGTCCGCCGGATGCCAACGACATCCTGCGCTTCGCCGCCTCACCCTGGATGAGGCCGCCGGTCGCCCTGCTCGTGCACGGGCGGGAAGATCCAGCCACCGCCAGCTTCTACCCGTTTGCAGTATTCTCGCCGGAGTGGCAGGCGATGCGCTGGGCGCTCGCCAAGAACCGACCGGTGCGCTTCATCGACCTGCCGGCGGCGAATCGCCTGGCCTTGCGGCACGCCATACTCGAGAGCGACAACGCTGCGGTGCCCGACCAAGAGCCAGGTCCAGCTGAAGCTTCCGACGGACCCGATCGTCAGCCGGAGGCAACAGCCGAGCAGGCCGAGCTCGCTGCCGTGCTGCGCGACCCCCTCGCCTATCTGGCGGCGATCGCCGGTTATGACGACAGCGAGGCGTGGTGGAACGCGCTGATCGAGCAAAGCGCCAATGCGCCGTCGATCTTTGGCTCCATCGAGGCGGCGATGGAGGCCTTGCGTATGCCTGTCGATGAGCTGCCGCCCCTTTCGGTGCAGGATCGCCGGCTCGAGACGTTGCGGGAGGGTCATATGCGTCTTGCCGCAGCGGCGGCGCTGCGCGAAACGGATGGCAACGTCGCACTGGTCTGCGGCGCGTGGCATGTCCCCGCGCTCAGGCGCCGGGATCAGCCCGGAAGAAGACCGCAAGCTCCTCAAGGAGCTGCCCAAAATCAAGGTCGATGCCACCTGGATTCCGTGGACGGACACAAGGCTCGCCGCCGCCAGCGGTTATGGCGCGGGCGTCAAATCGCCCGGCTGGTATGCCCATCTCTGGAACGAAATCGACTCGCGGGCGAAGACCGGCCTCGATGCACGAAATTTTACCGGCCGCTGGCAGTCTCGCGTGGCGGGTCTGTTACGGACGAACGGCCGCCAAGCCTCGACGGCCTCGGTCATCGACGCGACACGGCTCGCGGAGGCACTGGCATCGTTGCGCGATCTCGCCCTCCCGGGACTGGACGAAATGCGCGAGGCGAGCCTCGCAACCTTATGCGCCGGGGAGAATGCGGCGTGGCAGCTCGTCTAGACCGAACTCGTCGTCGGCAGGGCGGTCGGCCACATCGCGGACGACGTACCACAAATGCCGCTGCAGGCTGATCTCGCGCGCTGGCAGCAAAAGCTGAAGCTGGTGCCGGAGGCGCTCGACCGCGATATC
Source organism: uncultured Rhodospirillales bacterium (assembly GCA_964631425.1). Classification (GTDB taxonomy): domain Bacteria; phylum Pseudomonadota; class Alphaproteobacteria; order BOG-932; family Roseiterribacteraceae; genus BOG-932. The sequence goes on from CAZVYC010000179.1 coordinate 1,677, forward strand.
ACCCTCGATCTTCGCGCCGATGCTGGATTGGCCAAGTCCTTGCTGCTCCACCGCCTCAACCTGATCAACGTACCGTGGGGCCACGTGCTGCAAGCCGGGTCGAGCCGCGGCACCTTCCGCGAAAACTGGAGACTACGCTGGGAACCGGAATTCTCGGTCCGCCTTGCAGAGGCACTGGTCTTCGGCACGACGGTGGAACAAGCGGCGGGCAATGCCGCGGTCGCGGCCGCGCGGAAGGCTGGCTCGGTGAAGGAGATCGCGGCGACCGTCAAGGACTGCCTCCTCGCCGGCCTCGACGAAGCTGCCCGCGTCACGATCGGCATTCTGCAAGGCGCCGCGTCTACCAGCAGCGATATCGCCGCGCTTGCCGGCGCGGTCGCGCCGTTGGCCACGATCCTGCGCTACGGCACGGCACGGGCGATGCCGACTGCGGAGCTGCAGTCGCTCGTGACCAGCCTGACCGAAACCGTGTGCTCTGGGCTCATCTATGCGTGCCGCAACCTGCAGCCCGACGAAGCGGGAACGCTTCGGGCCGCGCTGACCGAACTGAACAGGCCTCTTCCGCTGGTCGAAGACGAGCACCTGACCGGCGACTGGCGCGCCGCGCTGCGACGCCTCGCGGATGATACCGACGCCGACGCGATGCTGCGCGGCTTCGCGATCCGCGCGCTTTACGACCAAGGCACGATCGACGCGCCCGGAGCGAGCCTGTTCTTGTCGCGAGCACTGTCCCACGCTGTGCCGCCGGTCGAGGCGAGCCGATGGCTCGACGGCTTTCTCGCCGGCGAAGGCCAGATCCTGCTGTACGATGCGGCCTTGACCGGCTCGATCGATGCGTGGATCACAGCGCTCGACGGTGCCGATTTCACGGCGCTTCTGCCGACCCTGCGCCGCGCCTTCGCGTCTGTAGACAAAGCCGAGCGACGGCGTCTGCTCGAAATGCTACGGCAACCGCAAATCGCGCATGTGACCAGCTCCAGGACGGTGCTCGAACCGTCCCGTGCGACGTACGAAGCCGCCTTGCCGCTGCTGATGACCATCCTCGGAATCGATACCGGCGAGCGCGTGCCATGTGCGACACGGGCAGTGGCGAAGAGGAGCGGCTGCGCCGCTGGAAACTGGCGCTGGGCTGTGACACGGAAGCGCTTTCGCAGCAGGATCAGCGGCTGGCCCGCGCCCTGGCACAGCTGTACGATTACGGCGATGGTACATCGCAGCGGAAGGCCGGCCTAGGGGAGTCGGCCCCCCGCGTCGCGCGCTGGCTCGGGGATATTCGCGCATTCTTCCCCTCCTCCGTCGTCCAGGTCATCCAGAAGGACGCATTCGAACGGCTTGGCCTCAAGCAGATGCTGCTGGAGCCGGAATTCCTGTCGGCGCTGGAGGCGGACGTCCACCTCGTTGCCGATCTGGTCGCGCTGCGCGCGGCGATGCCCGAAAAGACCAAGGATACGGCGCGGCAGGTCGTGGCGAAAGTTGTCAGGGATCTGCTCGACCGGCTGGAGAGCAAGACGATCGAAGCCGTTCGCGGCGCGCTCAACAAGCAGAAGCGGACCGCGCGGCCACGTTTCGCCGACATCGACTGGCCCCGGACCGTGCGGCGCAACCTTCAGCATTGGCAAGAGGACCACAAGACGGTCGTACCGGAACGGCTGGTCGGCTATGGCCGCAATGCACGCCGATCCAACCTGGAGGGCGTTATCTTGTGTGTCGACCAGTCGGGATCGATGGCAGCCTCCGTCGTCTACTCCTCGATTTTCGCCGCCGTGCTGACCTCGGTCCCGGCGATCAAGACGCGGCTCGTCGTCTATGACACCGCCGTGGTCGACCTGACGGAGGAGCTGAGCGACCCGGTCGATGTCATCTTCGGCGTACAACTGGGCGGCGGCACCGATACGCCGCTGGCACTCGCGTATTGCGATACACTGATCGGCGAGCCAACGCGAACCCATCTCGTGCTGATCTCAGACCTCCATAACGGCTCGCTCACGGAGCAGACGCTGAGCCGCATCGAGGATTTCGTCCGGCGCGGTATCCAGGTCATCGTCCTGCTCGCGTTGAGCGATGACGGGCGTTCTTCTTATGACGGCAAGAGCGCGGCGGTGATCGCGGCCATGGGATGCCCGGTTTTCGCCTGCACCCCGGATCAGTTTCCCGATTTGATGGCAACCGCGCTCAGGCACGACGACATCTGGGCCTGGGCGGCTTCGCGCGATATCGCGCTCGTACGGCCGGGGGCGCACGGAGATTAGGCGCCTTCGGAAGGAAGCGCCGTCGGGAACAAGCTTGCCTGTGGAGCCCTGTTACGACCGCAAAAGGCCAGGGGCACGGGGCCCCCTCACCGGTTGCGATTGGCCCCAACCGCATATCCGCCGCGGTAGGCGGCTCGCCATGGAGATCACCAATCGGGCCGTTGCCAAAAAGGGCGTCACGCTCCCCGGACGGACAGGAAAGGTTCCTATTCGGTAGGTTGCTTGTCGTTCGGTTCGGATTGCGGGCCGGGAAGCTCCCGGGTGGCTGCCCTACGTGCTCTATCAAGCTTTTTCTTTTCTGATGCGATCCGGTCGCCAACAGGAATTGCAAGTTTCTTCGCGGCCTTCAGGAGGTCACGCAAGTCCTTGTCGTAAGGCATTGATGCCTCATGAGTCAGGTCCAGGCGAGAGTTCGTGCCGGCCCGATTGTTCTTGGGCAGCTTGGCCTCTCTGGCGTCAGCGCCGATAGTAATGCTGACGACAACTGAGAATACACCAGAATGGTACCCTCGACCAGTTAATTCATTCGGGCACAAAACTTGAATTCAGTGTAGAAACGCTGAAATCCCAAGGTCACCACAGCGATCTCCCAGCGATCAGGCTAGCTCAGCGGGCGTCATTAAAGAGCTCGGAGATCGCGGTCACAATCGTCGTGAGGGCGAACGGTCTTTTGATCAAGCAGATCGGTGATCCGCACCGATCTGCACCGGTCGACCGTCCAATTTGAGCGCACCGGGCGCAAGGTCTTGGCGCATGACATAGGACATGCCTTCACCGCCGCCGATTTCGCTCGGTTTGGAGGCGACAGACGGCAAGCCTCCCTCATTCATCATTGCAGCCGGTCACGACGGGGTGCTGAATTATCCACGCTGGAGGACTTGTCCACGAAGCAAAATCCCATTGAGAAGGATCGGCAATAGCCTTGGTCGCACCCCACGTATCCCTGTGGCTCCTCGCAAATTATCCACCCATTTCCGTACTTATCCGGGGGATGTTTTCCGTATTTTTTCCGTATAGCGGGGATGAGATCCGTGGAACCCGCACCTAACACATTGATTTCATTGGTGACCCCAAGGGGATTCGAACCCCTGTTACCGCCGTGAAAGGGCAGTGTCCTGGGCCTCTAGACGATGGGGTCGTCGGGCTGGCGCCTAGACCTAGCGGGATGGCGGCCGGAAATCAACTATCGGGACCACCGAGCTGTTTCGCCATTTCGCGGAATGAGATGATGTCGGCCTTGACGAGGATGTACAGCACCAGCCACAGCACGGTTGCAATCACAGTGGTGACGGCGAACTTGAACAGCAGACGGGGATTGTCGGGCGCGCTTTCCACCGTGCCGGGCTGCGGGTTCTCTGGGCGTTGGGCGCCAAACGGCAGGACCGTAAACAGCGAGATCCACCAGATCAGAACATAAACCGCGATCCCGGAGACCCAACCCACCTTGCCACGCCTCCGTCAGTCCACGCGCACCAGATGCACGTCGACCGCCGGCTTCTTGCCGGTAAGCTCATAGAGCGCGCGGCGCGCGGCGAGACGGACCGCTTCCTTGACCTCGCCGTCGTTGCGCAACTCGGCGCCGGTCATGTCGTCGAGCTCGACCTCCACGTCCGCCGCTACTTTCTGCAGTGCCGCCTGGTCCTGGTCGGCGCTCAACAGGCCGGTGGCGGAAACCACCGGGGGCGCCATCAACCGACCTTTGAGGCCCAGCACGACGGTGACCACCGCCCCGCCCTGCTCGATCGCCCGGCGCCGGCCCTTGATCACGCCGCTGTCGAGCGGCAGCAGGCGCTTGCCGTCGACGGCGAGGATTCCGGTCGACGCCTCGCCCACGATCTCGGGCGCCATGCCGGCGCGGACACGGACGATATCGCCGTTGCTCGGCACCACCGCGTGGGCCACCTGACAATCGCGGGCCAGCTTCGCGTGCTCAGCCTGGTGCGCATATTCCCCATGCACCGTAACCGCGACGGCTGGGCGAATCCATTGGTACAAGTCGACCAGTTCGTCCCGCGCCGGATGGCCGGAGACATGAACGAATTCATCCTTGGCGGTGATAATATCAACGCCCTGGCGCAGCAGGCGGCTCTGCATTTGACTGATCTCGACCTCGTTGCCCGGGATCGGGCGGGCCGAGAAGATCACAGTGTCGCCTGGCTCCAGCGCCACCTCCGGATGGTTGCCCGCGGCGATGCGCGCCAAGGCCGAGCGCGGCTCGCCCTGGCTCCCCGTGCAGACGAGCACAACCTTGTCGCGCGGCAGGAAACCAGCGTCGCGGCCGTCCAGGAAATCCGGCAGGCCCTTCAGATAACCGGTCTCGTGTGCCGCCTCGACGATGCGCCAGAGCGAGCGGCCAACGATCGCGACATGCCGGTCGTTGGCGGCGGCGGCCCGCGCGATGCTCTCGATCCGCGCCACATTGGAGGAGAAGCACGCGACGACGATCCGCTCCTTGAGGCGGCCGAACAGGCGGAGCAGGCTCGCCTGGAGGTCGGCTTCGGAACCGGAGCGGCCAGGGGTCAAGGCGTTGGTCGAATCGCCGATCATTGCCAGCACGCCTGCGTCGCCGATGCGGACAAGGCTGGCGATATCCGTCAGGTTGCCGACCACGGGGCCGGGGTCGATCTTCCAGTCGCCAGTGTGCACCACAGTGCCGGCGGCGGTCGAGATCGCCAGCATATTGGGCTCGGGGATCGAGTGCGTCACGTCGATATAGCGCAGCGCGAAAGGTCCAAGCGTGAACGAGCCCGACAAAGGAATTTCGTGGATTTCGACCTCGTGCTGGAGGTTATGCTCGATCAGCTTCAGCCGCAGCACTGCCGCCGTGAAGGGCGTGGCATACACGGGGCAGCGCAGGCGGGGCCACAGGAATGGCACCGCGCCCAGATGGTCCTCGTGGGCGTGGGTCAGCACGAGCCCCACCAGGTCGCGCCGTCGCTCGGTGATGAAGCTGGGGTCCGGAACCAGGAGATCAACTCCAGGCACGCGCTCGTTGGCAAAACCCATGCCTAGGTCGACCATCAGCCATTTGCCGGCGTGGCCATAGAGGGTGAGATTCATGCCGAACCCCCCTGCCCCTCCCAGCGGAATGACGTCGAACGCGTCGTCGACCGGCCGGAAGAGCGAATCAGGAGACATCAGGGCGATCGATTCAGTTGGTTGATGATGCAAAGACCGCGGAGCGTCAGGTCGTCATCGATCCGGTCGATCGCGGTGGTCGCCTGCGCAAACAGGCCGGCAAGACCGCCAGTGGCAATGACCGAGCGCGGGGCGCCGATCCCGGCGCCGATCATCTCGGCTCGCATCCGGCCGACGACTCCTTCGATCAGCCCGACATAGCCCCAGAAGATACCGGATTGCATGGCCGTAATCGTGTTCTTGCCGATAACGTTCTGCGGCCGGACAATGTCGACCTTGGGTAGCTTGGCCGCCGCCTGGTGCAGCGCCTCAAGTGAGAGATTGACCCCCGGCGCAATGGCGCCGCCGCGGTAGTTCCCGTCGGAATCGACCACGTCGAAAGTGGTCGCGGTGCCGAAATCCACGATAATGACCGGCCCGCCGATCAGGTCGAACGCCGCCACAGCATTGACCAGCCGGTCGGCGCCGACTTCGTCTGGACGGTCAAGCAGGACGTCTATCCCGAGATAGGCACCATCGTCGCCGATGATCAGCGGCCGGGCCGAATACCGTTCGGTGCACAGGCGGCTCAGGTTGAAGTTGGCCGACGGCACGACGCTGGCGATGATCGCCTGGTCGATGTCCTTGGGATCGATGCCGTCGCGCCGCATGACCTGGTCGAGCCAGACCGCGTATTCATCGGACGTTCGGCGTGCCTCGGTCGCGGCACGCCAGACGCCGCGGCATTCATTGCCGTCAAAAACCGCGAAGACGGTGTTGGTGTTACCGGCGTCGATCGCAAGCAGCATAGGTCGTTTCGTCCAATCCTATCCAAACAACAAAAATATCTCGCTCAGAGATAGCGAATGCTGCCGGAAACCAGCCGGTGCTGGGCGCCGTTCGACTGGGCGATGAGAATCGCACCAGTCTCGTCGACGCCGGTGAAGATACCGCTAATGCCGCCAGAAGCCGCCACCTCTCCGCCGATGCCATAGGCGTGATCGAGCCATTCCTGTCGCACAGCGGCGAACCCGGCGCGCGTCCAGGAAGCGACGCGACGATCGAGCGCTGCCACCAGCGCAGACAGCATACGCGAAACGCGCGGCGAGCGCCCCAGCGCTGCGATGCAGGTCGCGGGATAACTCGTCTCGCGTGGTGCCGAGACAATGTTGATACCGATGCCGATTATCAAGGCCGTTCGCGCCTCGTCCGGCAATTTTTCCGCCTCGACCAGGATGCCCGAGATCTTGCGTCCGGCCGCCAGGACGTCATTGGGCCATTTGAGCTCGACCGGCACCTCCGGCGGCAGCATCTGGGTGACCGCGTCGCGCACGGCGAGCGCCGCGACGAAGGCAATCTCGGACAGCCGCGCTTGCTCAACCTGCGGCCGCAGGATAATCGAGCAGTACAGGTTTCCCGGCGGCGAGACCCAGTCGCGGCCATGGCGGCCGCGGCCCGCCGTCTGGCTCTCTGCCCACACCACCGCGCCCGCGCCGGCGCCCGCCGCGATCAGCGCGCGCGCCTCGTCATTGGTGCTACCGACCTCATCCCGGGCGATCAGGCGGTAGCCCGGGGGCAATGTCGGAAAATCGTCGTTCATCGGAATGCGTGGTGCGGTGGTCAGTGCACCAGCGATTTGGCGGCAGCATCCGCCCAGGCCACCACCGGGCCGACCAGCCAGGCAAAGGTGAAGAGCAGAGTAAACAGCGCGGTTACCAGCATGGCACCGCTGATCGCCACGCCGGCAGGACGGTCGAGCGGCTTCGGCGCCGGTGGATCGACATACATGATCATGATGATTCGCAGGTAGTAAAAGGCCGAAACCACGCTGATCGCCGCGCCGAGCCCGGCGGCGATGTAAAAGGAATTGGCCAGCCCACTTGAGACAGCGTGATTGCCGGCCTCGATCGCGGCCAGGAAGACATAGACCTTGCCGAGGAAGCCGGCGAGCGGCGGGATGCCGCCTAGCGAGAACATGAAGATGGTCATTGCCAGCGCCATCAGCGGCCGGGTCTGCGACAGGCCGGCAAGGTCGGACAGTTGCTCGACCATCTGCCCGTCGCGGCGCATCGCCAGGATGATCGCGAAGGCGCCCCCAGTCATGAACAGGTAGATCGCGAGATAGAGCAGGACGGATTCGACACCGCGCTCGGTTCCGGCCGCCAAGCCCAGCAGCATATAGCCGACATTAGAGATCGAGCTGTAGGCCATCAGGCGCTTGACGTTGCGCTGGGCAATCGCGGCATACCCGCCCCACAACATCGACATCACAGAGATCGCGAGGATCACCTGCTGCCAATCCTGAATCAGCGGCCCGAACGCGCTGACCATCAACCGGACAAGCAGCGCCATCGCAGCGATCTTGGGGGCGAGCGCGAACATGGCGGTCACCGGCGTCGGCGCACCCTCATAGACGTCGGGCGTCCACATATGGAAGGGCACCGCCGACACCTTGAAGATGAGACCAACGGCGAGCAGAGCCATGCCGACCAGGAGCCCGATGCCCTGCATCCCGGCGGTCGCATGCAGCGTCGCTAGCTTCTCGAAGCTGGTGGTGCCGGTGAACCCGTAGACCAGGGTCGCACCATACAGCAGGACGCCTGAGGCGAGTGCGCCCAGCACGAAATATTTGAGCCCCGCCTCGACCGAGCGGATGACATCACGCTGAAAGGCGGCCAGCACGTAGAGCGCCAGGCTCTGCAGCTCCAGCCCGACATAGAGCGAGAGTATGTTGTTGGCCGAGATCATCAGCATCATGCCGAGCGTGGCCAAGAGGATCAGCACGGGGAATTCCGGCCGCTTCAGCCGCTCATGCTCCAGGTAGCTGCCGGATAGTGTGATCGCGAGTCCGGAGCCGATCAGCGCCAACACCTTCATGAAAGCGGCGAAACGATCGACAATGAACATGCCTTCAAAACTGACCGTTCGGTCGGTGTCGGTCGCGATGACCAGCACCGCGGTCACAGCGCAGCTTGCGATCGACAGAGCCGAAACCAGTCGGGTCGAGCGCTCGCGGCCGAAAGTGCCGACCATCAGGAGGGCCATCGCCAAGCCGGCGAGCACCAGCTCCGGTAGCGCGATGCCGAAATCAGGAAGGTCGATCATCGCGCGGCCTCGGTCGATACGGGCGCGGCTGAAACAGGCGTGAGCACCGCAGTGCGGGGCACATGGCCGGTCGCCTGCTCCTGGCGGTCGACCACTTGCGCCACGGCGGGGTCGATCAAGTCCTTGAAGGTCGAGGGGTAGACGCCCATCCACAGAGTGAGCGCGACCAAGGGCGCGAAGAACGCCATCTCGCGCCAATTCAGGTCCGGCATGGCGCGGACATCGTCCTTGGTCACCTCGCCGTAGAACAGCCTGCGGAACAGCACGAGCATATAGGCCGCCCCCAGGATGACCCCAGTCGCGGCCAGGACGGCGGCCCAGCGATTGACCTGGAACGCGCCGACCAGAGACAGGAACTCGCCGATGAAGCCCGACGTACCCGGCAGGCCGATCGAAGCCAGCGTGAAGATCATGAATACCAGCGCGTAATGCGGCATCGTCCGCGCCATTCCGCCATAGCGGGCGATCTCGCGCGTGTGCAGCCGGTCATAGACCACGCCGACGCAGAGGAAGAGCGCGCCCGAGACGATCGCATGCGACAGCATCTGGAAGATGGCGCCATCGATCCCCTGCTGATTGAACGTGAAGATGCCCAGCGTGACGAAGCCCATATGGGCGACCGACGAATAGGCGATCAGCTTTTTCATGTCGGTCTGCGCCAGGGCCACCAGCGAGGTGTAGATGATCGCCACGATCGACAGCGTGAACATGAAGGGCGCAAAATAGGCGCTGGCGTCAGGCAGCAGCTG
>CAZVYC010000180.1:0-10830 GCA_964631425.1 uncultured Rhodospirillales bacterium
ACCGGCGCCATCATGTGCATGGGGGTCGCTACTGCCAACTCGATCCTGGTGGTCAGCTTCGCCCGGGAACGGCTGGCGCTGGGTGACAGCCCGCTCAACGCCGCGCTCAATGCCGGCTTCACCCGGTTCCGCCCGGTGCTGATGACGGCGCTCGCCATGATCATCGGCATGGCGCCGATGGCGCTCGGCATGGGGGAAGGCGGCGAGCAGAACGCGCCTCTGGGCCGCGCCGTGATCGGCGGGCTCATCTTCGCCACCGTGGCGACTCTGCTGTTCGTGCCGACCGTCTTCAGCGTCATCCATTCCCGCCGTCACGCCAAGGCCGGCGCCGGGGCGGCACATCCCGCTGCCCATCCCGCGAGCGCCTGAGATCCAGGAGAGACCATGAGCACCGTGACCAGGTCCAACCCGCGGGAGCGCTCGCTCACCCGGCTCCGCACAATCGGCCTGATCGCCACCGTGGCGGCGGCGGCACTCGCCGTGCTGGGCATTGCCTCGCGCTATCTCGGCGAAGCGAGCCTCGCCAGGAAGACCGACATCGAGGCGATCCCGACCGTGGCGGTCGTCCAGCCTGAGAGCGGCGTGACGAACCAGGAGCTGGTGCTGCCGGGCGACATCCAGGCCTATTTCGAGGCGCCGATCTATGCCCGCGTCGCCGGCTATCTGAAGCAATGGTACGAGGACATCGGCGCCCAGGTGAAGGCGGGGCAGCTCCTGGCCGAGATCGACACGCCCGACCTCGATCAGCAGCTGCGCCAGGCCGAGGCGGATCTGGCCGCGACGCAGGCCAACCAGAAGCTGGCGGCGCTCACCAGCCATCGCTGGCAGGTTCTGATCAAGACGGATTCGGTCTCGCAGCAGGACGCCGACGAGAAGGCCGGCGCCGCCGAGGCCAAGCAGGCCGACGTCGCCGCCGCTCAGGCCAACGTCAACCGGCTCCAGGCGCTCGAAGCGTTCAAGCGCATCGTGGCGCCGTATGACGGCGTCGTCACGGCACGCGACACCGATGTCGGCGCCCTCATCAACGTCGGCAGCAGCCAGGGCCCCGAGCTGTTCCGCGTCGCCGACGTGCACGAGATGCGCATCTATGTCCGGGTGCCGCAGGCAATGTCCAACAGCATAAAGGTGGGTCAGGCGGCTGAGCTGCGCCTGCCGCAGACGCCGGACCGGGTCTTCAACGCCACGGTGGCGACCACCTCGCTCGCCATCAATCCGACGTCGCGGACCCTGCTGGTCGAGCTGCACGCGGCCAATCCTGACGACGCGCTGCAGCCCGGGACCTATGCCGAGGTCCATTTCAAGCTGCCCAACAACCCCAACGTCCTGCGCATCCCGTCCAGCGCGCTGCTCTTCCGCCGGAACGGGCTCGAAGTCGCCACCTTGAGCTCGAACGGCAAGGTGGCCATGAAGCCCGTCAGGGTCGGTCGCGACCTCGGCACCGAGGTCGAGATCGTCTCCGGTCTCGATCCGAGTGACCGCGTCATCAACAATCCCCCCGATTCGCTGGCCGAGAACGACACTGTCCGCCCGGAGGAGCCGGTCGAGGCGGCGGAGGCGGGCAAGAGCCGGAGATTGGGAGCTGCCCGGTGAGGCTCGCGGCTCTTTTGCTGCTGTCCGCGGCTGCGCTCGCCGGCTGCGACCTCGCGCCTGAGTACAAGCCGCCCTCGATGACCTTGCCCGCCGGGTTCAAGGAGGTGGCGGTCAAGGATCCCGGCCCGTGGCAGCCGGCCAGGCCGTCCGACGCCTTGCCGCGCGGCGATTGGTGGACCGACTATCAGGACAAGACGCTCGATGATCTGGAGGCGCAGGTCGACGCCGCCAACCCCGATCTTGCCGTCGCGGTGGCGCAATATGACGAGGCGCGCGCCTTCGCGGCCGAGGCCGGCGCCCAGCTGGTGCCCTTCGTCACCGCCGGCGCCTCGGCGACCCGCAACCGCCAGTCGGCCGAACGGCCGCTGCGCAGCGCGCATCAGCCCAACCAGTACGGCGCCAACACCCTCGACCTGCAGGTCAGCTACGATTTCGATTTCTGGGGCCGCATCCACAACCTGGTGGCGACCGGTCAGGCGCTGGCCCAGGCCAGCGCCGCCGACCTCGAAGGTGTGAGGCTCGGGCTGCATACCGAGCTCGCGAACGATTATGTCGCCATCCGCGGCCTCGATGCCGAGCTGAAGCTGCTGGCGGACACCGTCGACGCTTATACCCGTGCGGCGCAGCTGACCCAGGACCGCTATCAGGGCAAGATCGCATCCGGCATCGACGTATCGCGTTCGCAAAGCCAGCTCGATTCCGCCCGCGCGCTCACCGCTGACGTCACGGCCTCGCGCGCGCTGCTCGAGCATGCGATCGCGAGCCTGGTGGGCAAGCCGGCCTCCAGCTTCACCCTGGCGCCCGCGATCGTCACCCTCAAGTTGCCGTCCATCCCCCTGGCCGTGCCGTCGCTCCTGCTCCAGCGCCGGCCCGACATCGCCGGTGCCGAGCGCCGGGTGGCCGCGGCCAATGCCGGAATTGGCGTCGCCAAGGCCGCGTTCTATCCCGACATCTCGCTTTCGCTGCTGGGCGGCTTCCAGGACACCGGCAGCATCGCCGGCCTCGTCTCCGCGCCGATGAGCTTCTGGTCGGTCGGCCCCGGGCTGGTCGCGCCGATTTTCGAGGGCGGCCTGCTGGAAGCCCAGGAACAGCGGGCTTACGCGCAGTTCGATGAAGAGAGCAATCGCTACCGGTCGACCGTTCTCGCTGCCTTTCAGGAGGTTGAGGACAATCTGGCGCTCCTCAACCATCTGGGACAGGAGACGCAGGATGAAACCGCGGCGGTCCGGGAGACGGAACGCACGGCCAACCTCTCGCTCACGCTCTACAAGGACGGCGCGCTCAGCTATCTCGACGTCGTGGTCGCGCAGACCGACGCGCTGAACGCTGAGCGCACCCTGATCGACCTGAATACCCGTCGCCTCCAGGCGAGCGTCCGCCTGTTCCGGGCGATCGGCGGCGGCTTCAGCGCCGACCAGCTGCCGGATAGCGACACCGCCTCGAGCCAGCCCGAGCGCACGGCGGCGAAGTCGTAGCCGACTTTCTTTCGCCCAGCATCACCCCCACCTCGCCTCCCCCATCGAGGGGGAGGGACATGAAATCAGCGCTTCAGGCCCTCCCCCTCGATGGGCCCTCGATGGGGGAGGGTTGGGTGGGGGTGACTGCTCGGTCTCTCCGATCATCCTACTCCGTCGTCAGCGATTCCGGCGCCCGCGGCAGCGTCACGCGGAACACCGCGCCGCGGCCTGGCTCGCTTTCCACCGCCACCCGGCCGCCATGCGCCGCCACGATCGAGCGGACGATGGCAAGCCCCAGCCCCGCCCCGATCTCGCCGCGGTCGGGCGAGGCCCGGAAGAACCGGTCGAAAATATGCCGCAGGTGCTCGGCGGCGATGCCGATGCCGTTGTCCCGGACGGTCAGCGTCGCCTCGTCGGCGCTGGTCGAGATCGAAACCGTGACGCTGCCGCCGGCCGGCGTGTACTTGATCGCATTGTCCAGCAGGTTGAGCAGCACCTGCTTCAGCCGGTCGCGGTCGCCCGCAACCATCACCGGCGGTCCGCCGGCAACCTCGATCGCGACACCCTTGTCGACGGCGAGCAGCCGGATGTTCTCGATCATCTCGACCGTCAACGCCTGCAAGTTGACCGGCCGGTGTGCCCGCTTGCCGCCGGCGTCCAGCTGCGACATGGCGATGAGGCCGCTGACGATCTGGCTCAGCCGCGCCGTCTCGTCCAGGATGTCCGCAATGCCGCCCTGCACGGCGGCGGGCAGCTCGGCCTGGCCGGCCAGCAGCTCCAGCTCGCCTCGCATGATCGCCAGCGGCGTGCGCAATTCGTGCGCAGCGTCGGCGGAAAAGCGGCTGGCCTGCCCATAGGCCGTGTCGAGCCGCTCCAGCATGCGGTTCAGCGCCCGGACGAGCGCATCCAGCCGGTCCTCCGATCCCGCCAGCGGCAGCCGGTTATGAGGCGAGTTGAAGGTGTATGATTCCGCCGCCTCGATCATCGCCTCGACCGGCGTCAACGCCTGCTGCACCAGCACATAGCCGCCCGCGGCGGCGATGATCAGCAGCACCGGCAGCCCGATCAGCAAGGTCGTGACCAGCTGCCGCTCGGCCGTCTCGAGGATGTCCGTCGCCCAGCCCGATTCGACGATCACCGGGCGCCCGTCCGGCGCGGTGAACCGGGCGACGTAGAGCGAAAGGGGCCCGTGCTTCTCGAACCGAGGTCCCGTGACGTTCTTCGGCAGCGGCACCGCGGCCGGATCGAACGCCTGCTCTACCGGCATGCCCGACTGATAAAGAACCTGCCCGTCGCTGCTGAACCGGATCAGCCGGTTCTGCGCCTCGGGCACGAAGCGCTTCTCGATCAGATCCGCCAGTGCTGCTCTGTCGTTCAGCAGGTCTTTGCCCATCGTCCAAGCCGTGTCGGCCCGAGCCGCCAGCGTCGTCCGCGTCGTCCCGGCCGCGTAGCGGTCAAAGCTCATCGTGGTGAAGAAGGCAAAGCCCAGCCCCGCCACCAGCAACAGCCCGCAATACCAGGAGATCAGCCGGAAGGTCAGCGACCTCGGATTCAATTCAGGCGGCCTGTTCCAGATCGATGGCATAGCCGAGGCCGCGGACGGTGCGGATCAGCTTCGGCTCGAAATCCTCGTCAATCTTGCGGCGCAGCTGCCGGACATAGACATCGACGATGTTGGTGAAGCCCTCGAAGGACTGATCCCAGACCCGGTCGATGATCATCGACCGCGACAGCACGCGGCCCCGGTTGAGCAGGAAATATTCGAGCAGGGAATACTCCTTGGGGCTCAGCTCGATGCGCCGTCCCGCACGGCGCACCTGGCGCGTCAGCCGGTTCAGCTCGAGGTCGGCTAGCTTCAGCACCGAATCCGTCACCGCCGGGGCGCGGCGCAGCAGGGCCCGCACCCGCACCAGCAGCTCCGGCAGCGCGAACGGCTTGGTCAGGTAGTCGTCGGCGCCGGCTTCGAAATTCTCAACCTTGGTCTCGATCTCGCTGCGCGCGGTCAGGACCAGGATCGGAACTTTGTGCTCGTCCCGACGCAGCCGGCGAAGGACCTCCGTGCCGGAGCGGTCGGGCAGCAGCAGATCCAGGATGACGAGGTCGTAATTGTCGGACGAGGCGAGCTCAAGCCCCTCTTGGCCGGTCGCCACGGCATCGGCGACGAAGCCCTCGCCGCGCAGGCTGCGCAGCAGGATTTCCGCGAGCTTCTGCTCATCTTCGATAATCAGGATACGCATGTCCAACCCCCCGACCCTTTAGCAGAGCGCGGCGCGTCCGCCAATTGGCGGCCATGGAGGATAGTTCTAGGTGCGGAAAATGAGGACGGGATGAGCGCAGAATTAAAATGCGCTCATCCGCGGACGATCCTGTTATGGACGCAAAGCAAATCGGCGCCCGACGGCGCCATCAGCAGGAGGTCGGAGTAGGCCGATCAGGCCTTGCGGTGCCGCCGGCGCAGGAACCCCAGGCCGGCAAGGCCGGCGCCCAAGAGACCGAGCGTGCCAGGCTCGGGCGTCGCCTGGGTGTTGTTGTTATTGGGATTGATCGGATAATGGAAGAGCACGGACGTGTCGATGGCGAACCCATCGCCATTGGTGCCGGCAACCGAAATTGTGACAAAGGAGATGCCGGCGTTTGCCAGAGACGTCGGGTTATCCTGCGCATCGGTGCTGAGGCCGACGAAAGGTACGGTTCCCTCGCTCCCGGTTCCTCCGATGCCTCCTCCGCTGACGCCATTCGGTCCCGTGCCGGCGCTTGTTCCCGAATTGCTGATCGTGCCCAAATAGCCGGTTGCGGCGGTGGTGCAGGTCGCACCAGTCAGATCGGTGCAAAGCTTGCTATAGGCGGTCAACGTCTCCTTATATGGGCCGACGTCCGCGATTTGGGCATCGATACCGAGGCCGATCAGGGGAACGGCGAAGCTCAGCGTGATCGTGTTGTCTGCGGTAAACAGAACCGTCACGCCGTTGCCGAAGTTTCCTTGCCAGTTGGCGCCGCCCTCGACGAACGTGGTCAAAGCATCACCGCCGCCGCTGTGCACCGTGGTCGCGTCGCCGCCTGGAGTGGGCTCGGTATTTCCGTTCTGGACCGTGCCGTTATCATGCGGCTGGTGCAGCTGGTCGTCGAACAACGCCCAGTTTACCTGGTCCGAAACTGAGCCGACGCTTGTGTTGCCTCCCAGCGTGACAAAGGCGGTCGGACTGGTCGTGGTGTATACGTCGGCTTGTGCCGCGCTTGTTGCCGCGATGAATATGGCGACGCCGGCTGTTGCCCGTATAACGGATTTAATCAACATCTCGCATCCTCGCGCGAATCTCGGTGAAGACGAACGCGCCCCGTGCGCTCGCAGACCTCAATGCAGATACCATGCCAACGTAGAATTTTATTCAAAATCAGTTATCTGGGTCGCGTGCTGTCGGTACCGGAGTGGAGAGTGTAAAGCTTTCCGACACGCCGTCGCATTTGCACCTCGACCGTTCCTGGCCGCCCTTGTTATCCAGTCCTCTTACCATCGAATCGTAGTTACCACCAATGTCGCCCGGGCTCTTCGACGCCGGGCGACTTTACCTTAGAAATCCAACATGAGCATACAGTGATATCCGGCGTTCTCTGTAGGATCGATCTACTTCGGCGACGATGTGAGGTGTTGAAGCAGACGAATCGCGAATCCCGCAGAAATCAATTTTGGGAGGCAAAAATCGCCGCGTGGTGATACACACATGAGGTACCCCTTGATGTCAGGCGGCAGCCTGACAGACGTCGGGGCGTCGTGAAACTTTACACTGCCGATAGGACCATGTCTGCGCATAAGCCTATTACTCTGATTTTAAATAGGTTTTATCGTTGGCATATTCCCTGCATCATAAAATCTGATCTGGCCTTTGACGGAGGGCGGACCCGCTGCGAGCGGGGCAGCCGCACCCCGGATGGCCGGGTCGTGAGGACCTCGCGCGCGGAGCCTGGAAGTTGAAAGCATCACGGGAGAATCGACAGTCTCCGCGCCTTTACGGTGGCCGGCGCCGGAGCGCGGTCACCGCTGCGATGCTGGTTTCGAGCGTGTCTCTGTCGGCGCTCATCACCGGCCTGCCGATCGAAGCCGTTGCCGGGGCCGCGTTGCCGTCGGGCGGGCAGTTCACGGCGGGCGCGGGATCGATCGCCGGTGTCGGAAACGGGCTCAGCATCACCCAGTCGACGTCGCGCGGCATCATCAACTGGCAGAGCTTCTCGATCGGCCAGGGGCAGACGGTCAATATCGCCAACGGCTCGGGCGCGACGCTGAACCGGGTCACCGGCGGCAATCTCTCGTCGATCGCGGGCTCACTGACATCGACGGGGTCGGTCTACCTGGTCAACCCGGCTGGCGTCATTGTGATGCCTGGCGGCAGGGTGGTGACCACCGGTGACTTCGTCGCCTCGACGCGCGATGTCTCGGACAGCGATTTCCTCACCGGCGGCACCCAGCATTTCACCGGCACGTCGCCGGGCACGGTGGTGAACCAGGGCTCGATCACCTCGACCGAGGGCAATGTTGCCTTGATCGGACGGTCGGTCAGCAACAGCGGCCAGATCAGCGCGCCGAACGGGACGGTGGGTCTGGCAGCCGGTGACGAGGTGGACCTGCAGCCGAGCGACGATCAGGGAATCCTGGTCAATGCCGGCACCGGCGACGTCACCAATTCCGGCACGATCGCGGCGGCACAGGCCGAGCTCAAGGCGGCCGGCGGCAATGTTTACGCGTTGGCGGTGAACGACGGGGGCGTCATCCGCGCCACTGGCACGACGACCAAGAACGGGCATGTCTACCTGAGTTCGACTGATGCAGATGTAACGGTCGACGGGTCGGTGTCGGCCACCAACGCCGACGGTTCCGGGGGGACGATCGCTGCGACGGCCGGATCCGCAAGCGGCACGCTCTCCGTGACTGGAACCGTGAGCGCGAGCGCGACGGGTAGTAAGGCCAAGGGCGGCAAGGTGGTGCTGACCGCCGCGAATGTCGCCGTCGCTGCCACCGGCAAAATATCCTCCGACGGTGGGGGCGATGGCGGCAACATCTTTATCGGCGGCGATCGCCACGGTGGCAGCGACCCGACGCTCAACCTGTCCAGCACGCCGATCGCCGATGCCCAGACCACGACGGTGTCGGCCGGCGCCAGCATATCGGCGAACGCCGGCGGCGCCGGCCAGGGTGGCAACGTCATCGTCTGGTCGAACCAGGCGACCAGCTATGCTGGGGCGATTTCGGCGCAGGGCGGCGCCGCTGGCGGAAACGGCGGATTCGTCGAGGTGTCGGGCGAACAGCACCTCTCTTTTACGGGCACCGTCACGACGCTTGCCGCTGCGGGTCAGGCGGGCACGTTGTTGCTCGATCCGTCCGATGTAACGATCGTCAGCAGCACGGATACGTCCGGCGCGTCGACAACGACAACCAATGAGAACACCCCGCCTGCTAATTCCGGCGGCACTTACACGCCAACCGGCATTGGAGGAACTTTCGTACAAGCGGGGACGGGCACGAATTCGTCCTACATCCTGAATACCGATATCGACAACGCGTTGCAGTTCGGCAACGTCACGATCACGACGAACAACTCCGCCGGTACCAACCAGGGCAACATCCATATCGGCACCAGCGGCAATCCGGCGCCGATCAGTTGGTCAACCAACAGCACATTGACGTTGAACGCGGCGGGCGAGATCGATACGCCCGGTGGCAATCCGATCAGCGGCTCGATGATCTCCGCGACCGGCGGCGGGGGCGTGACCTTCATCGCCGGCGGCAGCGGCGTGGCCGCTGGTGGAGCGGTCATCACGCTCAATGGCAACGGGACGATCAGTGCCAATGGCGGGGCCATTGAGCTCGAAGCGGCGACGGCCGGATATAATATTATCATTGGTAACGGTTCTGCGATTCAGAACACGACTGCGAACGGGGCTGGATCGATTACACTCCTCGCCGATGTCGTAAGATTGGGTAGCTTTGGTTCAGCCTTTACTGGAACATTGAATACGACAGGTGCCGTTCTTATTGAACCTTACTCATCGGGCCCGATCGATGTCGGGAATAACAGCACTTCAAATTATAATTCGAAGAATAATACCGCGCTGATCGACCAGATATCGATCGGGTTGATAACGGCCAATACGCTTGAGATTGGCAGCGCCACCACCGCGGCACTGATGGTGACGACTCCTTCGACGCGCGCCGCGACCATAGATGCCAAGCACGTCAGCAATCTCGAGCTGCTTACAGGGCCTTCCGGGTCGGTGTCGCAGGACGCGAACACACCGATCGAGGTCGGCAGCGCCACCGGTGGAACGGACGGAACGGGCGGGCTCGCAGTATCGACCGGCGGGTCGATCAATTTGACCCTCGCTAATCTCGTCGGATCGGTCGGGCTATCAGCCGGCGGCAACATCGCCTTTGATGGCCAAACCATATCGACGTCCTCGGGAACATTGAATATCGGTTCCGGGACAGGTGGCGCCGGCAGCGGGACGATCGGGCTCAGCGGCATCGGCGGCATCAAGACGACCGGGGCGGGCAGCACCGTCACCCTGATCAATTCGGGCACGGTCACCCAGGACACTGACGCCCCGAACGTGATCTTCGCACCCAACCTCGTGCTCGAAGGGGGTGGCAGCTTCACGCTGACCAATCTCTCCAACGCGATCTCGACGGTGGCCGGCACCGTCTCCACGCTGGGCCTCACCGACAACAATGCGCTGACCATCGGCAGCCTGTCCGATAGCCTCTCCTCGCCTACCACCTTCCACGGCATCACCGCCAGCGCAACGTCAGGATCCGGCATCCAGATCGTCGACAACGGCGTGCTCACCATCGCCGGCGGGGCGCCGCTCACCACCAGCGGCGGCAATGTCCGGCTTGAGGATGGCTCACCCAATTACGGCACCGGCACGGTCGCGGCCAACACCGGCTTCATCAATTACGACGGCATCGGCGCGTTCAGCGTCGGCACCGGCAACTGGCGGGTCTATTCGCAGGACCCCAGGAACGACCAGGACGGCGGGCTTACCGCCTACAGCTTCGTCCAGTACAACGCCGCCAATTATTACGGCGCGATCGCCGCCAGCGGCAGCGGCACCGCAGCGTCGCCCTCGCCGTTCGTCCACGCCGACAGCGTGCTCGCCGGCAACTACACGGGCGCGGGCAATGGCTTCTTATACACCGTCGCGCCGACGGTCACGGAGACGCTGACAGGAACGCTATCGAAGGTTTACGACGCGACGACGGCGGTCACCCAGGCGATCACCGCTGGCAACTACTCATCCGTGACCGGAACGATCAACAGCGACACGGTCACGCTGAGCAATCCGACCGGAATCGGCATCGCCACTTACGACACCAAGGATGTCGGTACCGGCAAGACCGTCACGATCAACTCGGGTATGTCGATTACGTCGGCGACGGACAGCAACGGGGTCACCATTTACGGCTATCAGCTGGGAACAGTGTCGGGGGCGATCGGCACGGTTACGGCGAAGCCGCTAACCGTCTCGGGCCTGACCGGCAACGACAAGATCTACGATGCAACCCAGGCGGCGACGATCTCGGGGACGGCGACGCTGACCAGCGAATCGGTGGGCAGCGGCACCAGCGCGGACGGCAAGTACTACGCCGGCGACACGGTCTCTGTGACCGGTACCCCGACCGGCACCTTCGCGCAGAAGGACGTCGGCACCAACATCGCGATCGGCTCGGTGACCGGCCTGTCGCTCTCCGGCGCCCAGGCGTTCGACTACTCGCTGGCGGCGATCACCAACC
>CAZVYC010000181.1:0-10819 GCA_964631425.1 uncultured Rhodospirillales bacterium
TAGATGCGCCAGAGTCTTTTCAATATCAATCAAACACATGTACGAGCTCACGAGATCTCTGAGCTGCATTGGCAGCGCGCTAAGAGTTTTGTTATCGCAACGCCACATGGGGAGGCACTCTCTCACGATATCCTCTACCAACTCTGCTTGGCCTCGATCTCGACGGCGCTTCGTAGCATCTCGGTCAGGCCGTTCTGATAACCATTTTTTGTGGGCCGCGAATGCGACCGGGTGAGGCGCAGAGATCTTCACTGGCAGGCCATCATCCCCGATCGCGACGGTAGTGAATGCTGGGACGTTTTTTAGCCACCATAGGCCTTCAATCGCGACAGCTTCTAAGTCACCATGAACGTTGGTTATCGAGTGCTTCCCATCATCAATCAGTTCATCTGTTCCCGTGGGACGGATGAGCTCGACGAAATAGCCCTCTGAATTCGCAGCTCGGAAGCCGGCGACCTTTTCGAAGCTCGAATCGGTGGATTTTAGGATCCCCATCAGCCCGGTCGCGGCAACATCACCGCTCAGCTGCAGCCTTTGCCTGGTGTCCCAAAGTAGATCTATATCGCCTGTCGCGGTTTGGGACCGGTCAATCATCACGCCGGCTTCGGCCTCATATGCATAGAGAGCGTTCGTCCCGACGACGGTAAGCCCCTTGCCCAATAGCTTGTCGCTATGTAAGCGCCGCAGCACCTTCGCCGCAGTCCGAGGAACTCGGCCAATTCGGGCAGCCCTATTATAGCGCTTTTGCTCCTCGAGCTTAGCTTCGATAGTCTTCAGCCGCTCGATCGCGGCATTTTTACCCTCGGTAAAGGCACGGTGCATTTCCTCGGTGTCAGGCGATCGCCGCCCAAGGGATTTCTGGGTTCCGTGAGCATCCAGGTTTTTGATAAGATAGTCGGCGCCATTCTGCGTCTTCCAGTGCATCGAGCCTGGATAGCGCTCACGCAGTCCATGGGCGTGCTCGGCGGCATCAAACAGCTGCCGGGTATCGGTCAGCATCCGAGCCTGATTATCCGATAGCGGCGTGTAGTTACGCATTTTCCTATAAAGCTCCTCTTTATGAGTTAATTATAGGAAAAGTCCTTTATTGCAAGGGCTTATAGCAAATTAATTCACAGAGGCGTTCTCACAGGCTCGGGCGAAAACTGCCGTTCCCCGGGATCGTGTCCCTGGGACACGACCTAAAACCCCTCCTCGGCTCGACTCCAAATCTACGCTGCCCGAGGAACGCTAGGCGCTTCAAAGGCCTTTTCTTCTCAAGGTCCACAATTTCCAGGAACATTTCCTTAGTTCCTCGGAAAGATCCCGCGTCGATACCTGAAAGGCGGGTAGCGTCGCCGGCTTCACAGGAGTTCAATGCAGGCGGCGAGTCGGCAGCTCGCTTTCCAGTCGATCCAGGATGCCGGCAACAATATTCCCAGTCGCAGCCAAGCCGATCTCCCTGCTGAGCACCATTAGACCCTTCTTCAGGTGCCCCTCGGCCTCGGCAATAGCCATCGGGTTGGTTTCTACCGCCAATTCGACCAACGCCTTGTCTGTGTCGCTCATCTTGATCTCCGCTTCATAGGATCGTCACAGGTGTATAAATAGGAAAAGTACAGGACCTTCTATTGTATAATTGCCTATTATTTTGTATCACTATATGAATATGCACAGATAGCGGACTATTTTATTTTTATGTTTATAAGATGTACTTTTCTATAATCAGAGACAGCATTGTCCGAGATCAAAAGGTATGGAGAGCCTCCGGTGCTGGCATCGTTCAGGCCAACGATCCTCGTGAAGGCCGTCCGCGACTGAGATCGGCGGGTCAACGCCATCCCGAACGCGAGCAGCGCGAGGCCGGTCGGCAACGCCAGAGACCATAATCCGAAGCGAGGCTCGGTCGCCGCCCCCAGTCCACAGCCCGGGGCAAAGCCGACGATCGCCGGCCAGGTTCGCCTTGCTCGGCGGCGCGCACTGGCGGCGTTGCCGTTGCCACAACCGACGAGCATTTCGGCGACGTCGATCATGAATCGTGTGACATTGGTCCTCATGACCGCGGTGGAAGGGGCTCCAGCGAGTGAAGTCTGAACGAGCGCATTCTGAACGGCCATCGCCGAAACCCCGAGCATCCCGGCGGCGATAGCGCGCGGACTGTTCAAATCCAACTGCGGCCCAGTGGCGACACAAGCAAGCAGCACGGTGGCAAGCAAGATGAATTGGACGAGCAGCAATGGCTGCAACGAGGCAATCCCCCTCCGGGCCAGGCGGCCCGCCAGCAGTCCGGCGAGTGCGAGGACAAGCATGACGATCGGCACTGACAACAATGGCGCGAGTCGGGCCGGTTCCCCACTCACAACGTCCACCGCTGTAAGGACCAGATTTCCGGTGATGTGGGCGGTGAAGAGGCCGCCAAGACCGAGGAAGCCGATCGCATCCATACTTCCCGCCGTTATGCTCAGCACGCTCGGAAGTAATTTCGCGCGTAGTGAAGCATGGGCTAAGTGTGCCGACATCAGAGACACTTCGTTTGCGACAGCGGGCTCGAATTGAGCGTCCATGATATGCCTCGGAATGACGGTCGGGTTTCAGGAACTCTTCGTCACCCAATTACGTGTGGCATTCTCCGGCCAAGGGCCAATTATCCGTCATTAAGCATTCTTATGAATCGCTCAATTCCGCGAGTGCAGTGTCTTATTCTGGCCGAACTTGCTTCGTCGTCGTGCCGCGTAATGCGCCGATTGCCGGCCATTTCAACCATTCTATCGAAGCTGGGGTGGGCTTGCGCTCGATCAGGCGTGAAGTTCGTCGATCAGTGCCCTCGCAGCTTTGAGATCAGCCGTCCCGAAGCCCTCGGTGAACCGGTCGTAGACGGACGACAGAAGCTCCTTCGCCTCTGCGTTCTTGCCATCCTGGCGCCAGAGCCTGGCTAGGCTGGTGGCGGCGCGAAGTTCCCATGACAGCGCTTTCTGCCGGCGCGCCTCGTCCAGCGCTTCCAGGAAACAATCCTCGGCTTTTCCCTTCGCATCGCCCAATCCGTCCAACAGTTCGATCTCACCCTTGATCCGCAAAAGCTCGGGCAGGCACCAGCGTTCGTCCTGGCGACTGGCTCGTTCGAGCGCTTGATCGATCGTCTGCTTCGCCTCGGCAACTTGGCCGAAGACGCCAAGGCCGCGCGCCAGCGCGGCGAGAGAAATTGTGAAACGAAAGGTGAACCCCGTTTCACGGAGCCGCTCCAATCCCACCCGCAGAACCGTCAATCCAGCCCGGTTGCCGTGGGCGATGAGCAGTGTCCCGTTCAAACACTGGGCCAGAGCGTTCCACGACGACAGCGCGTGTTTGGCCGAACTATTGAGGAGCCTGGCGATCAAGTGCTCCGCTTCGGCCAAGTCGCCGACCTGGAGAGCGATTGGGCAGATCTGCGCAACGATGCTGGTCAGCATCAGCGCGTTATTGAAGGTTTCGGCTTCGTCGATTGCGCTCCGCGCAGCCCTGACTGCTTGATCCGGAAAGCCTCGAACCCAAAGGACGCTGGTATGACGAGGCCGCGCTATCAATCGGGCGGCTATACGGCCACGCTGCGCAGGATCGATCGGCTGATCGACGATGGGCTCCAAACGCTGCTGCGCGGCAATGTGGTCACCCAGATAATGGAGGACGGCTCCCACAAGTCCGTCCCCGAGCATCTCGTTGTCGACGAGGCAGTTCTCAGCAGCGAAGGCGCTGCACTTTTGTGCCGCGGATAAGGCTTCGCGAAAATTCCCATTATAAAAGTGATAGCAAGACCAATGGAAAAGCGTCCGTGACCGGACAGGCGGATCGGCTAGTTTTTTCGCAAGGGCCAGGGTTTGAACCCAGAAGTCGCCGGGCAGAGGGTGGCCGGCATGGAGCGCGACCAAGCCAAGCTCGGTACGAAGCTGTAGCGCATCATGCTCGCCGTACTTCGGTTGCGCCGACTGGCTTGCAAGCGCGCGTTCGATGCGCTCGTAACATTCCTGTATCAGCGAAAGCTCCAACCATAACGGAATCGAGGCAACAGTGAGTGCTACGCCTACCGCTGCATCGCCCTTTGGCGAAAAAGCCCAGCTAAGTGCGCTGCGGACGTCATCGATCCTGCGGCCGTAATCCTCCGGCCACGTGCGCCGCATCTCCCACTCGAGCGTGACCCGCCGGAGGAGATCGCGATGGTGCTGTGCATGGCGTTGCACATAGACATCGAGCTCGCCGCTCGCGACCAATTTTTGCGTGGCGTAAGAACGCGTGCTGTCGAGCAGCCGATATTGCACGACAGATTGGGTCACATCCGCCGACACAAGCGACTTGGTGACAAGATTGGCAATGGCTTCGACGATGTCGGTATCATCGTCTCCGGCAACTGCAATGGCAGAGTCAAGCGTAAAGGCGCCGGCGAAAACAGAGAGGCGGCGCAGGACCAGGCGCTCATGTTCGGGCAGGAATTCGTAGCTCCAGTCAAGCGCCGCGGCCAAACTCTGATGCCGCGGCTGTGCGGTTCGCTTACCGTACTTCAATATGCGGACTTGATCGCTCAGCAGCGCTCCGAGCTGCCGAAGGCCGAAAGCGTCGATGCGGGCGGCGGCGAGCTCGATGGCGAGGGCTATTCCGCCGAGCTTGCGGCAGATATCCGCAACGACATTGGCGTCGGCGTCACTGAGTTCAAACCCGTCTAACGTGGCAGCCGCACGCTCGACAAAAAGTTGGACTGCAGGGAACGCTAGCGCCGCCGCGGCGCTAAGATCGGGCGAAGCGGCGGGACTTTCTAGTGGCGGCAGGCGGTAGACTCGTTCGCCGGCGCCTCGGAGGGCCTCGCGGCTCGTCGCCAAAATACGCACGCCGGGCGTTTCCGTCAGAAGCTCATCGGCCAAAGACGCGGCGGCTTCTGTCACGTGCTCGCAGCTATCGAGGACGACCAGCAGCTGTTTGCCCCGCAGGAAGTCGACCAGCTCGGACATTCGGTTTCCTGACCGGGTGTTAAGGCCGAGGGACGTCGCGAGGGCATCGGGGATGGAAAGGGGCTCGTCGATCGAGGCGAGATCGACGAGCCAGACGCCGTCCCGGTAAGTGGGAAGGAGCGCTTCGGCCACCGCGAGAGCCACGGTCGTCTTGCCGATTCCGCCGGCGCCGACGATGGTGACAAACCGCTGCCGCTGCATTCGCTCCCGGAGCGCGCCAATCACCTCGGCGCGGCCAACGGCGCGTGCTCGTGAGACCGGCAGATTGTGTGCCGCCGTAGCGGCCATCGGAATGGTGGATGACGTCTGCCGCGTGCGTCTGACAGGCGCTACAAATCGATAGCCGCGCCCGGGGACATTGGCCAGAAACCGTCGGCCCGGCTGGCCGTCACCCAACGCCCTGCGGAGTCCGGCGATGTGAACTCTGAGCGTGTTCTCGTCGATGAACGTGTCCGGCCAGACCTGTGCGATGATTTCGTTCTTTTCGACAACTTCGCCTGCGCGTCCGACAAGCGTTGTTAGGATTTCCAACGCCCGACTGCCAAGGCGAACCGGCGCTTCGTTCTCTAGCAGCAGTTGCTGCGCCGGAAGGAGGCGGAAGGAGCCGAAGGATACCGCCTGCTCGATCGCGCCGCTGGACTGTTCGACCATATCGTCCTCGGCCGACAAGGATCGATTAAGCCCGGATAGTATACGCGGAACGTTATCAAGTCCATCTAAGAAATTGTCCAGGGAGGGTTAGTTTAATGCCCGCCCGTCATGATCATCGGTATTAATCGGAACATATTTTATATAAACTGTTCCAATTGTGGGTCACACCTCTAATACAAATACATCGATATCGGCTGGCAAAAAACCAAAGGTTGTGGGCCGAGCGATCTGAGATTTCCCGATCATATGATCAGCCAAGTTCGTCAATTACTGCGCAGGCGGCTCTGAGATCCGCCGTGTCGAAGCCTTCGGTGAAACGACCGCGGACGTCGGAAAGCAGTTTCCTTGCTTCAGCGATCTTGCCGTCAACGCGCCAGAGCTTGGCTAGGCTGGTAGCGGCGCGAACTTCCCATGACAAAGCCCCCTGGCGGCGCGCCCAGTCTAATGACTTTTGGAAGCAATCCTCCGCCTCTTCCCGTGCGTTCAACCGAAGGATTTCACCCTTGACGCGCAGAGACTCCGGCATAATCCAGTGAGCCTCCATGCGATCGGCAAAATCGAGCCCGTCATCGATTGCGGCACGCGCTTCGACAAACTGTCCCGCGGCGCTCAATCCCATTGCCAGTGGGCCAATGAATAGGGGGTATGGGGGAAGTGCTTGCCCTCCCTCCTGAAGCCAATCCAGCGCGGGCCTCAGGAGTGCCAGACCCGCTAAATCGCCCCGGGCCAATAGCAGCGACCCTTTCCAGCAGCGGGCTAGCGCACTCGAAACGTCCTGTCCGTGTTCGGTTGGCTGCCAAGGCGCACGCGCGTATCGCCTTCGAGCAGAAGCTGCTGCGCGGGAAAAAAATGAAACGGGCCAAATGAAACCGAAGGCGAGGTCGGTGCGAGGGCGGTCATATTAGGCGTCCGACAGGTTCGCCGGGATGCGAAGTTCATCGATCAATGCACGAGCGGTTCGGAGATCGATCGTGTCGAATCCTTCGGTGAAGCGGTTGTAAACGGAGGACAGCTGCGCTTCCGCCTCGGCGGTCTTGCCGTTCCGATGCCAGAGCCGAGCGAGACTTGTGGCGGCACGCAACTCCCACGACAGCGCCTCCTGCCGGTTTGCACAACCCAGTGCTTGCCGGAAGTAATCTTCCGCAGCTTCGATACCATTGGCAAGCCCGCCCGACCGGAGGATCTCCCCTTTGATGCGCAGCAGCTCCGGCAAGCACCAGTGTTCTTTGTCGTGATCGGCGCGTGCCAGCGCCCTTTCGATCGTTTCCTTCGCCTCGGCTGTCCGCCCGACGTCGTTCATGCCTTGGGCTAGAGCAGCCGCAAATGGCACGTAGTGAAAAGTGAATCGCATCTTCTCCAGCCGGTCGAGCGCCGCCTTCAGCAGCGGCGGTCCGGCGGCGTCGCCTCTTAAAAGGAGGATCACCCCTTTTAGGCAGCGGCCCTGAGCATTCAGGATCGGCAGCGCATGTTTGGTCGAAAGATCGAGGAGCGTTGCCACCAACTCTTCCGCTGCCGCTAAATCGCCGACGTACAAGGCGATCGGGCACACTGCCTGGGCCAGCATATTCGCCCTTGACTGTTCGCTCTTGAACTCGTGGGCATCGTCGAGGGCACTTTCCGCGCAACGCAACGCTTGATCGGGAAATCCTTGTATCCAAAGAAGGCTTGAAAGAGCGGCTCGCGCGCCCACGCGAAAGGCCGAATGCGGGTGCCGCGGGGGACCGCTATAGTGGTTCAGCATGGACTCGCTGCGGAAGCGCGCATCTGGATACTCTGCCAAGTGATGGAGGGCTGGCGCGGCCACGCCATCGCCGACTTGGTGAAAAGCCATATCACCGGTCCGGGCGGCGATGCCGTTGCATTTCTCTGCAACCTCGAATGCCGCCTGATATTCACCGGCAAAAAGGTGGTAGATAGAGAGCCCTAAGAGAGCACTAATTTGGCCCAGGTCATCATCGAGGCTTTCGGCGATGGCAAGGGCATTGGCATAGAGTATGTCGGTTCGCGGAACTGGCCCACTGACCTGCAGCAGGGCCGACGCGAGAGCAATCTGCAGCTTCATCTGGGCAGGGCCGCCCTGACTTGTCTCCGCCGCCTGGCTGGCAAGCGCGCGTTCGACGCTCTCGCGGCCTTCGTCCGCCAACGATAATTGCAGCCAAAGCGGGCCGGAAGCGACGGTTAGCGCGACGCCGATCGTTGCATCGCCAGATGGTGAAAAGGCCCAGCTGAGTGCGCTGCGAACGTCATCTATTCTCCGTCCATAATCCTCCAGCCAGTCAGCGGTCGTTCGTCGCCTAAACTCGGATTCCGCTCGTTCCAGCAGTTCGCGGTGATAAAGCGCGTGACGTCGCGCACAGGCGTTGAACCCCCCGCTTTCGATCAGCTTTCGTCTTGCGTAAGCGCGCGTTGTCTCGAGCAGCCGGTATAGAACCGCGGGTCCACCAACATCCGCCGAAAGCAGCGATTTGGAGACCAGCCTGGCGACACCGTCGATGGCGTCGACTTCAGATTCTCCGATCACCGCCAGTGCGGCATCGAGCGTGAAGGCACCGGCGAAGACGGATAGGCGACATAGGATGGCGCGTTCGAATTCCGGTAGGAACTCGTAGCTCCAGTCGAGTGCCGCGGCCAGGCTTTGATGACGCGGCTGGGCGGTACGTTTCCTGAGTTTTAATATGCGGAATTGGTCGTCCAGCAAAACCGCGAGCTGCTGGATGCCAAACGCGTCGACGCGCGCCGCGGCAAGCTCGATCGCGAGCGCGATGCCGCCGAGCTTGCCGCAGATGTCCGACACGACGGGTGCGTCGGCATCGCTGAGCTCGAACCCATCGAGGATGGCGGCCGCGCGTTCCACGAATAATTGGACAGCGGGATAGGTGAGCGCTTCCGCAGCCGATAGCCCCGACGGATCGGCGGGAACATCCAATGGGCGCAGATGGTGAACCCATTCGCCGCCCGCACGGAGCGGCTCGCGGCTGGTCGCCAGGATATGTACGCGGGGAGCCAGCAGGAGCTGCTCGGCCAAGAGCGCGGCCGCCTCAATAACATTCTCACAGCTATCGAGCACGATCAGCATCCGCTTGTCCCGCAGGAACTCGACCAATTGGGAAATATCATTCGCTGGATGGATCGAAAGACCGAGCGTTGCGCCGAGTGTGCTTCCGATGAATTGGGGGTCGTCGACGGGGCCCAGATCCGCGAACCGGACGCCGTCCTCGTATGTGGACAACAGCGTTTCGGCTAACGCCAGCGCAACTGTCGTCTTCCCGACACCCCCGGCGCCCACAATCGTAATGAAGCGCTGCTTCGGCAACTGATCGCGAAGGGCCCTGATCGTATTTGCTCGGCCGACAGCACGGACTTGCGAAATCGGGATATTGTGAACGCGATCCACCTTCGCGTCCGGCTGCGTTGCAGATACACCCGGCGCGGCGAGGTCGACTGGCGCAACGAACCTATAGCCGCGGCCCGGGACGCTGGCCAGATAACGGCGCCCCGGCTGTCCATCGCCCAGTGCTTTGCGCAGTCCAGCCACGTGGACTCTGAGCGTATTCTCGTCAATGTGCGTATTGGGCCAGACGCGCGCGATCAGTTCATTCTTGCCGACCACCTCACCTGAATGCTCGAGCAGCGCCGCTAGAATCTCGAACGCTCGGCTGCCGAGACGCACGGGACTTTCATTCTCCAACAGCAGCTGTTGCGCCGGAAGAAGGCGGAACGGACCGAACGCGACGGCACGGTCACTCGAGACGGCAGGCCGATCGGTCAAGTCGACCTCGCTTCACGGCGCCCAAGAGCTCAGAGATTGACAGCCTATAACCGAGCTTCGCCACGGTCCAGATCAGAAAAGTGCGCGAAAGAATCGGCCCGTTGCGGCACTCACCGCGCCCAGGCTGGGAGTTCGGAAACGGTTTTGTGACCCCTGTGCCGCGAATCTCCGATATCTAAGCACCACGCCCTAGCCCGGATTTCTCACACTGAGTAGGTGCATCGGGGCGCGGACTCTGAGAAAATTGTTGTGCCGCAAAAGCTTGCTCTGATCCAAGGAGATGCCCCGATGCCGACAGAGTGTAACCCGACTCTGTTTGAATTTGCACGCGTCGAAGGTCGTGCGGTGGTTGCTTCGTTTGATGGCGGGGCGATCACGTCGGATGCCGGCGCTCTGCTGCTGGGGGCGGCGGATCGGGCGATCCGGCTGGTTGAGCGGTTCGCCGGCTGTTTTCGCGACGGACGATGCGCCGATCTGATCGAGCACCAAGTCCGCACGCTGGTGGGTCAGCGGGTCTTCGGGATCGCGCTCGGCTATGAAGATCTGATCGACCACGACACGCTGCGGCACGACCGGTGATGGCGATCCTGGCGGGCAAGCTCGCGGCCCGGCGCAAGGATTGCGCGCCGGTGGCCGGCAAGTCGACGCTGAACCGGCTCGAGCTGAGCCGGTCGGAACCAGCGCGCTATCATAAGATCGGCCATGACGAGACCGCGATCGAGGCGCTGTTCGTCGATCTATTCCTGGAGGCCCACGCGAGCGCGCCCAAGCAGATCATCCTCGATCTCGATGCGACCGACGATCCGCTGCACGGGCATCAGGAGGGCCGGTTCTTCCACGGCTATTACGATTGCTACTGCTATCTGCCGCTCTATGTGTTCTGCGGCCGGCATCTGCTGGCGGCCAAGCTGAGGCCGGCGAATATCGACGGGGCGGCGGGATCGGTCGGCGAGATCGCCCGGATCACGGCGCAAATCCGCCGGCGCTGGCCCGAGGTGCGCATCCTGCTGCGCGCGGACTCGGGCTTCTGCCGCGAGGACTTGATGGCGTGGTGCGAGGCACACGGCGTCGATTATCTCTTCGGTCTCGCCCGCAACGACCGGCTTGTCGCCGAGATTACGGCCGAACTGGCCGAGGCCCAGGCCGAAGCCGAACAGACCGGCAAGCCCGCACGCCGCTTCAAAGGACTTCACCTGGTCCACACGCAAGAGCTGAAGGCGGCAGCGCCGGGTCGTCGCCAAGGCCGAATGGACCCAGGGCGAGGCCAATCCCCGCTTCGTCGTCACCTCGCTCAAACGCAAGGAAGCCGAAGCAAAGTATCTGTACGAAACCATCTACTGCGCACGCGGCGAGATGGAAAACCGCATCAAGGAATGCCAGCTCGATCTGTTCGCCGACCGCACCTCGGCCAATGCCATGCGCGCCAACCAGCTCAGGCTCTGGTTCG
>CAZVYC010000182.1:0-9782 GCA_964631425.1 uncultured Rhodospirillales bacterium
CCGGCAGCATTCCCTTCACCGTTCCGGCGGTGCCGACCGGCATGAAGGCAGGCGTCTCGACCGTGCCGTGTGCGGTCCTGATCTGCCCGCGCCGGGCCTGGCCATCGGTGCCAATCAAGGTGAAGCCGAAGTCAGTCATGGCCGGGCTCGATCAGGCAGCAATCGCCGTAGGAATAGAAACGATAGCCCGCGTCGATCGCGTGGCGGTAGGCCTGCTTCATCCGCTCGAGCCCGGCGAAGGCCGCGACCAGCATGAACAGGGTCGAGCGCGGCAGGTGGAAGTTGGTCAGCAATAAATCGACTGCTTTGAAGCGGTAACCCGGCGTGATGAAGATGGAGGTGGCGCCGGCGAACGGCCGGACCGTCCGGTCATCGCTCGCGGCGCTTTCGAGCAATCTGAGGCTCGTGGTGCCGATCGCGACCACACGGCCGCCGGCCTGCCGCGCCCTGTTGATGCGCTCCACTGTCGGCTGGGTCAGGACACCGACCTCCTCATGCATGACATGGTCGCGCGTATCGTCCGCCTTGACCGGCAGGAAAGTGCCGGCGCCGACATGCAAGGTCAGCATCGCGATGCCGATGCCGCGCGCTTCGAGCGCCGCAATCAGCCGCGGCGTGAAATGGAGCGCGGCGGTCGGCGCGGCAACTGCGCCTTCCTCGCGTGCGAACAGGGTCTGGTAGTCGTCCGCGTCGCGCGCGTCGGCGACGCCGCCGCGGATATAGGGCGGCAGCGGCATGGCGCCGTGCTGCCTGAGCGCGGCCATCAGCGCTCCGCCTCCGCGGTCGAAGCGCAGAACAACGTCGCCCAGCGAGCCGCGCTCGATGACATGGGCCGAAAAATCCGGCGCGAAGACGACGGTTTCGCCGGGACGCAGCCGCTTGGCCGGCTTGGCGAAGACCCGCCAGGTGTCGTCCGCCACGGGCTGGTGCAAGGTGACCGAGACGTGCGCGTCGGCGCGCCGGCCTTTGAGCCGGGCCGGGATGACGCGTGTGTCGTTGAAGACCAACAGGTCACCCGGCCGCAGCAGATCGGCCAGGTCGCGCACGCCGTGGTCGAAGAACCCATCCCGCCGCACGTGGAGCAGGCGCGCGGCGTCGCGCGGCTCGGCCGGCCGCTGCGCAATCCGCTCGGGTGGAAGCTCGAAGTCGAATAGATCGACGCGCATGAAACAAGCATTCCCGCGAAAAGCGGCGCTTTTAGCACAGGCGGCGCGAATCGCCAGCATCGGCCGGGCGGGTTGGGACAGACCGGAACTTCCCCGGGCCGGATGGCTGCTCGGAATCAATGATTCGTTGACAGCTTGTTCAGCAAAACGATAGAACACCTCCATCTCATGACGTCCTTCCATTTGCAGTCAGTGTGGACGACACAAGAGACATAATAAGACCAATGTAAGATATAAATATCCCCTGCTTGTTCCGTTCGCTGTCCGATACTGGGTGAGTAGACCAATCTGCCTTGGTTCGCTCAGGCATATCCAGGCCGACGCGTGCGGTTCCGTCGCAGGCAAGATCGAAAGAGGGTGTCATGGTCGTTGCAGCGCGAACCTTGGCCTCGGACCGGCGGACTTGCGCGCAGCTGACGCGCGTCGGCATCGCGTGCATCTGTATAGCAAGCGCATATGGAACACCGGCACTGGCCCAGACGCCGGTGGACGCCCCCCAGGCCGCCAGCCCCCAAGGCCAGGGCATGGAAGAGATCATCGTCACCGCGCAGAAGCGCGAAGAAGCGATCTTCGCCGTGCCGATCACGATCACCGCCTATGGCGCGAAATTCCTCGACCTGAACCGTATCCAGCGGTTCGACGACCTTGCGCCCTACGTGCCGGGACTGGAGGTTTCGCCCCAGAGCTCCAACGACACAGGCTTTTCGATCCGCGGCATCACGACCGACAGCGGCTCGGCGAACGAGGACACGCGGGTCTCGATCTTTCTGGACGGCGTATCGTTCAGCCGGTCGCGCGGCTCGACCATGGAATTCTACGATCTCGACCGGATCGAGGTGCTGAAGGGGCCGCAGGAAACCCTGTTCGGGCGCGGCGCGGAAATCGGGGCGATCAGCATCGTCACCAAGAAGCCGACCGACGCGTTCGACGCTTCGCTGACCGCCGGAGCCGGCAATTACGGTTCATGGGAGGTCGAGGGTTTCGTCAACCTCCCGCTCGTCGACGACAAGGTTCTCATGCGCTTCGCGGCGGACCACGTCTATCGCGGCGGCTACATCCACAATATCGCGGGCGAACCCCAGTCGCAGGAGCCGACGCCGAACGGCAAGGGCACCGATCTGATGGGCATCGACCACACGGCGTTCCGTCCGAGCTTCCGGTTCCTGCCCAGCGACGATCTCATGATCGACATCGCCTACAACTATGAACGCGACGACGACGAGGGAGCGGACTTCAAGAACAACGTCATCGCGCCGACCGGCGGCGACACCAGCCCGTTCACCTTCAACGAGCTGGACGAGGGCAGCCAGCTCGGCGTCCGGCGGGAGCTGCACAGCGTCACCGGTACGGTCGTCTGGGACCTGGCCGCGGCCTGGAAGCTGACCTCGATCAGCAATTATCGCTGGTACAACACGTTCGAGAATTTCGACGCGGACGGCAGCTTCCTGCATTTCCTCCTGGGCAGCGAACTATACCGCGCGCGGCAATTCAGCCAGGAGCTGCGGGTCAACTACGACGACGGCGGACGGTTCAAGGGCTTCGCGGGCGTCAATTTCTTTCATGAGACCGGCGAGCAGAGGGTCGGGCTCCAGACCGACGAGCGGATCGCATTCCTGGTGCTGTCGGAGCCGTTCCTGCATGCGCCGCTCCTGGTCAATGGCAAGCCGAACATCCTGTTCGGCGGCAAGAATCCGTTCACGGGGCAGCCACTGCTTCCCTATTTCTATGAATATTACGCCAATCTCGGCGCGACCGACGCTTACGAGGCTTTCGCCGACGGCACCTATTCGGTGAGCGACGATCTCGAGATTACCGCGGGTATCCGTCTGACATACGAGGACATCGCCGGTTTCTATCGCTCTCCGCCCGCCAATCCGCCGACGCGCCTGCCGGCGCCCGCTGCGTTCGGCACGAATGTCGAGTTCCCGGCGACGGACGGTACGCTGGGCACTGAAGGCAGATTCCTGTCAGCCACCGGGCGCGTCGTCGCGAACTACACCTGGTCGCCGGATCTCAAGACGTACGCGAGCTATTCGCGGGGGCGCCGGCCGCCGGTCGAGCAGATATCCCAGACCACGCTGGCCCCTGACAATCTGCAGGCCGAGACGGTCGACAATTACGAAGTGGGCCTGAAGACGAAGCTGTTCGGAGACATAGGCAGCGTCGACGCCGCGTTCTTCTATTACAATTACGACAATTTCGCGACCACGGAGTTCGACCCGCAGACCGGTCAGCCCAAGAACATCGACGCGGGAAGCGCCACCGATTACGGAATCGAGATGCAGGCCCGCGCGCATCTTACCGACAACATCGACGCCTTCGGCAATTTCACCTGGACGCATGGACGTTTCGATGATTACACCAACGGGGTGAAGACTACGAGCTCGGGCCAGCATTTCAGGCTCGATCCCGATTTTGCCTTCGCGATCGGCGTCACGCTCGCCAGCGACGAATATGATTGGGGCCAGCTCTATCTGACCCCCAGCTATACCTGGAAGAGCCGGGTCTATTTCGAAGAGACGCCGAATACTTACCTCCTGTCGCAAGGCCCCTTCGGGCTCTTGAACGTGAAGGCGGGATACCGGCTGCCCGGCGGCAAGGTCGAGATCTCGGGCTATGTCAAGAACGCGCTCGACCAGAAATTCATCATCGATGCCGGCAACACCGGCGAGGCGTTCGGGCTGCCGACGTTCGTCCCGGGCGCACCGCGGTTCTGGGGCTTCGACGTCACGCTGCGGTACTGAGGGCGCGCCGCCTCGCAGTCCTCAGCAGTAGCCGAGATCCCCAGGAAATCCAAAGATTGCCGGAAGCGGATGATGTCGCCTGACCCTTCGTCCGCGTCGGGTGGCAAGCTGCCGTCTCGCCAAGGCGCGGTTATTGTAGCACAGTCCGGGCCTGTTCAGATTGGCGACAGGATCGAAGGCGGTCATGCCT
Source organism: uncultured Rhodospirillales bacterium (assembly GCA_964631425.1). Lineage (GTDB taxonomy): Bacteria > Pseudomonadota > Alphaproteobacteria > BOG-932 > Roseiterribacteraceae > BOG-932. Next base: position 4,101 of record CAZVYC010000182.1, read on the forward strand.
CTCACCTCCATCCCCGTGATCGATATCGGCGGGCTGCGCTCAGGCGAGCTCGCTGCCCTGAAAGATGTGGGAAGCCGGATCCATGAGGCCTGCACGGAGGTCGGGTTCTTCTACGTCGCCGAACATGGCGTTCCGGCTATGATCATCGATCGGCTGGTCCGGGAGGCCTCGGCCTTCTTCCACCTGCCGGCCGAGGCCAAGGCACGGACGGCGATCAACCGCTATCATCGCGGTTTCAGTGCGCTGGGCGACGCGACGATGTATGGAGCCAAGCGGCCCGACTACAAGGAGTTCTTCACGATCGGTCTCGACCTGCCGGAGAGCGATCCCGATGTCGTGGTCGGCGAACCGTTACGCGGCCCCAACAACTGGCCGGCGGAGCAGCCGGCTCTGAAGGCCGCGATGACGGACTATTACGAGGCGATGGGGGATTGCGGCGCCATGCTGCTTGGGGCGGTCGCGGTCAGCCTGGATCAGCCGGCCGATTTCTTCGTCTCGCGTTACACGAAGCGGCTCCAGCGGACCCAGGCGATCTATTACCCGCCGCAGCCGGCGGTTCTGGGCGAAGATCAGTTCGGCGTCGCCGACCACACGGATTTCGGCTGCGTCACCTTGCTGTGGCAAGACGATGTCGGCGGGCTGGAGGTGCTGTCGCGCACCGGCGCATGGATTGCGGCGACGCCGATCCCCGGTACGCTGGTGATCAATGTCGGCGACCTGCTGGCGCGCTGGACGAATGACCGGTATCGCTCGACCCGGCACCGAGTGGTGAACCGCAGCGGCCGCGAGCGCTTCTCAATCGCCACGTTCTACGATCCCTCCTTCAAGGCCATGGTGGACCCGCGCGATTTCGGCGTGTCGGAAGCCGAGAGCCGCTACCCGCCCGTCACCGCCGGCGCGCACATACTGGGCCGGATCAACAGCTCGTTCGGATACCGGAAAAAGGTCGCAACAGCATAAACTCCAAGCGCCGCATCGAAAGGGGAAATCAGAATGCCGAGCATCACAGTCCATCACCTGAACAACTCGAAGTCGCAGCGCATCCTATGGCTGCTGGAGGAGCTCGGCCTGGACTACGAGATCGTGTTCTACCAGCGCCAGGGCGGCCTCGCGCCGGCCGAGATGCGGGCCATCCACCCGCTGGGCAAGGCGCCGATCGTCGAGATCGACGGAAAGGTCATGGCCGAATCCGGGGCGATCGTCGAATATCTGGCGGGACGCCACGGCGCAGGGAGATTGGCGCCCGACGCGACTTCCCCGGATTACCCGCGGTATCTCGAGTTGCTGCATTATGCCGAAGGCTCGGCCAGCATGCCGGTGGTCATGCCGCTGTTCCTGGGCGCGTTCGGGGTGGCAAACGAGACGTTCCAGGGCTATGCGATGGGACAGATCACGCTTCAGCTCGATTATATTTCCGGGTTGCTGGCTGGGCGGGAATTCCTGGTCGGCGGCGGCTTCACCGCCGTTGACCTCCAACTCGCCTTCATCCTGCAAACGGCGCGTGGCCTCGGTTTCCTCAAGGACCGGCCGGACCTGCAGGCCTATCTCGGTCGGCTCGAGTCTCGCCCGGCTTACAAGCGCGCCATCGAAAAGGGCGGACCGTTCGACCTGTCGTTCGGGCGGAATGGGTAGAACGCGACAACAAGCTCAGCAGGCAACGGCGCGGACAGCCGCGACATCCGAGTGCTGAAAATCGTGCCCTTTGAACAGGAACGGAAGGGCACGTACGCGAGCCAGGCGCAGGAAGCGCAGTCGACGTTATTAAGCTGCGCTTTATATGAATGCTTGGGGAAAGCCCCTTACCTGACGCGCCCCTAGGGGGCATATCCTGCGACATGGTTATCTCGCCGTCCTCGATTTTGGCGCCGGCGACCGACCCACTTGTCTTAGCGGGAGTGGTGATCGTCATCGGCTATTTCGGCGCTAGCTACTGGCAGGGGCGCAGCGCGCTCGCGCATTTTCTCATCCAGCTTCTAGTCTTTGTCACCATTACTGGGCTGATGCTGACGGGGGGCATCGTTCCCTATCGCCCCGGCGTGACGATCGGGACCGAATCCAGGCGTCTCTTCGTGGGCACACTCGAGGTCATGTGGTGGCTGGCCGGGGCGTGGCTAGCAGTCGGATTTCTGCGGGCATTCGTAGTGCTGGAACGGCCGCGCGAATCGAAATTGGTTCAGGAACTGCTGGCAGCTCTCATCTACCTCTTCGCGACCTTCGCTATCGTTGCCTACGTTCTCGATCTGCCGATCAAAGGTCTGTTAGCGACCTCCGGTGCTTTGGCGATCATTATCGGTCTGGCGCTGCAAAGCTCTTTGGGAGATGTTTTCTCCGGCATCGTTCTCAGTATCGAAGGCCCTTACCGTGTTGGCGACTGGATCGTTCTGGACGACTCCGTCCAGGGTAGGGTGATCGAGACCAACTGGCGCGCGACGCACATCCTGACAGGAAGCCAGGATGTGGCGATCATTCCAAATAGCGTCATCGCGAAATCCAAGCTCGTGAACAGCAGCGCGCCTACGAAGGCTCATGGCGCCAGCATCCGCGTGAAACTACAGCCCTCGCTGACGCCCGCTGCGGGCCGCAATTTGCTGAAGGAAGTGCTCCTGGGCAGCACGCATATCCTGCGAACGCCCGAGCCGTCCGTCACCATCAAGGATATCAGCGCGGAGATGATCGATTTCGAACTCTCCTACTCGGTAGCGGATGTCGGCCTCATCGACCTGGTCCAAAACGAGCTCTTCGACCGGGCCTATCGGGCAGCTTCAGCGGCCGGAGTCAAGTTTGCGCCTCGCCTCACCTCCGCGAAAGAGGGCGTTCGGGAAGACAAAGGGGAATCCGGAATTCCCGAACGGCTGCTCGCAGCAATCTCAATCTTCTGGACCTTGACCGCAGACGAAAAGGCGGCTCTCGCGTCGCAGATGCGGCGACATGACTACGAGCCAGGCGACGTGATCGTGAAGACCGGTACGGTTCTGCAAGTCCTATGCATCGTGAGTTACGGCGTTTTGGTTGCGTCGGTGGAGGAAAACGGCCGTAAGTTTGAGGACACCCGATTGGCGCCCGGAGATTACTTCGGCGAGACCGGACTGCTCGCCGGCGAGCCGCTGAACGGTGAAATCACCGCGCTCACCAGGGTGGTGATTTATGAAATATCCAAGGATGCGCTTTCGCCCTTGCTCCAGGCTCGGCCCAGCATGTGCGAGGAGCTAAGCGAGTGCCTCGCGAGTCGGCAGCTGGCGCGTCGCAACGTGCTCGACGGCGATCACAACAATGAGCAGCCGGAAGAGGGCCTGGTGGACCGGGTCTCGGCTAACATCAGACGACTGTTCTCACTGCACTGAGGGCAGTGGCTGTGAGTGAGAATCACATTGTCCGCGCCGATCGGGTTTTGCGCAGCCGATTGGCAAGCTGACAACAAGCAGGAGATCGGATCGGTTGGCTCTTTCCCGCGATCACCAAACCCGAACAGTATTACGACGCCACCGTGTGGTGAGGACCAGGCGGTTTCCCGTTTCGGTGGACATTGCGTTTCTCGCGCTTCAGGAAGTCCACCGAGGGGAATGCCCGCTTCTACCGCTCGCCGTTACGAAGCGGACAGTCGGGAATCGGCCCCAATCGACCGACCCGGCTGTAGCCTGAATGCCCAGTTTCCTCCCGCCCCGTCCCAACATCAGACAGACCGCTTGCCCCCCGAGCCGGTCGTTGAGGCGATCCGCTCCACCGCCCGAAAGCGGCCATACGAGCCGGCGCGGCCGGCGGGATGGCCGCACCGACGCCGGTTCCGATGGGGGAGGTGTCGATCAAGACGACGTCACGACGTCAGTCTTCCACGCGTTCCATGCACGGATCGCGGTGATTAGGGCGTGTACTCTAAATCGGGGCAGCTCAGCTGAGCGGCCAGAGACGTTCAGGCGCCGTCAACGGCAATCATCATATCCTTGCTCATGTCTACTGCGGATTGCCTGAGAGCGATAAGGGGTTGGTACTCTGGCGCGCTATACCAACTGTTCAAAGTCTCCATATCAGGAAACTCGAAGATGATCACTCGATCTGGCAGCCAATGTTTTGTCTCTAGAACCCTATGGCTGCCTCTCGCCAGGGATCGACCGCCGTACTTTTCGACCAGCGGGCGAACTTTGTTGCCGTATTCCTGAAACTTGGCCGGATCCGTGATCGTATGCTCCACAATCAGATAGGCAGACATGTCAAGTCTCCACAGGTTCGCGATTGCTTGACCCAAGTCACTGGTGAGGAACGGGTGGACCGGAAATATCCTACTCCTCCGGCCGGACGTTCGGTAGCCTTCGGCTCCAGTCGAACCATGGCAATGGCCGTGGCTGCAGCGCAAACTGCAGCGGCACGCCCAGCAGGCCGCATCTTGCCGATCAGTACGCCGACCAGCAGCCTTGCCGCGCCCCCAGGAAAGGACACCACCCGTGTAGCAGCGCAATCTCGGCAAATCCGGGCTTCTCGTCTCGATCATTGGTCTCGGCTGCAATAATCTCGGCGGCCGCATCGATCTCGACGGCTCGCGCCAAGTGGTGCACAAGGCGCTCGATCTCGGCATCACGCTGCTCGATGTGGCCGATGTCTATGGCGGGCTCGGCGGGGGATATCTCGGCGCTTCCGAGGAATGCCTGGGCCAGATCCTCGGCGAGCGGCGCAAGGATATTGTGCTGGCGACCAAGTTCGGCATCGCCATGGACAAGGAGGACCGGCTCAAGGGCGCGTCGCGCCGCTACATCATGCAGGCGGTCGAGGCGAGCCTCCGGCGGCTGCACACGGACTGGATCGATCTCTACCAGGTGCATCGTCCCGATCCGCTGACGCCGATCGAGGAGACGCTGCGCGCGCTCGACGATCTCGTCCATCAGGGCAAGGTGCGCTACATCGGCTGCTCCCATTTCGCCGCCTGGCAGGTGGTCGAGGCACAATGGACCTCGCGCTATCTCAATCTCAGCAGCTTTGTCTCATGCCAGGACGAGTACAGTCTCCTGGTGCGCGAGATCGAGCGCGAGTTGCTGCCGGCGATGAACGCCTATGATCTCGGTCTCGTGCCCTACTTCCCGCTAGCGAGCGGACTGCTCACCGGCAAGTACAAGCGCGACGCGATGCCTGAGGGCGCGCGGCTCACCGCCACGCAGCGGCTCGCCGACCGCTACTTTAACGAGGCCAATTGGCAGAAGGTGGAGCGGCTCGATGGCTTCGCTGCGGAGCGCGGACATTCCCTGCTGGACCTCGCCATCTCCTGGCTGCTCGCCCATCCCGCAGTCTCGAGCGTCATCGCAGGGGCACCCGCCCAGATCAGGTCGATGCCAACGTCAAAGCCGCGGGCTGGAAGCTGACCCCCGACGAGCTGGCGGAAGTCGACAAGATCACGAAGGATGGTCCATGGGCAGGGGTGGGACGATGATGACCGTGATCGGCTTGGCACCCTCAGTCCGGTCTGACTCCGAAACCGGACATCAGGCGTTTATGAGTACACGCTTTAAGGGAACTGCAGCCCTCGTCGCGGTCGCGACATTACTTTGGCCCTTTGCCGAACTCTTTGGTCCGAACACTCGACTTCCGCTCATGTCGCCAACCGCCCCAACCCCGCCGCTAGACTGTCGAACTGGTGATCCCGGAAGCGGTCATTCGCTGGTCAGGGCCAAGGTGGCTACTCTCCTGCGTCGGCCGGCC
>CAZVYC010000182.1:9792-10767 GCA_964631425.1 uncultured Rhodospirillales bacterium
ATGGTTCCTCTCATCTGGTTGAAAATTCCGTGAAGCAAATGTTAATTTGATCGCTCAAGCAATTCTTTGTGCCAATCGCGGAAACGCCAACCAGGGAGGACAAGATGACGAGTTTATCGGCTTCATACTTTGTCGTTTTGGCCGTTTCAGGCTTGATCGCTACGCTACCGGCCATCGCGGCTGAGGACGATAAATCCGCTGCAGGCGACAAGGCTGCGATCCAAGCGCTCGAAAAGACCTATAATGAAGGGTTCAATGCAAAGGACGTCGACAAGATCATGTCCTGCTATGCACCCGGCGAGCAGTTGTTCGTCTTCGACGTGATTCCGCCTCGCGAATACAAGGGCTGGGATGCCTACAAGAAGGATTGGCAAGATCTATTTGCCGCCTTTCCTGGCCCCGTTACCAACAAGATATCGGAACAGACGATCACGGTCATCGGCAATCTCGCCTACGGCCATAACATCCAGACCGGGGAATTCACGCGCAAGGACGGCAGCAAGCTTAAGGTTGTGGCGCGGACGACCGACATCTACCGGAAGAGAGAAGGAAAGTGGCTCATCGTGGAGGAGCACGATTCCGTACCGGTCGACCTCGACACTTTGAAGCCGGACCTTCTGTCGAAACCGTAGCGGGCCGGGGGCGGAGCCGCACCCATCAACCCGGTGGAGTCCGTCTCCGCCCCATCTTTGCCTTTCCCGCGGCGCTCGGGACTTCCCGAAAGCGGCCGATCAGCAGGCGCACTTTTGATCCAAATGGGATTATCATTGGCTCAGTGGCTCGACGGCCAATTCAGGAGAAGATTCCAGCGGACTCGATCGCGGCTACTCGGCGCATTCGATGCGCGCGACATTCATCACCACGGCGCTGGAGAACGGCGCACAGCTTGAAGACGTGCAAAAAGCTGCGGGACATCGTGCCCCCAGCACGACCAAGCTCTACGATCGCCGCGGGTATAACCCTGAGAAGACGGCA
>CAZVYC010000183.1:0-10555 GCA_964631425.1 uncultured Rhodospirillales bacterium
CCGGCGAGCTCAAGACCAAGCCGACCCAGCATTCGGTCAAGGAGCTGCTGTCGGTCGGAATCCAGCCTTCCATGCTGCTCTGCCGCTCGGACCAGCCGATCCCGGCCGATCAGCGGCGCAAGATCGCGCTGTTCTGCAATATCCTGCCCGAGCGGGTGATCGCCGCTCTCGACGCCAACACGATCTATCAGGTGCCGATCTCGTACCACGAGCAAGGTTTCGACGATCAGGTGCTGTCCTATTTCGGCGTCGAGGCGCCGCCGCCGGATCTCAAGCGCTGGCAAGCGGTGGTCGACCGGGTTCGCTATCCCGAGGGCGAAGTGACGATCGCGGTCGTCGGCAAGTATGTGTCGCTGCTCGACAGCTATAAGTCGCTGTCCGAGGCGTTGACCCATGGCGGGATCGCCAACAATGTCCGGGTCAACCTGCAATGGCTCGACAGCGAGATTTTCGAGCGGCCCGATTATCCGGCCGGCGTGATCCATCACCTGGAAAGCGCGCACGCAATCCTGGTTCCGGGCGGATTCGGCAACCGCGGCACCGAGGGCATGATTCGCGCGGCGCAGTTCGCGCGGGAACGGCTGGTTCCCTATCTCGGCATCTGCTTCGGCATGCAGATGGCGGTGATCGAGGCGGCGCGCCACATGGCCGGCCTGAAGGGCGCGGGATCGAGCGAATTCGGCCTTTGTGAGCATCCGATTGTCGGCCTTATGACCGAATGGATGCGCGGCAACGCGCTCGAGCAGCGGGCCGTCAACGGCGACCTCGGCGGCACGATGCGGCTTGGCGCCTATCCCTGTATCCTGGCCGAAGACAGCCGCGCGCACGCGATCTACGGTCAGGACGAGATTTCCGAGCGCCATCGGCACCGCTACGAAGTCAACATCAACTACCGCTCGGCGCTGGAGCAGGCGGGGTTGCGCTTCTCCGGACTGTCGCCGGACGGCGAGCTGCCTGAGATCGTCGAAATTCCGGACCACCCGTGGTTCATGGGCGTGCAGTTCCATCCCGAGCTCAAATCCAAGCCGTTCGCTCCGCACCCGCTCTTCGCCTCGTTCATCGAGGCCGCGATGCACCAGAGCCGGCTGGTTTAAGAAGTTGTAGGGCGGAATAGCGAAAGCGCATTCCGCCGCCGCGCATCGCGCGGCATCATCACCGCATGGCGGAATGCGCTTTCGCTTTTCCGCCCTACAAAGGGAGCGGACGATGGGCAAATTCACTGGGCAAGCGGCGCTGGTGACGGGGGCCGGGCGGGGGATTGGCAAGGCGATCGCGCTCAGGCTGGCGCAGGCCGGCGCGGACGTCGCGGTGGTCGACCGCGTTGCCGCCTGGGCCGAAGCCACAGCCGCGGAAATCGCGGCACTCGGCCGTAGGAGCTGGTCGGCCGAAGCCGATGTCGGCGATCACGGCCAGGTGCAGTCGTTCGTGGGCGAGGCGATCGCGCAGCTTGGTCAGATCGATATCCTGGTCAACAACGCCGGCACGTCGAAGTCGCAGCCCTTTCTCGAAATCACCAAAGACGCCTGGGAAGCGCAGCTGAACGTCCACATGTCGGGCACGTTCTACTGCTCGCAGGCGGCGGCGCGGGATATGCGCACGCGGGGTTACGGCCGCATCGTCTGCATCGCATCGGTGGCCGGGCTCATGGGGCCGATCGACCTCGCAGCGTACGGCGCGGCCAAGGCCGGGATTATCGGCTTGGTTCGCGCCATGTCGCTGGAGCTGGCCGATTACGGCATCACTGCGAATGCCATCGCGCCCGGTCCGATCGAGACCGAACTGCTCCGCTCCGCCTGGCCGGCCGATGTCTACGCCGAACGCGCCGAGCATATCCCGCTGCGGCGCCTGGGCCAGGTCGACGAGATCGCGCACGCGGTCGAATTCCTGGCCTCGCCGGAAGCCGCATACGTCTCCGGCATCGTGGTGCCGGTCGACGGCGGCTCGGTCGCCGCCGGGGCTTACATGGTCGAGAAGTACCGGCGGCGGAAAGCGGCGCAGTAGCGCTACGAACGCGCCGCCTCGATCCCCGCCTGCCGGCCGAAGAACGTCGATTCGCCGATGCAGGTGCCGCTCGAATAGCCCATGCCGTCCTTGGCGATGTTGGTTGCGCAAGCGCCGGCCGCATAGAGGCCGGGAATTGCGTTGCCCTCCTTGTCCAGCACCTGCGCTTTGGCATTCGTCGCCAGGCCGCCCAGCGAGAAGCCGCTGTAGAAGGCGCTGCCCAGCGAGCAGTCGAGCGCAGCGAAGGGCGGCTCGACGAGCGGCTGGACCCAATCGTGGTATTTGTGGAACTCGGGATCGGCGTGGTTGATGGCGTACACATTGTACGCCGCCATGGTCTGCTGCAACGACCCGTCGGGCAGGCCAAGGTCATGCTCCATCTCGGCAATGCTGTCCCAGGCGTCGACCAGCTGCTGTCCGCCGAACTCGGGGCGTCCGAACGTGGCGTTGTCCAGGATCAGGTAGGCCTTCTGGTCGGGCTGCAGCAGGCAGGCCCCGGTCGTACGCCCGTGGTAGGAATCCTCTGCCACAAAGCGCTTGCCGAACTTGTTGACCAGAACGCCCTTCAGCAGGTCCGCCGGAGGATAGAAGGGGGCGGTGATCAGGTATCCGACGTCCTGGAGCACGCCGCCGACGGACAAGCCGAGTGCGATACCGCTGCCGTCGGAATAGGTGTTGCCGACAATGTGCACCCGCTCGTCGGCGAGCAGCGGGGATAGTTCGGCGGCCATCTCCTTGTTCATGGCGAAGCCGCCGGTCGCGATCAGCACGCCCTTGCGCGCCTGGACGTAGCGGTCGCCCTCGAAGGACTTGTACTTGACGCCGACGACGCGACCGGAGGCGTCGACGATCAGGTTCTTCACGTTGGCGTCGATGACGATGCGCGCACCCGCTTCCTCGGCGCGCTTGATCAGGTGGGTCATCAGCTTGCGGCCGCCTTCACCCAGCTCCTGCTGGCCGCCGGGGCTGGTGATCTTGTGGCCGCGCGGAAAGGCGCGCGCCTGCTCCCGGAACGGCCAGACTTTCTCGTTGCCGGTCCACGACAGACCTTCTTCGGTGGAATGCTCGAAATGCTTGTGGGGATAGAAGCCGTCATTGAAGACCAGCCCCTGCCGCTCGATCCAGTCGAAATGTTCCAGGCTGTTTTCGCAATAGAGCCGGATCTTCTCGACGTCCGGGTTGGGCGTCATGGCGACGAGATAGTTGAACATGTCCTCGACGGTGTCGTCGAAGCCGTTCAGCTTCTGCACCCGCGTGCCGCCGCCCAGATAGATGAAGCCGCCGGAATAGGCCGACGAGCCGCCGCCCGACGACGCGCGCTCCAGCACCAGCACATCAATTCCAGCCATCCGGCCTTCGATTGCTGCCGACGCGCCGGCGGCGCCCAGCCCGACCACGATCAGGTCGCTCGTGTCGTCGAAGCGGATTCTATCGTCGAGCGTAACGGTTTCACTGGCCATGCGGGCGCATCCCCTTTGGATTGTGCAATGCCCGTCGCTGCGCCGGGTTCTGCATCGTCTTACACGACCCGCTGGCGAGACAAAAGCGACGGTCGGGGGACTTTAGGACAAGAAAAAGGGCCGCCCGTGAGGGGCGGCCCAGTTAATTAATCCGCCCTCGCGAGGGATGTAGCAGAGGGCGAAAAGATGGCCTGACCGTCGAGACAGATCATCTTCGGTGAGTTAAACGTGGCACCCGCAGGATTCCCGCGCGGCCTGACGAAATAAATTACGAGGATGCGCTGTCGGATTGTAGCTGGATGTAATTTTCGATGCCGATGCGCTTGATCAGGTCCAGCTGGATTTCCAGGAAGTCGACGTGATCCTCCTCGCTCTCCAGGATATCCTCCAGAACCTCCCGCGAGATGTAATCGCGCACTGTTTCGCAGTGGGCGATTGCTTCACGAAGCGGCGGCATCGCCTGATTTTCCAGCTTAAGATCGCACTCCAGGATTTCGGTGACATCCTCGCCGACCAGAAGCTTGCCGATATCCTGAAGATTGGGAAGGCCGTCCAGGAACAGGATGCGCTCGACCAATCTGTCGGCGTGCTTCATCTCGTCAATCGACTCGTCATATTCCCGCTTGCCGAGCCTGGCGACGCCCCAATGCCGCAGCATCCTTGCGTGCAGGAAATACTGGTTGATCGCAGTCAACTCATTGCGGAGCGCCGTGTTCAGATAACCGATGATCTTGGGATCGCCCTGCATGACGGCCTCCCTTTCAGGCTGATTTGGCTTTCATACTCCCATTAGGCGAAGCCTAGCCATATGAACGCGTCAAACAGCGGCGAGGGTTCCGAGTTGGTCGCCGCAGTCGCGGACGATATCGCGCATCATTGGCAGGCATTTGCAGCATTTCGGCACGACGCCGAGAGCACGATGAAGCGAGGAAACCGTATGCTCTCCACCCGCCGCCTGCGAACGGACCTGCCGGTCGGTGATGCGATTGCAGAGACAGACGATCATGGAACGGCGTTCTTCCGTGCGATTGCGGTCGCGCCTTATAGCCTAGATGCGAATAACTCGCAACAGCGTCCACAGCTATCGCTTCAGAACGCGAGCCGGATGCCACCGAACGCGGCGATCGGCGGGGCGGGGCTGATGAAGCGCGGGTCGACGGGGGCACCGTTGGTCGGAATGCCCGGAGCGCCCACCCCGGACGGGTCGCCGAAGATGGCATAGGTCGCATACCGGGAATCGAAGGCGTTATCCAGCTCCCCAAAGACCGTGATGGCTTTTGATACCTGGTAGGTCGAATGGAGGTTGACGACAACGTGCCCGGGCAGTTGCGGATTCTGGTTGGACTGGTCGTTGGCGTAATACTGCGCGCTGACGTAATTCAGCGTGCCTCCCAGGGTCCAGCCATCGGTAATCTGGTAATCCGCCCCGATCTTCAGCCGATGCTTCGGTACGCCGGGAAGATGGTCGCCGGGGACGACATGAATGTTGCCATTGGCGTCCGCCGTGGGCGCGCCGGAGTTCAGCTGCAGCGAGGACTGGAACGTGGCGTCGACCAGGCTGTAATTGGCATAGATCCTCCAGACCTGGTCGCGGTAGCCGAGGCTGGCCTCGACGCCCTGGCGACGGGTCGTGCCGGCATTCTGGTAATAGCCCTGGCTGATGCTGAGTGGAGTCGTGACCGCGATGATGTCGTCGTTGAGGTCGGTCCGGTACAGCCCGAGTTTCCAGGTGAACGTTCCATCCGGCAGCGCCGGCGCCTTGAAGCTACCGCGCAGACCGACCTCATATGTATGGGCGACGACCTGCTTCAGGTTGGGCGGATCGGATGACAGGAAGGCGGGAAGGATGCAAGGCTGCAACGGGTCGGAGCAGGCGAGCTCTCCCGCCGTCGGCGCGCGGTTTGCTTCGGAATAGCCGGCATAGGCCGTCAGGTTCGGCGACAGCTTGTAGGTCGCGCCGACTGCCGGATTGAACCGGGTATATTGCGCGCTACCGTTGAGACGGGTGCCCAGCTGGTCGATCAGACGGACCTGGGCGATGTTGTACCGGGCACTTGCCGTGAGCGCCAATGCCGGGGTCGCATTGAACGTGTCGGTGAAATAAAGCCCGTAATCGTCGTTCGTGGTTTTGAGCCTGACCGGCCCCGCGCCAGTATCGGGCTCATCGACGAAAAGGCCCGACGCGGCGACCAATAGCTGCGGCGTGACGACGCCCACCTCGGTGACAGCCTGATAATCGGTCGCCGCGTGATCGATGCTGACCCCCGCAGCAAAATGGTTTTCGTGATCGAGAACCGATCCCGTGTCAGTGGCCTGCAGGGAGAGGCCGAGCCCGATCGTTCGGGTTGCATTCTGGTCATTCTCGCCGATCGGCACCGTCCCGCCTTCGGAAATGTCTGGTATCTGGACGCCGCCATTTCCGATCAGCGGGTTGTCATTGGCGTCGCATAGCCCGCCGCCGCTGGTGCACGCCGCGTCCCTGGTCGTGTTGCCGTTGGCGATGCTCTGCCTGAACTCGCGATAATAGCCATTGCTCTCGAACGTCAGCGTATCGCTCGCGTGATCGGAACCGTTCAGCGTTACGAACTCAAGTTGATTTCGGAAGCTTTGAGGGCGGGTGAAGACCAGTGACCGGCTGATCGCCAGCTCCTGCACAGGCGTGGCGCCCTGTCCTTCAAGCAGGTTGTTGGCGCCGGTGAAGGCGATGTCGAAAGTGTAATCGTCGCCGCGTGTCGCCAGGTCGGCATAGAGCTGCCGGACGGAATCCGGCGAGAATTGCCGCCAGCCATCCTGGTCGAAGACCCGGCCGGCGGCATAGACGGCCCAATTGCCGAATTGCCGTCCATATTCCAGGGAAGCGTTTCGTCGGCCGAACGAGCCGCCCGAGATTTCGGCCTCGCCGCCCGGGCTGGTGAAGCCGGTCTTCATCTCGATATTGATAGCGCCGCCCAGCGCGTTCAGGCCGAAGACCGGATTCGACCCGACCACGGTCATGCGGTTGATCGCGATATCGGGGACCAGGTCCCAGTTCACATTGTCGCCGAATGCTTCGTTGATCCGCACGCCGTTCTGATAGACCGCCAGTCCTTCGGGCGTGCCCAGCACTGGCGAGGCGGTGAAGCCGCGATAAAGAATGTCGGGTTGAAAAGGATCGTCCAGGCTGTCGTCGATATTGACGCTGCCAACGTCGTCGTTGAGCGCGCGGATAAAGCTGGCAGAGCCCTCGCGCGTTATGTCGGCGGCGGACAGGACCTGTGTGCTGGCAGGCACCTTGTCCGGGTCGATGTCGGCCCCGGCGAGCGGGGTGACACCGACCACCACGATTTCTTCGCGCGGCGGGACGGCGGCGTCGGGCAGAGGTTGCGCTCCAGCATTGGGGCAGGCTGACAGGCCCAGCAGCAGGATCAGTCCTTTGCGCGCCGCCTTTTCGGCGGACTGATTGATGGCGTTATTCATGCGGGTTCGATAAACTCGGGACCGGTTCTCAGCTATACACTCCCGGTTCTCAGCTATAGACCCATTGCCGCGCTTTTGTCTCAACAGCCTTGCTGAGGGGCCGGCGCAGCCGCCTGTAGGGGGTTCCGTCGGCGGCCCCGAGCCGATATGTGAAGCCACCGATTTCACCAGAGGAAGCAGCGTTCATGTCAGCCATCGTCGATATCCACTGCCGCGAAATCCTGGACAGCCGCGGCAACCCCACGGTCGAGGTCGAGGTCACGCTGGAAGACGGTTCGATCGGTCGCGCCGCCGTACCGTCGGGCGCATCGACCGGGACCCACGAGGCGGTCGAGCTGCGCGACGGCGACAAGTCCCGCTATGGCGGCAAGGGCGTCCTGGGCGCGGTCGAGGCGGTCAACGGCGAGATCTTCGACGCGCTGTCTGGCCTTGAGGCGAGCGAACAGGCGGCGCTCGACGCCATGATGGTCGAGCTGGACGATACGCCCAACAAGGCGCGTCTCGGGGCCAACGCCATCCTGGGCGTCAGCCTGGCGGTGGCGCGGGCCGCGGCGGCTGAGGCCAACCTGCCGCTCTATCGCTACGTCGGCGGAGTGAACGCGCGGGTACTGCCGGTGCCGATGATGAACATCATCAATGGCGGTGCCCATGCCGATAACCCGATCGATATCCAGGAATTCATGGTCATGCCGGTCGGCGCCAAGACCGAAGGCGACGCGATCCGCGCCGGCGCCGAGATCTTCCACGCGCTGAAGAAGCTGCTGAAGGACGGCGGCCACAACACCGCGGTGGGCGACGAGGGCGGGTTCGCACCCAACTTGGCGTCGACCGCCGACGCGATCGGCTTCATCATGCGGGCGATCGAGAGCGCCGGCTATACGCCCGGCGACCAGGTTGCGCTGGCGCTCGATGCCGCCTCGACCGAGTTCTACAAAGACGGCCGCTATCACCTGGACGGCGAGGGCAAGGTTCTGGGATCGGACGAGATGGTTCGGTATTGGGAGGACCTGGTCGATAAATTCCCGATCGTGTAGATCGAGGACGGCATGGCCGAGGATGACTGGACCGGGTGGAAGAGCCTGACCGAGACGATCGGCAGCCGGGTTCAGCTGGTCGGAGACGACCTGTTCGTCACCAACCCCGTGCGCCTCGCCGACGGCATCGCACGCGGCACCGCCAATGCGATTCTGGTCAAGGTGAACCAGATCGGCACGCTGAGCGAAACCTTGGACGCGGTGGAGATGGCGCATAAAGCCGGATACCGCGCGGTCATGTCCCATCGTTCGGGAGAAACCGAGGACTCGACGATTGCCGATCTGGCGGTGGCGACCAATTGCGGTCAAATCAAGACCGGCTCGCTCAGCCGCTCCGACCGGCTGGCCAAATACAACCAGTTGCTGAGAATTGAAGAAGAATTGGGGGGCGCCGGGCGCTATGCCGGACGCGCCGCGCTTCGGAAGTGAATCTCCGAAATTTGCCTGCTGAATCGGCAATAAAAAATTTGGAAAACAGTTTGACGCGTTGAATCGCTTGTGATTCATTCTGGGAATGATGACGGCAAGGCGCCTGCGTCGGCGGGCAATGCAAATATTGGGACCGGTTTTCGCCGCGGCCGTGGTGGCATATTTTGCCTATTACACGGTCGAGGGCGAACGTGGCCTCCTGGCCTTGACCCGCCTGCAGGCGCAGGCGGTCGAGGCTGAGGCCGACTATGCCCGGCTGAAGGCCGAGCGCGAGGCGCTGGAACTCAAGGTCACATCGCTCCGGCCCGACAGCCTCGACATCGATCGACTGGATGAGCGGGCGCGGGTATTATTAAATGACAGCCGCGGCGACGAATTGATCATAAACTTGCCCAATTCGAGCGATTCGGGACATTAATTTCAACGACTTGCAATCACGAAAAGCCTGGCCTAGCTGTTGGGTATCCGCCCGCCCGGAACCCACCGTAATGACTGAAAAGCGCCCGGCACGAGCCGCTCGAAAGCCCGCCACTGTTGCCAAGCGCGCGCCGCCGGACAAGGGCGCCGCCGCCAATCCCTCGCCGGAACTGCTCCTCCAACTCTATGAAAACATGCTGCTGATTCGACGCTTCGAGGAGCGAGCCGGACAGCTTTACGGCATGGGCCTGATCGGCGGTTTCTGTCACCTCTATATCGGGCAAGAGGCGGTCGTGACCGGCATGATGTCGGTCGCAACTCCGGGCGATTCCATTATCGCCTCGTACCGCTGCCACGGGCACATGCTGGCCTGCGGTATGGACCCGAAAGGCGTGATGGCCGAATTGACCGGGCGCGCCGCCGGCTATTCCAAGGGCAAGGGCGGCTCGATGCATATGTTCAGCCGCGAGAAGAATTTTTTCGGCGGGCACGGCATTGTCGGTGCCCAGGTGCCGATCGGCACCGGGCTCGGCTTCGCGCACAAGCACAAGAAGGACGGCTTAGTCTGCGTCTGTTACCTCGGCGACGGGGCGGTCAACCAAGGCCAGGTTTACGAAAGCCTCAACATGGCGGCGTTGTGGAAACTACCGGTACTCTACGTCATCGAGAACAATAAATACGGCATGGGCACGAGCCAGGAGCGGGCCTCGGCCGGCGAACTGCACGATCGGGGCGAGGGCTACGGCATTCCCGGACGTCCGGTAGACGGCATGGACGTGCTTAAGGTGCGCGAGGCCGCGATGGAGGGGCTGAAATACGTTCGCGACGGCAACGGCCCGATGATCCTGGAGATGATGACCTACCGGTATCGCGGCCACTCGATGTCCGACCCTGCAAAATACCGCACGCGCGAGGAGGTCGATGAAATGCGCAAGCAGCACGACCCGATCGATCATCTGGGGGCACGTATTATCGACGCCGGAATCGCCACGCAGGACAAGCTGAAGGAAATCGATCGAGAAACACGCGCCAAGATCGCCGAGGCCGCCGATTTCGCCACCTCCGCGCCCGAGCCCCAGCCGGCCGAGCTGTGGACCGACATTCTGGTCGAGGCTTGAGGCGCATGAGCAACGATATCCTGATGCCGGCGCTCTCGCCGACCATGACCGAGGGCAAGCTTGCGCGCTGGCTGAAGAAGGAAGGCGATCCGGTCGCGCCGGGCGACGTCATTGCCGAGATCGAGACCGACAAGGCGATGATGGAGGTCGAGGCGATCGACGAAGGCATCATCGAAAAGATCCTGGTGCCGGAAGGCACGGAAGGTGTCGCAGTCAACACGCCGATTGCCCGCCTGAACGGCGAGTCCGGCGGCGAGGCGCCGAAGAAGCAGGCCCCACCGCGCGCCGAAACTCAGCCGACTGGAACCCCACCCGACCAGAAAATCGAGCCGACGGAGGCCAAGCAGGCGCCGTCCCCGTCGGTCGCGACGGCCGCGCCGGAGCCGAAGGCGGCGCCACCGTCGGGCGAGGACAAGTTCTTCGCCGAGACCGAGAGGAAGACTGTCCGCGAAGCGCTGCGCGACGCCATGGCCGAGGAGATGCGTGCCGACCCGGATGTCTTCCTGATGGGGGAGGAGGTTGCGCAGTACCAGGGCGCGTACAAGGTCAGCCAGGGGCTGCTCGACGAGTTCGGACCCGAGCGTGTGATCGACACACCGATCACCGAGCAGGGCTTTGCCGGACTCGGTGTCGGCGCCGG
>CAZVYC010000184.1:0-10389 GCA_964631425.1 uncultured Rhodospirillales bacterium
CCCCTCGCGCAGGTCGCGTGTCCCCTGGGGACCGTCGGGATCGACCACGACCGGGAAATGCTGGCCGTTGGCGGTGACCATGGCATCGAAATTCTTGCCATCGGCCTTGAAATCGCTGAACTGGCCGTAGCCATTGGCCTCGAGCAGGTTGAGCGCATGCGTGATGCGCGCCTCCTTGGGATCGGCGCGGTCCTCGCGCTTGGCCGCAGCCGTCACCCGCGGATGGGCCTTGTGGGCCGGCGCCGCGGTGGCGTTCGTTGCGGGGGCCTGACCCGCGGCCGGAGCGGCGGCCGGGGGCTGAGCGGGGGTGGCGGCGGCAGCGAGGCCGACCGTCGCGATGAGGAAGGTCGTCGCCAGCAGCGACGCGACGAGACGGTTCATCGATCTCTCCTCTGCTGAAAGCGCGCCAGCGGCGCGCCGATGACCAAATCATCCGACGCGTCGCATGAAACGCCGCTTTCAGCGGGATGAAATCTTTGTCAGAAGGCCGCGCTATTTCGGCGACATCACCATGGTCATCTGCCGGCCTTCCATGCGCGGCAGCTGCTCGACCTTGGCGATCTTGTCGAGATCGTCGCGCACGCGCATCAGCACGTTCATGCCCAGATCCTGGTGCATCATCTCGCGGCCGCGGAAGCGCATGGTGACCTTCACCTTGTCGCCTTCGTCCAGGAAGTTGGTCGCCGCGCGCATCTTCACGTCATAGTCATGGTCATCGATGTTCGGCCGGAGCTTTATTTCCTTCACCTCGATGATCTTTTGCTTCTTGCGCGCTTCGTTCTTCTTCTTCTGCTGCTCGTACTTGAACTTGCCGTAATCGAGCAACTTGCAGACCGGGGGTTCGGCATTCGGCGAAATCTCAACCAGATCGAACCCGGTCTCCTCCGCCCTCGACAACGCCTCGCGCGTCGGCACGATGCCAATCATCTCACCGTCCGCACCGACCAATCGCACCTGCGGCACGTTGATCTCGTAATTGACGCGCGGCCCGTCACGGGACGGCGTCTCAGTACCAAACCTGGCTATAGGAATTTCCCCTCGTAAAGTTGCGTCAATGCCGTGAATCTACACGATCCAATGGCGATGCCATAGTAGAATGGAGTTGCCGCACCGCGCTGTCGAGGGGGAGGCTCTCCTGTTTTTCGACTCCCAGTGTCCTCAGCGCAACACTGCGCTCCGCCGCCTCGCGCTTGCCGACCACGGCGATGACCGGAACCTTGGCCAATGAGTGCTCGCGGATCTTGTAGTTGATCTTCTCGTTCCTGAGATCGGTTACCGCCCTCATGCCCGCGGCGGTCAGGTGCTGGGCGACCTCCTCGGCATAATGATCCGCATCGCTGGTGATAGTCGCGACTACCACCTGCACCGGCATCAGCCAACCAGGCAGCTTGCCGGCATAATGCTCGATCAGGATCCCGATGAAGCGCTCGAGCGAACCGAAGATCGCCCGGTGCAGCATCACCGGCCGCTTGCGCTGCCCATCGGCATCGACATACTCGGCGTCCAGCCGCTCGGGCATGTTGAAGTCGAGCTGCAAGGTGCCGCACTGCCAGCCGCGCCCGATCGCATCGGTGAGGTGGAATTCGAGCTTGGGGCCATAGAAGGCGCCTTCACCGGGCAACTCCTCGATCTCGAGGCCTGCGCTTTTCGCCGCCACGGCGAGGTCCCGTTCCGCCCGGTCCCACAGCGCGTCCGAGCCAATGCGCTGGTCGGGGCGGAGCGCCAGCTTGACCTTGACGTCGGTGAAGCCGAGATCGTCATAGACCTGCTTCAGCAGGTTGCAGAAGCGGGCGGTCTCCTCCACGACCTGCTCGGGCGTGCAGAAGATATGGGCGTCGTCCTGGGTGAACTGGCGCACGCGCATGATGCCGTGCAGCGCGCCTGACGGCTCGTTGCGGTGACATGACCCGAACTCCGCCATGCGGAGCGGCAGGTCGCGATACGATTTCAGCCCCTGGCGATAGATCTGCACATGGGCCGGGCAGTTCATCGGCTTGATGCCGTACTGCCGCACCTCTTCATGGTCGTGTCCGTGGCCGACTTCGACCTTGAACATGTTGTGACCATAGGTGCCCCAGTGCCCCGAGGCCTCGAACAGCGATTTCTCGAACAGCTGCGGGGTGCGCACCTCGACATAGCCGTTATCTTCGAGCCGCCGCCGCAGGTAGTTCTCAAGGATGCGGTAGAGGGTCCAGCCCTTGGGGTGCCAGAACACGCTGCCCGCGGCATCTTCCTGCAGGTGGAACAGGTCCATCTCGCGGCCGAGGCGGCGGTGGTCGCGCTTCTCCGCCTCCTCGATCATGTGGAGATAGGCGTCCAGCTCCTTCTGATCGCGCCACGCGGTGCCGTAGATGCGCTGGAGCATCGGGTTGCGCGAATCGCCCCGCCAATAGGCGCCCGCCAGCTTGGTCAGCTTGAATGCCTGACCCATCTTGCCGGTCGAGGGCATATGCGGCCCGCGGCAGAGGTCCAGCCATTCGCCCTGGCGATAGACGGTGATCGGCTCGTTTTCAGGCAGGCCCTCGATCAGCTCCGCCTTGAACAGCTCGCCATGCGCCTTGAAGTACGCGATCGCGGCGTTCCGGTCCCACACTTCGCGCACGATCGCGTCATTGCGCTCCACCACCCGGTGCATTTCGGCCTCGATGTTGGCGAGGTCGTCGGGGGTGAAGGGCTGATCGCGAGCGAAATCATAATAGAACCCGTCCTCGATCGCCGGGCCGATGGTCACCTGGGTGCCGGGGTAGAGCTTCTGCACAGCCTCGGCCAGCACATGCGCCGCATCATGCCGGATCAGCTCCAGCGCCTCTGGCGATGAACGGGTGATGATCGCGACGTCGGCGTCATGGTCGATCGGCAGGTCGAGATCCTGCACGTTGCCGTCCACCTTGGCCGCGAGCGCGCTCTTGGCCAGCCCCGGCCCGATCGCGGCGGCAATATCCGTCCCGCTGACCCCTTTGGGAAAGCTGCGCACGCTGCCATCGGGCAGCTTGATTGAGACGGTATTGACGGCGGTATCCATGATGGGCGGAGAGTTAAGGACCGGGCGCGGCGAGGTCAAGCCGGGGCCGCAGCGGGGCTCCTATGCGCCGCGCCGGCGGATTGGCGCTCATCAGCGACCAACCGCTCTCCGAGCGGGTTTCGGCGGCGAGTATTTCCACGGAAGCTGATGGCGAACCCTCGGCGGCCGTGATGTCGGCTCATCAAGCGTCCGATCAGCCCGACATCTGGCCCACAGCCCGGGAGCGGGGATGCTGCGCGCCCGAGTGGCTCCCGTGGGTCTCGGCGTAGGTCCGGGTGAACTCGGCGCCCAGCAGGAAAATCTGCGCCGAATAATAGATCCACAACAGGATGATCACGAAGGCGCTGGCGCCGCCATAGGTCGACGCGACGTGGCTGCGGCCGATATAGAATCCAATCAACATTTTGCCGATGGTGAACAGCACGCCGGTCGCCACCGCGCCCACCATCACGTCCCGCCAGGCCACCGGCTTGTCCGGCAGCACCTTGTAGATGGCGCCAAAGAGCAACGATATCAGCGCGAGCGAGATCAGGAAGTTCACTCCCATCATCAAGATCTGGAAGCCGGGAAAAATGCCGTTCAGGAATTTCGCGAACGCGGCCAGCGCTGCGCTGATCACCAGCGAAACGATCAGCAGGAATCCCAGCGCGACGACCAGACCCAGGCTCGCGATCCGCGCGCGGACCAGCCGCGACACTGCGGATTTATTGGGCTTGGCCTTCCAGATCTGGTTTAGCGCCGTCTGCATCTGGCTGAACACGCCGCTCGCGGTAATGATCAGGGTGCCGACGCCAATCGCCGTCGCCAGGATGCCCGAGTCCCTGTTGTTGGCGCCATTGATCATGGTCTGGATCGCCTGGGCGCTGTCCTGCCCCATCAGCCCCGCCAGCTGCTGCACGATCGCACCCCGTGCCGCCTCCTGCCCGAACACCAGTCCGGCGACAGCGATCACGATGATCAGCACGGGCGCAAGGGAGAAGATCGTATAATAGGCGATCGCAGCGCCCTGGCTCAGGCACTGGTCGTCCGAGAATCCAGAAAACGTGTTCTTGGCCAGTTTCCAAATGTTCATTGGTGCTCCGCGGCTCGTGATCGGGCACTACCCTCGGAACCCCGCGGACGACCAAAGGTTCTGCCGCCTTACGCCGCTTTCGAGGCGAAGACGCTTGAACGGCGGCTGGCCGCCGCCACCTCTTGGAGGATCATGGCCGACCCCAAACACGTCGTCTGTCCCGCCTGTGGCGCGATCAACCGCATACCGGCCGACCGCTCGCCGGCAGCCGCCCATTGCGGCACGTGCAAGGCCGCGCTGTTCACGGGGGAGCCGGTCGCGGCCGACACGGCCGCCTTCGATCGTCATGGCGGAAAGGGCGATATCCCGGTCCTGGTCGACGTCTGGGCGCCCTGGTGCGGCCCCTGCCGGGCGATGGCCCCCGAGTTTGCGCGCGCCGCCCAGATGCTGGAGCCGGAGGTCAGACTGCTCAAGGTGAACGCCGACGAGGAGCCGGCCATCGGCGCGCGTTACGGCATCCGCAGCATTCCGACCATGCTCCTGCTCCGCAAAGGCCAACTCGTTGCGCAGACCGCTGGCGCAATGGACGCGAACCGCATCGCCGCCTGGGCGAGAGCGCACATCTGAACGTGTCTACTTCGGCAGATCCACAGTCTCGGTCTGCGTCCAGTTCAGGTTCAGCTTGCGGTGGCTGAAATACCAGCGCCCGCCCACCTTGCGGAACTGGTTGGCGTAGACAATCGACATGATGTAGTCCGTAGCCTTGCCGTCGCCGGCCGGCGTCAGGTGATGCGCGATGCAGTAGGTCTCGCCGCGCGCCGTATCGCCATCGATCCAGACCAGGTCGTTCATTACCAGATGCATGGTGCGCAGATACATCTGCTTCAAAGCGCTCGGCACTACGGCCACGATCTGGTCGCGACCGGTGATGGTGTGGCCGGGGGAAATGATCTCGCCATCCTCGGTGAAGATCGCGGCGAACTCCGCCGCGTCATGCATGTCGCACGCCCGGGCATAGCGCAGCGCCAGCTGGTGCAGCTCATGTTCTTCCTGTCGTTGATCCGCCGTGTCGCTCATCCCGCCTTCTCCCTGTCTCATTGAGACGCGCACCCTAGCCTGTGGCGGCGCTTCCGCACAGAGCCGTTCGCAGAGGCCGACGCGTCAGCCCGCGACCTGAGGCAGGGTGGCCGGGCTCCAGAATGTCTTTCGCCGCGCCATGCGGGCCTCGACCGTTTCGTGCTCATAGTTCATCGCGTCGGGCGCGCGGGCGAACGGCGACGGATCGTCCAGCGTATTGACGTTGACCACGCCGTAGGTTCCGCCATCGATCGCCATCACCACGCCGACATAGGCGCCGCAGTTCCGGCAAATCAGAAAATCCGCGGAACCAGAACCGAAACGGTAGAGATGAAGCGCACCGGGCTCGGCGCTGAATTGCAGGGAACCGCGACCGTCGCTTGCGGTCAGCGCACCATGCTTGCGGCAGAAGGAGCATTGGCAGGCGCGAACCTGCAGCTGTTCAGGCGGCGTCGCGGTCTCGAACCGTACCTTGACGCCGCCGCAATGGCAGCCGCCGGTCAGGATTTGCCTCACTGCGTCGCCCCCGAAAGCTTCATGCCGAGCTGGTCGAACAGGAACGCCAGGTAATCGGCGCTTTGGTCGATCCTGACCGACAGCGCGCTGCCGTGGCCATGGCCCGAATCCGCGCTGGTGCGCAGATAGATCGGCTGGCCCGACGATGTCGCCGCCTGCAGGCGGACGGCCATCTTGCGTGACTGCATCGGGTTGACCCGGCCGTCATTCGCCCCGGTCATGAACAGCACCGAGGGATAGGCCGTGCCGTCAATCACATGATGATAGGGCGAATAGGCATAGAGCGCCTTGAACTGGTCCGGGTCCTTCACCGTCCCGAACTCGGTCGTGTTGAACGCACCGTTCGGGTCGAGCTCGACGCGCAGCATATCATAAATGCCGACCTGCGACACGACGGTGCGGAAGGCATCCGGGTGCTGCGTCAGCTCCGCCCCCATCAGCAGGCCGCCATTGCTGCCGCCCATGATCGCCAGACGCTTCGGCGTGGTGTAGTTGGCCTTGACCATGTACTGGGCGGCGGCGAAGAAATCGTCGAACACGTTCTGCTTGTGGGTCAGCGCGCCGTTCCGGTGCCAATCCTCGCCGTATTCGCCGCCGCCGCGGATGTTGGCGATGGCATAGACCCCGCCGCCATCCAGCCAGACGCGCCGGTCCGCGCCCAGGAAACGCGGCGTCATGCTGATGCCATAGCCGCCATAACCGTAGAGCAGCACGGGATTCTGCCCGTCCAGCCTGGTGCCTTTGCGCTCGATGATGTTGATCGGAATCTTGGTCCCATCCTTCGATGTCGCGAATTCGCGCACGACTTTCGCGTCATCGAATTGGACCGGACTCGTTTCCACGAGCTTGGTTTCTTCGGCCTTTCCGCTCGATGGCGTATAGCGGGCGAAGTAGGGCGGCCGCAGATAGGTCGAGATCGAGAAGAGAACGTCGTCCTTGCCAACCGGTACCACCTCGTCGACCGCGGCGATGCCCGGCAGGGGCAGTTCGCCCAGCTTCTTGCCGTTAAGGTCATAGATGTCGACCCGCGACGGCCCGCCGACCAGCTTCTTGACATAGATCCGATCGCCGGTGATGGCGAAGGGCAGGACGCCTTCCTCGCTGATTGCTGCGATCGTGCCGTCATCCTCAGGCACCAGCGGCTTGGCATGGCTGAGGTCGAGATCGCCCGGCGGCAATCTCAGCATCTTGCTGTGGGGTGCGTCCCGGCGGGAAACCAGATAAAGCGCATGGTCGGGACCGAAGGCGGCGGCGACGATCCGGTCGTCGTAGTTCGCAACCGTCTTCCACTGGCCATCCGGGGTCAGGGCGGCGACGACATATCGGCCGCTGTCGCCGTTCTCGGCGATGGCCAGCGGATGTGCCGGGTCGAAATCGGCGATGAGCTGAATCTCGGCGATCTTCGGATCAGGGATGTCCTTGCCCAGCACGTCCCGATCCTGGCTGGCCGGCGCACCGAGCGCGTGGAAGAAGACATGCATGTAGAAATGACGATCGGCTTCGGGACCGCTCATCGGGTAGCGCGTGTACCAGAAGGCCTTCGAGTCGGCCCGCCACGCCATGTCGCCGCCGCCGGTCGGGTACTGCACGCCCGCGATCGGCTGCTCCACTTCCCGGCCGGTCGCCACGTCAAAAATATGCAGCGTGCCGTCCTCGCTGCCGCCCTCCGACAGCGAGACGGCGACCAGCTTGCCATCGGGTGAGGGTCTGAACCAGTCGATCGCCGTTGTGCCCTTGGGGTTGAGCGTGTTCGGGTCGACGATGATCCGCTGAGCGCCCGGGTCCGCCGAGAGCGGCAGCGCTACCAGCATCGGCTGCTGCTTCGGCGGCTGGTTCAGCATTGCGAAGATCAGATCGCCGCCGCGCCTTAGGCCCGAATAGGCCGGCGACGTGGCCGAAATCAGGGCGGTGACCTCAGCCTTGATCGGCGCGCGCTCGGGCAGGCCGTCGAGATAGGCGCGGGTGCGGGTGTTCTGCGCATCGCTCCAGGCCTTCACTGCCGGATCGGCAGAGTCTTCCAGCCAGCGATAGGGATCGCTTATCGCCACGCCTTGATAAGTGTCGGTGACCGGCCGCGCCGCAGTCGGCGGCGCGCCGGGATCAGCGGCGTCCGCATGCCCCCACGGCAGGCAAAACAAGCCCAGGATGATCGCCGGCGACAGCGCGCGGTTGCGCATGGAATGCTCCTCAAAAGGCCAATCGGAAACCTACCACCGCGCGAGGCATTGCCCAAGCCGGCGAAACAAATCCGCAAGTGGTAGCGTTGATTCTTTGCGGTGCCTGATTGGGCACCGATGGAAACTGGAGACGAACGATGGATAAGGATCGGATCAAGGGCGCTGCCAAGCAGGCTACCGGCTCTGTCAAGGAGGCCGCCGGCAAAGTCACCGGTGATACCAAGCTGAAGGCCGAAGGCAAGGGACAGCAGACCGCCGGCAAGATGCAAAACGCCGTCGGCGGCATGAAGGACACGATGCGCGACAAGTAATACACGCGCTGCCCCCGTTCGCGGGGGCGTCCAGATCGTCTTTGCAAGCAAGGCGGGGGGACATTAAGGTCGGGGTCATGCCCCACCTGAGATCCCCCCGCTTTTTTCGTGTCTTATGCGTCGTCTTGGCGGCGCTGCCGCTGGCCGCAGCGTCCGCCCAGAGGACGGCCGATCCCGAAGGCGAATCGCTGCGGATCGCGAAGCCTGAGGTGGTGACGAAGCGGTTCATGGTGGTGGCGGCCAACCCTCTGGCCAGCCAGGCCGGCGCCGACATGATCGCCGCGGGCGGCAGCGCCGCCGACGCCGCAATCGCCACCCAGCTGGTGCTGAACCTGGTCGAGCCGCAGTCTTCGGGCCTCGGCGGGGGCGGCTTCCTCACTTTCTACGACCATGCGGCCGACAAGCTGGTGGTCTATGACGGCCGCGAAACCGCGCCGGCAGCTGACCAGCCCAACCTGTTCCTCGGCCCCGACGGCCAGCCGATGCGCTTTTTCGACGCCGGTATCGGCGGCCGGCCGGTCGGCGTTCCCGGCATCGTCCGCCTCATGGAGGCGGTGCACCACGATTACGGCAAACTACCCTGGGCCAAGCTGTTCGAGCCCGCCATCAAGCTGGCGGAGAACGGGTTTCCCGTCTCGCCCAGGCTGCATTGGTGGCTCGACAGCGCCAAGGATTTCCTCTCCTCCTCGCCCGACCTCGCGGCGCATTTTTACAAGCCGGACGGCTCCCCGCTGCAGGTGGGCGAGACTTTGAAATCACCCGAGCTTGCCAAGACGCTGCACGACATCGCCGAGCATGGCGCTGCCGCATTCTATGCGGGGCCGTTGGCCGAGGAGATCGTCCGGAAGGTGAACCAGGGGATGGGTGTTGCGGGTCGTCCCAATCCTGGCGCGATGACGCTGGATGACCTCAAGAATTATCAGGCGATCAAGCGCGAGGCGGTGTGCGGCACCTATCGCCGTTATGAGATCTGCGGCGCGCCGCCGCCTGCCGCGGGCGCGGTCACGGTGATCGAAATCCTGGATCTGCTGCAGCGCTTCGATCCGCCGCAGCTCGCGCCGCAGAGCGCCCGCACCTACCATCTGTTCGCGGATGCGTCTCGCCTCGCCTTCGCCGATCGCGACGCTTATATCGGCGATCCGGCTTTCACCGACGTGCCGACCAAGGGACTGGTCGACTCCAGCTACCTGTTGATGCGCTCAGGGGCGATCGACCGCGACAGCGCGTTGCCGACCGTCGCCCCCGGCAACCCGCCCGGCCGACACGCCGAGGCTGGTTCGGACGACGGCGTCGAGCAGGCCGGAACATCGCACATGTCGATCGTCGATGCGGCCGGCAATGCCGCGTCCTTTACCACCACGGTCAACGGGCCGTTCGGGTCCCATCTGATGGCCGGCGGCTTCATCCTCAATAACCAGCTGCTTGATTTCTCCTTTCGTCCGGAGATCGACGGCAAGCCCGCAGCGAACCGGGTGCAGGGCGGCAAGCGCCCGCGCTCCTCGATGGCTCCGCTCATCGTTTTCGAGGGTCGGCACCATCTGCGGCTGGTGATCGGTTCCCCCGGCGGATCGAAGATCATCGATTACGTCGCGCTGGCGACCATGGCGCATCTCGACTGGGGCTTGGGCATCCAGCAGGCGGTCGATCACGGCAACGTGGTGGACACGGGCCCCCGGTTGGAGCTGGAGCAGGACACCCCGGTCGCCCAGTTCGCCGATCCGCTTCGCAACATGGGCTATCAGGTCGAGGTGATGAGCGAGACCTCGGGCCTGGATGCGATCGCCGTCCTGAAGGACGGCCTCCACGGCGGCGCCGACGGCCGGCGCGAATGCGAAGCGGTGGGGGAGTAGGGAGGCGTTCCGCGAAAACTGTCGCCAAGCGCGAAAGCCGATATCGAAGCCCTGTTCGACCGGCTTGCCGGGACGCAGGTATTGGACGCCCGCGCACCCAACGATATCCTGCTGTAGTGGTTCTATCGGATGGTCACAGCCCATCACTCTCGTCTCGCCCGGCCCCCGGTCCGGCCAAAGGCCGGCCCGAGGACAAGCTTCACGACCCGGGCATCCACCCGGTTCCGTTAGCGCCACCTGACGTGGTCAGCGGCGAGGTGGTCGCGTTTGACGAAGAGCAACGCGAGGTCGCGTTAGCAGCGGTTCAAAAATGCCGAAAAGGGCGAGTACCTCTGGACAGAGATTTTGCGGGAGCAATTTTCCTGGGTTTCCCGGACCCAATGCAACGGGTCCGAGCCTCCTTCTGACTGGCGGCTTGGGGGGG
>CAZVYC010000185.1:0-10384 GCA_964631425.1 uncultured Rhodospirillales bacterium
CTGCTGACCGAGCGGGGACTGGGCGGCGCCGGCGTCGAGCTCGCGCAGCGCCTCGACGATTTGCGCAAGGACCACTCGCGGCGCGCAGCCGAAGCCCGATCGCTTGCCCGCCGCTGGTCGTCCCTGGCGGGGGGTGGCGAAGGCGCTGCGCATAGTGAGCCAGGCCGCCATCTTGCGCGCGCCTATCCGGACCGGGTGGCACAAGCGGCCGGTGCTCGCGGTCGATTCCGGCTCGCCAATGGGCGCGCCGCGATGGTCGACGAAACGGAGTCTCTGTCAGGTGCACCGTTCCTGGTCGTGACGGACATCACCGGAGCGGCCGCCAGCGGGCGGATTCGCGCGGCGGCCGCCGTCGAGCGGACGACGATCGAAGAGCTGTTCGGCAATGAGATCACCACTGAAACTCTTCTCACCTTCGACGCTGCCGCGCGCGTGGTCCGCGCCCGGCGCTTGAGGCGGCTGGGTGCGATCCGCCTTGGCGACGACCCGGTCCCGATCGACGATCCAGCGGCAGCGGCGGCGCTGCTCGCGGCCGGAATCGCCCAGATCGGCATCGGCAGATTGCCCTGGTCGAAGGACCAGCAGGCGTTGCGCGCACGCGCTACCTACCTTTCACACGCGATGGGCGCGCCATGGCCGGATCTTTCCGACGACGCGCTGACGCAGGGTGAAGCGGCATGGCTGGCCGACGCAATCACCGGCCGCGCGTCGCTTGCCGCGATCACGGAGGCCGACCTGGGTATGGCGCTCGATGCGCTGCTGCCCTGGAAGCTGCGCGGCCAGATGGAGCGATTGCTGCCGTCGCATTTCGAGGCGCCGTCCGGCTCGCGCGCGCCCATCGATTACGAAGCCGAGAACGGGCCGGCGCTGGAAATACGTGTGCAGGAGCTGTTCGGCCTGGACCATCATCCCACGGTGGCGGACGGAAAGATTCCGCTGCTGCTGGTCCTGCTGTCGCCGGCGCACCGCCCGATCCAGGTGACGCGCGACCTGCCGGGATTCTGGCGCGGCTCATGGAAGGATGTCGCCAAGGACCTTAAAGGCCGTTATCCCCGGCATTACTGGCCGGACGACCCGGTCGCAGCGCAGGCGACCAGCCGCGCAAAGCCGCGCGGGACATGAAATTCGATCCCCGTGCGAACCCAATATTGGAATGACCTCATCAGCATCATGCGCCGATGGCCAGGGGCATGATCGACGCCGCGGAGCACGACCGGTTTGTCTTGGCCGGAACCGCGGAGGAAGGATGAGCGGAACCGGTCAATCGGGGCCTGGTCGGCCGCACGCCCGAGCACCAGCGGCCCACCCGCCCCAAGGATACGTGATGCGGCCAGTGAACTGGAACGAATGTGCGTTCACATGCACCGTCACCTTGCCGGCTGCGATCTGCCGGGCATAATAACATAACGACCGGCGCCAGCGCCGGCTGAAGCGTTGGTTCAAGGGAGCGATGTCGGTGCCCAACATATACGTTGTCGACGATGATCCCGCGGTTCGCGAATCGCTCGACCTGCTGCTGGAGTCAGCAGGACATTCTGTGCGTACGTTTTCCTCCAGCCATGATTTCCTGGCCGAAGCGGCGTCGCTTGAGCGCGGTTGCATGATTGTCGATTTGGTGATGCCCAAGCTGGATGGACTTGAGCTCCAGCGTGTGCTGGCCGAGCGTGACCTCGATTTCCCAGTGATCGTCATTACCGGCCATGGTGACATACCGACCGCTGTCCGTGCGATTCGGGCCGGTGCAGTTGATTTCGTTGAAAAGCCGTTCACCGCCGAAGCCATCCTGGGCAGCGTGCGTCGTGCGCTGGAGCTGCCGCACCGTTCGGCGGCCGATCGGGTGCGCGCTGCGGTCGAAGCGCGGCTGCAGCTGCTATCGCCGCGTGAACGCGAGGTCCTGGAAGGCATGGTGGCGGGCCACCCGAACAAGATCATTGCCTACAACCTGTCGTTGAGCCCCCGGACGGTTGAAATCCACCGTGCCCGTGTCATGGACAAGATGCAGGCGCGAAGCCTGTCGGAGCTGGTCCGGCTTGCGCTCTCGGCCGGGATCGGAAACGCCACCGGGATCGACATCTGAGCCATCGACCTGCCCGTGCCCGAATTGCTCACTGGGGCGAATCGGACTAGCTTCCGCTCAGGAGAGTGCGCGTGGCATCCGATTTGAACCCCGTCTACCGGCAGGTGCTCGATTGCGTTCCGCTGGTCGTCTGGACGGCGGACGCCGAAGGACGGATCGCATCGATGAACGAGGCGGGGCTCAGCTATATTGGGCTGAGGGCCGGGCAAGTCGACCAGCTTCCGTGGTGGACTCTTCTCGAGCCTGAGTCCGCAGGCCAAGCCGAGGCCGCATGGGAGTCGCGGGAGCGCCGCGAAGGAGAGCCGCTCACGCTCGAAGGCCGGGTCAAATGCGCCGGCGGCCTGGTTCGCCTCAACAAGATCAGCCTCACGCCGCTGAAGGACGACGCGAGGACGGTAGCCTGCTGGGTTGGCAGTGCGGTCGATATCGAGGACCAGCGACGAGCCGAGGAACG
Source organism: uncultured Rhodospirillales bacterium (assembly GCA_964631425.1). Classification (GTDB taxonomy): domain Bacteria; phylum Pseudomonadota; class Alphaproteobacteria; order BOG-932; family Roseiterribacteraceae; genus BOG-932. Next base: position 2,532 of record CAZVYC010000185.1, read on the forward strand.
GCTGATCGCTGCGCGCAAGCTGCGCGAGGAATCGTCGGACCTGCTCAATATGCTGCTGGCCGCTTCACCGGTGGGGGTCGCCTTCCTGGACACCGCCTTTCGATACCTGCGCGCCAATGAGTCCTTCATCGAGATCGCCGGGCTACCGCGCGACCGCTTCGTCGGCCGCTCCATCGAGGAGGTGCAGCCCGAAGCCTGGATCGCGATCGGGACGGCCATGAAACGTGCGCTGGAACAGGGGGAGCGTACGCAGAATCTCGAGGTGAACGGAACGACGCCGATGCACGGCAACGAAATCCGGCACAGGCTGGTCAGCTGTTTTCCGCTGAAGCTGATGGGACAGGTCGCGGGCATCGGCATGATGACCTCCGACGTGACCGAGCGGCGGCGCGCCGAGGCCCGCCTGCAGGAGCTGCAATCTGAACTGCTGCATGTGTCGCGGCTGAGCGCGATTGGAGAGCTGGGCTCGGCGGTGGCGCATGAGGTGAATCAGCCGCTGACTGCGATCGGGAATTATATCCGGGCGGCGCTGCTCATGCTCGAGTCGGGCCAGCCGGATATGCAGGGGAAAATCCGTGGCGCGCTGGATCGGGCCGCCGAACAGGCCTTCCGGGCCAGCGACATCATCCGCAACCTGCGCGAGTTCACCCGCAAGGGACAATCGGCGTTGCAGCCGGAACGTCTCGACAGCCTGATCGACGAGGCGATCTCGCTGATCACGATCGGCGCGGCCGGCAGTCAGGCCAGGATCCGCGCCCGAATCGACCCCGATGCGCGCGCCGTCAGGATCAACCGGATCCAAATCGAGCAGGTGTTGTTCAATCTGCTGCGCAATGCCATTGAGGCCTCCGAGACCTCGGAGGCCCAGGCGATCAATATCCGCGCGATGCTGGAGGGTGATCATGTCAAAGTCAGCATCGCCGACAGCGGCGTCGGCCTCGATGAGGCCATGCTGGAGACGCTGTTCAAGCCCTTCGTAACTTCCAAGCCCAATGGGGTGGGGCTCGGCCTTGCGATCTCGCGGTCGATCATCGAAGCTCATGGTGGGACAATTGGCGCAGGACCCAATCCGAAGGGCGGCGCCATCTTCTGGTTCACGATACCGAAGGCCGACGAGGATACGCCGGCGGACTTAGAAAAATAGATATATAAAATTAGAAGTAATAATTCATTGGGAGTTTGTAACTAGCTGGGCCGGCAAATTCAGCTGCCGTACGAGACCCCGCAGGCGATAAAATCCGTACCTTTCAGCGTACGCACAATCCCTTATTTCAGCGGTGGGGGGCTTTTTTTATCTTGGATTATCACAAGATATGATTAGTTCCCCCTCGTGCGCGGCAAGGACGATAATGGGGTCGGATTTCACAGTATTCGTGGTCGACGATGATGAAGCGGTTCGAGATTCGCTCGGGCTGTTGTTGACCGCCCACGGATTTCGCGTGATGGATTTCAGTTCCGCGCTCGCATTCCTGGAAAGCAATACTCACGGGATGCCCGGGTGCCTCGTCCTCGATTATCATATGCCGGATATGACGGGACTGGACCTGCTTGAACGGCTGCAGCAACTGGGCGCGGTGCGGCCGACGATCATAGTCAGCGGGCTGGCCAATGGCGCGATCCGCAAGCGAGCCGCCGCCGCGGGGGTCCGGGCCTTCCTGGAAAAGCCGCTTCCCCAAAACGTGCTTGTCGAGACCGTCGGGCGGATTTGGCGCGAAAGCGCCGCGGCCGCGAACGACGCGCTGTCGAGCCGCCCGGTCCGGCGGGTCGATTTCTAGCCGACCGTAGAAATTCGCCGTGAGCGGCGAATTTGCTAGGTAGTTTTCCTGAGTAATCACCCCCCTTCTTATGTGGCAACCCTATGGTATCATAAGGGTCGATCGATCATTGCTGAATTCGGATTGCGCTAATGTCGAAAAACACCAGAAATCACGCGCTTGTCGAAGAAGCCGAGCATAAGGGCTTCGAGTTCGACTATAATCGCAATGTGATCTTTCACGATGGGCAGGTCATCCGGCTGACTCCGCACGAGGCGGACATTCTGCGCGTCCTGCTCAACAATCGCGCCCGCCCCACGCCGATCGGAAGCCTGATCCAACGCGTCTATGGTGCGAACGAGCCCGACGCCGCCGCGGTGTCGATCCGGGTGGCGATCCATTCCCTGCGCAAGAAGATCGCCGTGACCGGCATGACCATCCGGGCCGAGCCCCGCGTGGGCTATGAGATCGAGGCATCCCATATCCCGGAATTGAATCGGCGCCTCAACGACAAGATTCTGCTTGCGCTCAATCTTGCGAACGCGACCGACGAGAAAGAAATTGCGCGCCACCTCGAGCTCGCGCTGTCGATCGCCGAGACGAAACGCCAGAAATGGATCGGCAAGGTGATGCCGGGCGATTTCTTGGCCTCTGCGCTGGCATGAGGGAAGTAGCACATGGTCATGAACACGAAATAGGCAATTACAAGTATTTCTCATATCTCAAAGTGCGCCGCGACACGGGAAATCGAGTGCGCCAACAGATCCGAAAGCACCTGAAGCTGAGGGATTCGTCCGCCGCCGGCGCGTGAATCGGCACGTTCGCGTGCATATCGGTTACAACCGTGACAATAAGTCTCGCTGTTAGAAAATTGATGTCTGGGAATAAATGCAATCCGTTCGCTACAAGAGCATTAGACCTGAGTCGATTCTAGAGCCACCGCCCGGCGCAACGGCTGGCGGCAGGCTTTATCGCGCATGCCGACGAATGCCTGACTGAAGGCAGGAGTTGTTTGATATGGGTGATCCGCCCGTCTCCACCGCCGAGACCCGCGAAAGCGGCTTCGAATTCGACTATAACCGCAATCTGATTCACTATCAGGGATTAGCCATCCGCCTGTCGCCGCACGAATCCGACATATTGCGCGTGCTGCTGAACCATCGGGCGCGCCCGACCCCGATCGGCACCCTGATCCAACGCGTCTATGGCGCCAACGAGCCCGACGCCGCCGCCGTGTCGATCCGGGTTGCGATCCACTCCTTGCGCAAGAAGATCAAGCCGACCGGAATAAGCATTCGGGTCGAGCCACGCGTGGGCTATGAGATCGAGGCGTCCCACATCCCGGAGCTCAATCGCCGACTGAACGACAAAATCCTTCTGGCCCTCAACCTGGCGCGGGCGAATGGCGAGCCCGAGATCGCCAGCCACCTTCAGATGGCGCTGGATCTGGCCGAAGCCAAACGCGAGAAATGGGTTCACGAGCAATTGGGCGGAGCGCCACGCCGGGCCGCCGGCACGGTGTGATAACGCGCCCGTTACGCCGTCCCGCATATTTCTGCCTGTACATGATGCCGTTGAGCGAAAGCGCATCCGCGGCGGAATTGTCAGGATCTAACTCATGCAGGACTTGCTCGATCGCCTGTCGAGCGTCGCGGAAACGGGCCATTGGCTAAACTCGCGACGCATCTATGCCTACTGCGCCATCCTGCTGGTGGCCGAAGTGCTTGTGTTCCTATTTTTCATCGCAGGCACCCATGGCTGGATCGTCCCGCTCGAAAAGCCGACGACGACCGACTTCGCGAGCTTCTACGCCGCGGGCCAGCTGGCCGACGCCGGCACGGCCGCCGCCACCTATGACCCACATCTTCACCTGCTGGCTGAGGAGCGCGCAACCGCGCCCGGCATCGGCTATGTCCTCTTCTACTATCCGCCTGTCTTCATCCTGCTCTGCGCGCTGTTTGCCCGCCTGCCCTACCTCGCCGCTTTCGCCGCGTTCGAGGGACTGACGCTCGTGCCATGCCTTGTGGTGGTCCGCCGGATCCTGAGCATCAGCGACTGGAAATCCCTTCTCCCGATGCTGGCGTTTCCGGCAATTCTCATCAATTTCGGTATCGGCCAGAACGCCTTTCTGACCGCATCCTTGATCGGGGGAGCCATGCTGCTGATTGACCGGCGCCCGATTGTTGCCGGGATGCTGATCGGCGCGCTGTGCTACAAGCCGCATTACGGCCTGCTGATACCGGTGGCGCTCCTTGCCGGACGGCGCTGGCCGACCATTGTGGCGGCCGCCGCCTCGGTATTGGCTCTGGTTGGGCTTTCGGCGGCGATTCTCGGCTGGAACTGCTGGCAGGATTTCCTCACGGCCATCACCCAGTCGCGCACGATTTACGAGTCCGGCGAGGTCGATTTCGCCGCCTTCACCAGCCCGTTCGGCGCTGTGCGGCTGCTCGGCGGCAGCCCTGCCGCCGCCTATATCACGCAGGCCGCAATCTCGCTCGCCGCGGCGGCGCTGACCGCGTTTGCCTGGCATCGCAATCTGTCATTGCCGGTCCGTGCCGCGACCCTGATCGCCGCGACGACCATCGCGATTCCGTTGACCTTGTTCTACGACATGGTCCTGTCCGGGGTCGCGATGGCGTGGCTGGTCCGGGCCGGGCGGGAGCAGAGTTTCCTTCCATGGGAAAAGACCATCCTGTGCGGCGTCTTCCTAGCCCCTGCGCTGACGCGCGGATTCGCGACCAGTGGGCATCTGCCCTTGGCGCTCATCGCCTCGATAACGTTGGTCGTTCTGTGTGCGCTCCACGTACGCCGTGAGACGGCGACCGCGGCCGCGGACGGGCCGGTGCGGGCGATGCTGGCACAGCCGGCGTTCGGAGCCTGACCGCCGCCCCGGCTCCTACGCCATGTAGTATATCGGCCGGATATTTTCGCTAATTATAGTAGGAAGCTCGTTATCCCAGTAGACACGGCCGGTAAAGCCGGTATTCGCCGGCGGACTTCGATGTTGTTCTGAAAAACAGAATGGATAGCGCCGATGCATGGAAAAAACGTGTTAACTCCATTTTAACAGCCGTGTGTTTTTCTATGCAGGTCAAACGGACTTATCTCACTTGCAACCCAATGCCTATTGAAAGGATGTCATCATGTCGAAGATTCTGAGCAAGTTCATGAAGGACGAGAACGGTGCTACGGCCATCGAGTACGGCCTGATCGCCGCCCTGATTGCTGTCGTCATCATTGTCGGCGTGACGCTGGTCGGCACCAATCTCAGCACCATGTTCCTTAAGGTCGGCTCCGACGTCTGATCGCGTTGTCGCGAATTGACCCATCTCCCTCACCGAAAGAGACCTCGAAAAATGGCTAACACCATCAGACGCCTTTTCGTTGAAGAAAGAGGGGCAACGGCGATCGAATATGGTCTCATTGCCGCACTGATCGCGGTTGTCATTATTGTCGGCGTGACTCTGGTCGGCACTAACTTGAGCAGTCTGTTCAACAACGTCGGCAGCGACGTCTAAGTCCGGTTTGCACCGGAACCTTGGACGTCACGATCGGCAAATCGGGAAACAGGCGGGGCAGAGTACTCTGCCCCGCCTCCCAAAAAGGCGGCGTGGATATTGCGCCGTCCGATCAATTCGGGATACGGCGATGTCCATCAGTTCATTTCTGGATCAGGTCGTTCTTGTCGGCTTTTTCGGGCTGATCATCTTCGCCGCGATCAGCGATATTTCTGCATATCGCATCCCCAACAAGATCTGCATCGGCCTTGTGGCGCTTTTCCCCGTCCATGTCATCGTAAGCCCCGCACCGGTGAACTGGCTGAGCGCGTTGCTCGTCGCAGCCGCCGTGTTCCTGGTCGGCTTCGTCCTCTTCGCGCGGGGTCTGGTCGGCGCCGGTGACGTCAAGCTGCTCAGCGCCACGGCACTGTGGGCGGGGCGGCCGCTTATCGGACAAGAGCTCGTCGTGATGGCGCTTCTCGGCGGCGTCTTGGGCGCAGCGCTCATGCTGGTCCAGGTCGGACGCCGATACCGCGCCGTGGGCCTTGTCGGCATGCTGGCAGGAAGCGGAGGCCCGTCCGCCGTCGCCGAGCCGGCGCCGAAGCTGCCTTACGGCATCGCGATCGCCGCAGGTGCGCTCTATGCCGGCCTGCAGCTGCTGCCCGGCTGAGGAGCGATCATCATGCAACCACGCTCGATCATCTTCATCGTGCTCGCACTGGCGCTGGCCGGGATCACGGCCAATTTCGCTCGCAGCCGGTTGATGGCGGTTCGGCAGGAGGCGAAGCAGGAAACGCAGCAGCTGGCACCCAAGACCTATGTGCTGGTCGCGGCCGCGGACTTGCCATCAGGCGCGCTCCTGCACGACGAGGATATGAAGTGGCAGAGCTGGCCGGACGACACGGTCAACGATGCCTATCTGCTCAAAGGGCGCGCCGAGCCGAAGGACCTGGCCGGCGCTGTCGTCCGCCTGCGCATCGCCAAGGGCGAGCCGATCAGCGCCGGCCGGGTGATCAAGCCGGGCGAGCGCGGATTCCTGGCCGCAGTTCTGGCGCCGGGCATGCGTGCGACCTCGCTTCCTCTTAACACGGCCTCCGACGTGGCCGGCCTGATCCTGCCCGGCGACCATGTCGACCTGATCCTGTCCCATCCGCTCAAGAATCCATCCGAAACCAACGGCCCCGTGCGCAATGTCAGCGAGACCGTGATGACGAACCTGCGCGTGGTGGCGATCGACCAGACCGTCAACGATCAGGACAAGAAGCCGCTGGGCGGCAAGACGGCGACTTTCGAGGTGACGCCCAAGCAGGCTGAAATGATCGAAGTCGCCAAAATGTTGGGAAATTTGTCGCTTGTTCTGCGGAGCGCCGGGGGAGATAACGATACGAATGACAATAGCAGTGATCACCCCCAGCTGGTCAGCCATACCTGGGACAGCGATGTCAGCCCATTGATGGGGCGCCATCCGCAGCCAGGCGCACCGCCGGCCATAGCCGTAACTGTGCTGCGCGGAGCCAATGCCGAGTCCAGTGTGGGCGCACCCCCGGCTGCCTCGGGCTCCGGCGGCGGCCCCGGCGGAGCGCCCGATGTCAGCGGCATCGTTAACGGTGCGCGATCCCTCGCTAACGGGCCGCAAGCAGCCATGAAGGGATTCTGATGAAAGCGGTGCGCGCATGGCTTTGGACGGCGATCGCTCTTGCGTCCCTGGCCGCCGGACTCAGCCGGCCGGCCGAAGCCCAGGCGATCATTCGGACTTCGGGTGCGCCGATTTCGATCGATGTCGGCAAGGGCGTGCTGATCACCCTGCCGCAGCCCGCGGACACCGTCTTTGTCGCCGACCAGAACGTGGCGGACGTGCAGGTGAAATCGCCGCAGCTGATCTATCTGTTTGGCAAAGCGCCGGGGACCACGTCGCTGTTCGCAGTCGACGCAACGCAGCAGGTGCTGCTGAATCGTCCTGTCGCGGTCCGGCGTGACGTCGCCGAGCTGCAGTCTGCACTGACCCAGCTGCACCCGAACGGATCCATCAGGGTCTCGGCCGTCGACAAGTCGGTCGTGCTAAGCGGCAAGGTGGCCTCGCCGGTCGATGCCGAGGAGGTCAAACAGCTGGCCGACAGCTACGTCACCGACGAAAAGGACCTGGTCAACCGCATGACCGTCGAGGAGCCAAGCCAGGTCAGCCTTCGCGTTCGCATCACCGAGGTTTCCCGGAACGTCGTCAAGGAGCTAGGCTTCAACTGGGACGCGATCCTGTCCAATAGCGGCGTGGTCTTCGGGATCGCCACCGGCCACCCTGTCCTGGATACTTCTACTACTCCTCCCACGTTTAACACCCGCACCTCCGGCGCCGGCGGGACGAACAACAGCATCGTCCTGGGCTATAACTCTTCGACCGCCAGCGCCGACGCCATCATCGACGCGCTGGAGACGAATGGCCTGGTCAACATCCTGGCTGAGCCTAACCTGACTGCCCTTTCGGGCGAGACGGCGAGCTTTCTCGCCGGCGGCGAATTTCCCATCATCATCCCGAGCGGCTCGCTTGGCCAGACGACGGTCGAGTTCAAGCAATATGGCGTCTCGCTGGCCTTCACGCCGGTGGTGC
>CAZVYC010000186.1:0-1557 GCA_964631425.1 uncultured Rhodospirillales bacterium
TTCAATGGCGACCCCGGCAGGACTCGAACCTGCAACCCTCAGCTTAGAAGGCTGATGCTCTATCCGGTTGAGCTATGGGGTCCCGGGCGCTCTACATAATCCAGCATGCGCCGAGACGATAGGCCTTGCGCAGCTCGTCAACAACTTTGTCGGTCGCCGGCCTTTTCCAAATCAAAACACCAGCACCCCACGCGCCAGCTTTCCCTGCTCCAGGTCCGCGAAAGCGTGCTCGAACTCGGCGAGGGGATATTGCCGGGTAATCAGCTCGTCGAGCTTGAGCCGGCCGCGCTTGTAGAAGTCGATCAGCATCGGAATGTCCTGGTGCGGACGCGAAGAACCGTACCGCGAACCGATCACGCCGCGATCGACATAGGCCATGAGGTTGATCGGCAGCTCGATGGTGGCGCCCGGCGGCGGCACGCCGACGATCACTGCGTTGCCACCCCAGTTGAGCGCGGCGATCCCGGACTTGAGCGCAACCGGACTGCCCGTGCACTCAAAGGCCCAATCCACTCCACCCGAGGCAAAGGTCCCGCTGGTCTGGGCCTTGCTGTGCGGCAGCAGCGCACGAATCTGCTCGGCCGCATCCCCGGCTAAGGCATCGATGAAGTCGGTCGCGCCGAACTCCTCGGCCACCGCGCGCTTTTCCGCCACCGTGTCGACCGCGATAATGCGCGAGGCGCCAGCGATTACCAGCCCCTGAACGACGTTAAGGCCTACGCCGCCGACGCCAAACACGGCCGCGGTCTGGCCGGCCTGGACTTGCGCGCGGTTCAGCACGGCGCCCACGCCTGTCAGCACCGCGCAGCCGATCAGGCAGGCCGCATTGAGCGGCACCTCCGGGTCGATCACCACCGCCTGGTCCTGCTTCACGACGGTCAGTTCCGCGAAGGCCGAGGTCGCCGCGAAATTGCTGACCGGCGCACCGTCCAGGCTGAACGGGGTCGAGATATTGCCCAAAGTCTCGCGGCAATGGGTCGGCCGGCCGGATTCGCACTGGCTGCAATGCCCGCAATTGGCAAGGGTGTGCAGGACCACATGGTCGCCGGGCTTGAGCTTGATGACGCCTGGGCCGACCGCCTCGACGACGCCCGCGCCTTCGTGCCCCAGCACGGACGGCATGGGCCAGGGTATCTTGCCCTGAACCACCGAGAGGTCGCTGCGGCAGAGCCCGCAGGCGACGATCCGCACCATCACTTCCCCGGTCGAGGGCGGACGGACGCTGATTGCGCTCGTCAGCTCAACCCGGCGTTCGCCGATGTAAACAAGCCCCCTCATGCGGCTTCCCCTTTCTTGTCGTGCCGCTATCCTGCCATGCGGCTGGCAATGCCGTCACGACAAAGCAATCGGGGGAAGCCGCACAATGAAGCTCCATCTGACCGGGCTGCCGCCGCTTCGGAAGGGCTACCCTGCATCCCCCGACCTGCTGGCGCGGCGTGCCCGACTGCCGATGGCTTGGACGCCGGAAATGCTGGCGCCGAGCACGATCGCGCAGGACGAAGTGATCGGCGGGGTCCGCTGCCTAGTGTGCGAACCTCTGGTGCCGATCAGCTCCTT
>CAZVYC010000186.1:1567-10381 GCA_964631425.1 uncultured Rhodospirillales bacterium
ATGGGCGTTCATCTCTTAGCGCCTCCCCCCTTGAGGAGGAGAGCCTGCCCCCTCAAGGGGGGAGGCGCAGGGAAAATGAACAGAAACCCATCCTTTACTTCCATGGCGGCGGCTATCGGCTCGGTTCGCCCGCTGGATGGTCATACCTCGCATCGCGGCTAGCGGCAGCAACTGGGAAGCGGGTCGTGGTCCCGGATTATCGCTTGGCCCCGGAACATCCGTTTCCGGCGGCGCTGCACGATGCGATGGCGGTTTATCGCGCCCTCACCGACAGGGATGGAACCGGCCTGATCGTCGCCGGCGATTCCGCTGGCGGGGGGCTGGCGGCTGCTCTCGCACTGGCCTGCAAAGTCGACGGGCTTACCGCGCCGCCTGCGGCGGTCCTGTTCTCACCCTGGCTCGATCTGACCTGCCGGGAAAACCCGGCGGCAACGGATCAGCTCTTCCCACGTGATGTCGCTCTTGAAGCGGCCGCCCTTTATCTTCAGGGGCACGATGCCGCCGCTCCCCTCGCCTCGCCGCTGCACGGTGACCTCAGCGCATTTCCGCCGGTGCTGATGTTCGCCAGCGCCAATGAATATGTGCTGAACGACGTCCTGGCGTTCCGGAGGCGGCTTGCCGAGGCGGGGGCGCCGGCAGAGACCTTTATCGCCTCAGATAGGCCGCATGCCTGGCCGGTAACGGCGCCCGGGTCGGCTGAAACCGAAAGGGCTCTGCAAGCCACTGCCCGGTTCCTCGCCGTGCGCGCCTGAGGGCTCTTGGATCGCGGTCATTTGCCGTCCAGACTGGCGTGTGAAACCAAACCGGGGGAAGAGATGGGCATTCTGGATGGAAAAGTCGCGCTGATCACTGGCGCGGGACAGGGCGTCGGGCGCGGCACTGCGCTCGCGATGGCCAAGGAGGGCGCAGCGATCGCCGTCGCTGGCCGGACCGAATCCAAGATCAACGATACCTGCGCCGCGATCGCCGGCTTCGGCGGCCGCGCTCTCCCGATCGTCTGCGACGTCAAACGGGCCGAAGACGTGACGCGCACGGTCGAGGCCGCTGTCGCCGGGTTCGGCGGCATCGACATCCTGGTAAACAATGCCCAAGAAGTGCCGCTCGGCCGTCTGCTCGACGTCACAGCCGAGGACTACTACACCGGCTTCGAATCCGGCCCGCTCGCCACCCTACGTTTCATGCAGGCGTGCTACCCGCACTTGAAGGCACGCGGCGGCGGCTCGATCGTCAATTTCTGCACGGCGGCTGCCGTTCGCTGGGACATGTCGGGTTACGGTCTGCACGGATCGGTCAAGCAGGCGATCCGCTCTCTGACCCGCGCCGCGGCGGCCGAGTGGGGACCGGACAATATCCGCACCAACAATATCGCGCCCGAGGCGCTGTCGCCGGGCTTCGCCGGCTGGATGGAAGACTATCCGGAGGAAGCGACAGCCTTTGTCAAAACAATCCCGCTGGGCCGGGTCGGCGATTGCGAACGCGATATCGGCCGCGTGATCGTCCTGCTGGTCAGTCCCGAGGCCAGCTACATCTCGGGTGCGACGATCCCGGTGGATGGTGGCCAGGCGAATTTCGACTGACGGTCACCAGCCTGCCGCGCGCGGGAAGCGGCGAGCGTGTTCTCCAGGATACAGGCGATCGTCATCGGGCCGACAGCGCCCGGAACCGGGTTGATCGCGCCGGCGACCGCAATGGCTTCATCAAAGGCGACATCGCCGACCAGACGCAGGCCGCCACCGGGCTTGGGCACACGGCTGCCCCCAGCATCGATCACGACCGCGCCGGGCTTGACCCAGGAGCTGCGCACCAGGCTTGGCTGATCTACCGCGCTGACCAGAATGTCGGCGCCGCGGCAGAGACAGGGTATGTCCCCAGGCTGGCCGTGAACCTGCGTAACAATCGCCTGTTCGGCCAGCAGCAGCGCCGCCATGGGTTTGCCCATGAAATACGAGGCCCCAAGCACGACCGCGTGAGCACCGGTCAGATCCGGAACGACCGACTTGATCATCTTGATGCAGGCGAGCGGGGTGCAGGGCGCGAAGCCCTGCCCCCCTTGAAAGAGCAACCCCGCGTTCAGCGGATGGAGCCCGTCGATGTCTTTTCGCGGATCGACCGCCGCCAGGACGCGTGGCGTGTTGATATGCGGCGGCAGGGGAAGCTGGATCAGGATTGCATCAATGTCATCGCGCCGGTTCAGCGAGCCGACCGCCATCACAATCTCCGCCTCTGACGCGGTCTCCGCCAAAGATAACACTTCTGGATGAAAATTGATTTCGCGAGCCCGCTTCATCTTGCTGTCGGCGTTGAACCGGCCTGCCGAGTCGGCGCCGACGAGGACCACAGCCAAACCTGGCGGGCGCCGCAGGTCAGCCGACCCAACGGCGATTTCGGCGATGATGGCGTTCGCCAGCTTCTGTCCGTCGATGATCTCAGCCGTCATGCCGATTTCAATACTCGTCCCCGGTAAAGACCGAGCTTATTCCACAATACGGCCGATCCTCAAAAACCGGCCTTGGCAATGTCGTCCGTGCCGGGGAATATGCCCTCGCCCAGCGGCCGGCGTTCAAGCCTGTCGCGCATGCCGGAGGAAACATAGATGTCCAGCCGATCCAACCCCATCGCGACACAAGACCAGGCGGAGATCGAACGCAAGGCCTTCTCCGTGCTGGCGCATCCGGTGATGCAAAAGACGATCGCGGAGGTTCGCCACAGCTGGCCCGAACAGGTCAAGCCAGGCCCGGAAATGCTGGCCTGCTTCGACCGCGCGTTCGAAGAGGTCGTCTATGCCTCGGCGATCTGGTCGCTCAATACCGACAAGGAGCGGCCTAAAGTCATCACTATCACGCGCTTGCCGCACAAGCTCGGTGACCTTGCCATCCCCGGCTCGCGCTGGGGCATCGACAACCCCGACTCCGTGTATCGCGTGATCCCGATCTCGGGTGAAGAGCGTTATGTCATCCGCGGCAAGGTCGGCGAACATCGCCTGACCGAGAATTATTTCAGCCTGTGGGATGCCAAGATGAATTCAATCGCGGTGTTCAACGGCAAGGACCTGAAGCTGGAACCGGACGGCAGCTTCACAATCACGGTCGACAGCGATCCGGCGAATGGCCGCGCCAACCATATCCAGTCCACCCCCGCCGCCCATGAGTTCTATATCCGCGACGTCGTGCAGGACTGGTCGAAAGAGATGATCAACGAATTGTCGGTCGAGCGTCTCGGACCGCCGCCAAAAAAGCCACCTTCGACTGGCGACGAGCAGGCCGCGCTGACGGCCTCGTTCCTGCGCCGCTATGCCGCCGACACGGCGCGCTGGAACAACCAGACCTTGCAGAAGCCGGTCAACAGGTTCGACTTCACCATTGACCGCGATACGGACGGCGCGCAACGCAGCCAGATCTACATCATGGGCCATTTCAAGCTGGCCGATGACGAGGCGCTGGTGGTCACCGTGCGGACCGGCGCTGCCGGCTATTTCGTCGTGCCGATCACCAACTGGTGGGGCACCACCAATGACATCGAGAAGCGCACGGCGAGCCTCAACAAGGCGCAGTCGGTCGCCGACGCCGACGGCACCTATACGTTCGTGATCTCGACGCAGGACCCTGGCGTGCACAACTGGGTAGACCCGTGCGACATGCACGAAGGCATCCTGACGCTGCGCTGGGCGGAGTTCCCCGGCGGCGTCCCCGGAAGCGACCTTGGCGCCGAGAGCGAGGTCGTGAAGCTGGGTGAGCTGAAGGGCGTACTGCCGTTGGACACTAAGTTCGTGACGCCGGAAGAGCGGCGAAAGCAGCAGCAAGACCGTGCCGCGTCCTATGGTTGGCGGTTGATGGAGAATTGACCTCTCGGCAAGGGGCGGCCTCCGCGCCCGCCTCCGATCGAGACTGGGGGCACAGGCCCGCCCAACTATCGAACAAGCAAGGACCCCGCATGCCCGCACCCACCGCCCCCGCCTGGCTGATCACCGGCTGCTCCACCGGCATCGGCCGTGAGATCGCCGCCGCTGCGCTTCGGAAGAATTATCGCGTGGTGGTGACGGCGCGGAATCCTGGCTCCGTCGAGGACCTTTGTGCAGCCCATCCCGGCCTGGCGATCGCGGTCGCGCTCGACGTCACCCAGCCCGAGCAGATCGCAGAAGCGATCGCCGCGGCGGACAAGGCGTTCGGCGGGATCGACGTGCTCTGCAACAATGCCGCCTACGGCTACATGGCGGCGATCGAGGAGGGCGACGACCATGAGGTCCGCGCCATGTTCGAGACCAATTTCTTCGGTCCGTTGGCGATGATCAAGGCGGTGCTGCCGCAGATGCGGCAGCGGGGCCGCGGCTATATCATCAACATCTCATCCCAGGCTGGCCTCATGTCGAACCCGGGCACTGCCTATTACAGTTCATCGAAATATGCGCTCGAAGGCCTGACGGAGGGGCTGTCGCGGGAGGTCAAGCCGTTCGGCATCCGTGTCACCGCGGTCGAACCGGGCCCATTCCGCACTGAATGGTCCGGACGCTCGCTGAAGCAGGTGGAACACCCGATCGCGGATTACGCCGAGACGGTCGGCGCCCGCCGCGCGATGATCACGGCGATGCACGGCAAGATGCCGGGCGATCCGAAACGCGCCGGCGAGGCGATCGTGAATCTCTATGACATCGCCGAGCCCCCGCTGCAGCTTCTGCTCGGCGGCCCGGTCTATCACACCTACCGCGCCAAGCTGGACGGCGTGATCAAGTCGATGGTCGAATGGGAGCCGGTGACCTTGGCGGCCGACTTCCCTCCAGAGGAAGCATGATTTGGAGGTAACCTGGAAATCAGGTCTACTTTGCCGGCGCAGGCTTCGGCGGGATGTAGCGGAAATTGTCGGCGTAGGTGCGCGGCCGCACGCGGTGGGGCCTGGGCTCCTCGACCGAATAGTCGAAGCCTTCGCGCACAGCGAAGGCAACTGCCTCTTCCTTGGTGGGAAAGCGTAGCCGCACCTGGTTCAGTGTGTCGCCCGACGCCGTCCAGCCCATCAGCGGCTCCGGGCGGCGCGGCGTCTCTGGCTCGTATTCCAGTACCCAGTGGTGGGTCTTACCCCGGCCCGACTGCATCGAGCTCTTGGGCGGCTGATAGATGCGGCAATGGATCGTCGCGGCGCGCATGCGGAGATCGTCCTTAAGGGGCGAGACAGGGCGGGATGAGCATGGTCGGGGCGCCCGGATTCGAACCGGGGGCCTCCAGTACCCAAAACTGGCGCGCTAACCAGGCTGCGCTACGCCCCGCATACTCTCGGGCTGAAATACACGATGGCCTCGGACGGGACAAGGCGAGCGACCTGCTCACTTGGTCGCCCCCAGGCCGGGGAACGTCACATGGTCGCCGACATGGATGCCAAGCTTGGCGGCGACGCCGCCGTTCAGCTCAAGCACCGCGCGAATCTGGCCCCCGGAGGGGATGGTGTCCTCGGACAGCGGCTTGGCGTCGGGGGCGATATGGCTGATGACGCCGTTCGACGTGATGAAGACGATATCGAGCGGGATGAGCGTGTTCTTCATCCAGAATGACATGCTGCGATCGCTGTCCTGGGGAAAGATCATGCCGGCATCGGACGGCATTTCCTTGCGGAACATGAGGCCATATTCCTGCTCCTGCGGCGTGCGGGCGACCTCCACCTCGAAATGGAAATTCTGGCCTGCGGCGGTTGTTATGGTAAGGTCGGTCTTCTCCAGCGCCGCAGCGGGAACCACCCGCAACGCCAGTAGCGCAAAGACAACGAACGCCAGCACGCGCAAGACTCTGCCCTCCCGAAGGAACCCGAGCCCCGATGTTTAGCGAATGGCGCAGGCCGGCGAAATGGCCGGGGCGCGCGCTCCGATGACGCGGCGCTTGTCGTTCCTGTGATACCGCCTAAATTCCGCTGACCAACCATTTGGAAGGCGAGTCGGCCGAGGATGGAATTCGTCGGGGACTATCGTTTCGCAGCGTCCGCCAAGGATGTGTGGATCGCGCTCAACGATCCGGAGGTGCTGAAGCGCACCATTCCCGGCTGCGAGATCATAGAGCGGATCACGCCGACCGATTATGCCGGCCACCTTAAGGTCAAGCTCGGGCCGATCAGTGCCGCCTTCGACGGCAAGATCAGGCTGTCTGAACTTAACCCGCCGACCAGCTATCGGATCAGCGTCGAGGCCCACGGGAAGATCGCGGGCACCGCGGCAGGCAGCGCGCGCGTCCGGCTGGTTGACCTTCCGGCCGGCGCACACCTGCATTACGAAGCGGAAACCGAGCTCGGCGGCCGCCTGGCGCAGCTGGGGGCCAAGCTGATGCACGGCACCGCCACGCGCTATGCCAACAAGTTCTTCGCCCGCTTCGCCAAGGCGATGGAGGAACGCGCCGCCCTGGTCGACCAAGCTGCCGCCGGGATAGTCCCGCCCGCCTAACCAGGATCAGTCGTTGGCGCCGACCATGTGGCGGGCCGCGAGGAAGCCGAACGTCATCGCAGGTCCGAGCGTGGCACCGGCGGCGGGATAGGAATAGCCCATGACCGACGCCGTCGTATTCCCCGCGGCGTAAAGGCCGGCAATCGGCCGGCCCGACTGATCCACGACCTGGCCGTTCTCGTCGATGACCAGTCCGCCGTTAGTGCCGATGTCGCCCGGATAGCAGGGGAAGGCGTAAAAGGGCGGCTTGTCGAGGGCCCGCAAGGTCGGGTTCGGCTTCACCTTGGGATCGCCGTAGTAGCAGTCGTAAGGGTCGTCGCCACGCAGGAATTCGGGGTCCTTGCCCTCCTGCGCATGCTTGTTGAAATTCTCGATCGTCTGCTTCAGCGCCGCGGCCGGAAGGCCGGCCTGCTTCGCCACCTCGTCCCAGGTGTTGCCCTTGATCAGCACCTTGCGGATGGCCGACGACAGCATGAAGTCGGGGATCAGCGGCAGGACCGGCCCCATCGGGTAGTCATGCCGGTAACGGGAATCGAACAGGATATAGGACGGCACCGCACCCGCACCGGTCTTGTTGTTCTCGATCATCGCGTGGCCGGCGATGTGATAGGACGCGGCCTCGTTGAAGTACCGCCTGCCGGCCTTGTTGACGATGATGCAGCCGGGCAAGGCGCGCTCGAACGTCATCAGCCGTGTCTTGTCCTCGCCGGGAATCGCCAGCGAGACACCCCACCATGCCGAATCCATCCGCGCCGTCTTGGCGCCCACCGCCATCGCGGCGCGGATCGCATCGCCGGTATTGGGCGGCTGGGCGCCCGTCCAGATGTTCGGCACCGGCAGGTACTTGGCCCGCATCTCGGGGTTGCGCTCGAACCCACCCGCGGCCAGCAGCACGCCGCGCCTGGCGCCGATCCGCATGCGCTTGCCTTCTCGCTCAACGATCACGCCGGTAACCCGACCGTTGTCGTGCACCAACTCCAACAGCCGCGTATTGAACCAGAGCTGCGCCCCCACCTTGTCGAAGGTGAGCTTGAGTCGCGCCACCAGTGCGCTGCCAAGCGTCAGGAAGCGATCGCGCGCTGACCGGAAGCGCCAGGGAATATCGAGGTAATAGCGCAACAGCAGCCGCACGATGATCTTCTTCCAGCCTGGCAGCCGGAACAGCAGCGGCGTGGTCTCATCGACCGTCCAGTTGATCTTGCCGAAGAAGGCAGCGGCTGGATGCTGCGCCCGCTGCTTCAGGAAGTCCTTGCCCAAAACCTTGGCATTGATCGGCACGACATCATGGGAGCGGAACGCCGTCTTCCCGCCCGGCAGGTTGGGGTGATAGTCGCAATAATGGGTGGTGGCGTATTTGAGCTCGCTGTTCGCCTCCATCCAGTCGAGCATCCTGGGCCCATTATTCACGAAGGCCCAGATAAGCGAGTCCGGCACGTCGGGCGCGGTCAGCGCGCGGATATATTTGAAACCGTCCTCCGGCGTATCGTCGCTGCCGGCCTCCTTGGCCTGGCGGGTGGCCGGTATCCACGCGACACCGCCGGAGGTGGCCGACGTGCCGCCATACAAGTCGCTCTTCTCGATGACGATTGCTTTTGCGTTGTTCTTCGATGCCACGATGGCCGCGGTCAGCCCCGCGGCTCCCGACCCGACGATCAGCACATCGGTCTCGATGTCCCACCCGTTAGCACTCGCCATCCGTATCCCCGGTCCTGCCCGCTTGGTCTCGTCGCACCCGCAATCGCGGGGCGCCTGTATCTAGCTGGAATTCCTCGCCCTGGAAACGCGAAAGCTAAAATTATTCCAGGCAATCCGCGCATGCGAAGAACAGTCTTTGCTCATTCCATTCATAGTTCGTCTTACCGACGAAGGTCGGGATCCATTTCTCAGCCGTCGCGCCACCGAAAGATGGATCCCGACTTTCGTCGGGAAGACGAACGAAAGAAAGCTTCTTCACCCCACCACCGCTGTCATTGGTTCGCACCGGTGATATGGCGCGCGGCGCGATAGGCGAAGGTCATCGCCGGCCCCAAGGTCGAGCCCGGCCCCGGATAGGTCGGCAGAATGGCCGCGGCCGTGTTGCCGACCGCGTACAGCCCCGGGATGGGCTCTCCTGCCTGGTCGCGGACCTGGGCGTTGGTGTCGATATCGAGCCCGCCATGGGTGCCGAAATCGCCGAGCTCCATTCTGACTGCGTAGAATGGCGCCTTCTCGATCGGACCCAGGCATGGGTTGGGCGCCACGGTGGGGTCGCCGTAATACCGGTCATAGACCGAATCGCCCCGGCCGAACTCCAGGTCCTTGCCGGTGCGGGCATACTCGTTCATCCCGTCGACCGATTTCCTCAAGCCCGCTTCATCGATGCCCATCTGCTTGGCCAGGCGTTCGATCGTGTCCGCCTTGCC